>JALFOM010000001.1 GCA_022782265.1 Clostridiales bacterium | reverse complement strand
TCCACACCATTGTGGGCGCGGGCAAGACCGAGGGCTCTATGGACGCGGGGAACCTCTTAAAGCCCATGCTGGCCCGGGGTGAGCTGCACTGCATCGGCGCCACAACGCTGGACGAGTACCGGCAGTATATCGAAAAGGACGCCGCTCTGGAGCGCCGGTTCCAGCCGGTGCAGGTGGACGAGCCCACGGTGGAGGACACCATCTCCATTCTCCGGGGTCTGAAGGACCGCTATGAGATCTTCCACGGCGTCCGCATCCATGACAACGCCCTGGTGGCCGCGGCCACCCTCTCCAACCGCTATATCACCGACCGCTTCCTGCCGGATAAGGCCATCGACCTAGTGGACGAGGCCTGCGCCATGATCCGCACGGAGATCGACTCCATGCCCGCGTCTTTGGATGACCTGCGGCGGAAGATCATGCAGCAGGAGATCGAGGAGATGGCCCTGAAAAAGGAGGATGACCAGCTCTCCCGGGACCGCCTGGAGGAATTAAAGAAGGAGCTGGCCGACGAAAAAGAGCAGTTCAACGCGCTGAAATCCCGCTGGGAGGCGGAAAAACACAGTGTGGATCAGGTCAAGGAGCTGAAGGGCAGGCTGGAGCAGCTTCAGGGCCAGATCGAGCAGGCCCAGTCCCGGCTGGAATATGAAACAGCCGCCAAGCTGAGATACTCCGATCTGCCCGCGCTGGAAAAAGAGCTGAAAGCGGCGGAGGCTCTGGCCGAGCAGCATGCCGGGGACAACACCATGGTCCATGACACAGTCACGGAGAATGAGATCGCCGACATCGTGGCCAAGTGGACGGGCATCCCCGTCAGCCGCCTCATGGAAGGCGAACGGGAGAAGCTGCTGCACCTGGATGATGTCATTCACAAGCGGGTGGTGGGTCAGGACGAGGCCGTGCGGCTGGTGACGGAGGCCATTCAGCGCTCCCGCGCCGGCATCGCCGACCCCAACCGCCCCATCGGCAGCTTCCTGTTCCTGGGGCCCACCGGCGTGGGCAAGACGGAGCTGGCAAAGTCCCTGGCCGAATGCTTGTTTGACGATGAGCACAACCTGGTGCGCATTGATATGACGGAGTATATGGAGAAGTTCTCCGTGTCCCGGCTCATCGGCGCGCCTCCCGGATATGTGGGCTACGACGAGGGCGGCCAGCTGACAGAGGCCGTCCGCCGCAAGCCGTACAGCGTGGTGCTGTTCGACGAGGTGGAAAAGGCCCACCCGGATGTGTTCAATATCCTGCTGCAGATTTTGGATGACGGCCGTATCACCGACTCCCAAGGCCGGACGGTGGATTTCAAGAACACCATCATCATTCTGACCTCCAACCTGGGCTCCCAGGAGCTGCTGGGCGGCATCCAGCCCGACGGCAGCATCTCCGAGGATGCCCGGAGCGCCGTGATGGCGGAGCTGCGTGCCTCCTTCCGGCCTGAATTTCTGAACCGGCTGGACGAGATCATTCTGTTCAAGCCCCTGACCAAAGAGAATCTGAACGGTATCATCGACATCCTCATGCAGGGGCTGAAGCGGCGCCTGGCGGAAAAGACGCTGAAGCTGGAGGTCACCGGCAGCGCCAAAACGCTGCTGATCGACCGGGGCTTCGACCCGGTGTACGGAGCCCGTCCTCTGAAGCGGTACCTCCAGAGCAGCGCCGAGACATTGATCGCCAAAGAGATCCTGCGGGGCGAGCTTCCCGCCGGCAGCACCCTGGTACTGGACGCGGAAAACGGCCAACTGGTGTGTCATAAGCGGTAAGCGGCGCGGCGCCGAGCTTGGTATCAAAGCAGCCAGCGCATAAATACTCCAGATTTTCAAAGCGTATATGTAAAAATACCTTCCGCCATCCGGTGCTTCCCACACACTGCCCATATCAATCCGCAGCAAAGAAATCCAACAAGCATCTTTTTAATGGATAAACCCTCTTACCGGCTTTCGTCATATTTTTCATACCAAACAAACCAGAAAACCTAGAGCCTTGACGGCTCCAGGTTTTCTTTTTCATCTCAACTACATTGGCCGGTGTTTCCCTGCATACAACGACCCGGCCATGGTCCCAAAGGTGCAGGAAAACGTACGGGATATTTTCGACAAGGGCTTTTTCGCGGATGAGTCCATAAAAATCGGTGTTTTATCAGCGAAAAGTACCGTCTGTCTTCATGGTCGTTGGGTCTTCCGACGGTACTCCGCGCACCCAATTTCCTGTCCACAATCCCTACTTTGATTTGGATGAAACAGTGATCGAAAAAGGCTCAGCTGCTTTTGCATCGATCGCCATGGATTATCTGAGCAGAAAATGCGATGAATACAGCTCAAAGCGCCGGGAGGGGTTTTCTCCTGTTCCATCGCGGAGGAATGCGTGGTATACTGGTTCAAAAGCAACCTGCCGCCGCGGCAGGATCAGACACAGGAGGTACAAGGTTATGTACGACGAACTGACAGAGGTAGATATTAAAAAAATGCAGGAGGAGATCGACCACCGGATACGGGTGCTGCGTCCCCAGCTGATCGAGGAGGTCCAGACAGCCAGAGCTTTCGGCGACCTCAGTGAGAACTACGAGTATAAATGCGCCAAGCAGGCCAAAAACCGCAATGAGAGCCGCATCCGCTATCTGGAGCGGATGATCCGCACCGCCAAGGTCATCCAGGTGAAGCCCCAGGAGGATGCCGTGGGCCTGTTTGACAAGGTGACGATCTACAACGAGATGGTGAAAAAGGAGATGGACATCCGCATCGTCACCACGCTGCGCCAGGACGCCCTGAAAGGCCTTATCAGCAAGGAATCTCCGGTGGGTAAGGCTCTCATGGGCCGCAAGGTGGGCGACCGGGTCCAGGTGGAAGTGAATCCCACCCTGAACTACTTCGTGGAGATCCGGGCCATTGAAAAAGGCACGGATGACGAAAGCCTGGACATCAGCATGTACTGAGCGCAATCCCCTTTGCTTTGGGCATTCCTATAACACAACCCCGGAGGGTAATCCCTCCGGGGTTGTGTTCTTTCAATTCGGTAAGCTCTCCAAGAGCAGCCTATCCATTCAAGACCTTGGGAGTGATCCGATCCAGCTCAGTGATCAGCACATCCGGCTGTACCCGGAGCAGATTTTCCAGCATCTCATCCTCATAGAACCGCTCTCCGTTGCTGGTCCAGGGCTCATAGACCACTTCGTCAAACATCGTCCCCAGTTCCTCCAGGCACCGCTGCGGATAAGGCGCGCGTACATAAACTTTCTTAAAACACACTCCTTTTTATACATCAGTCTTCTCAATAGAACACTTTGGCTTCCGTGTCAAAGTACTGGTCCAGCACATAGGGCACATACACGCCCTTGTCCGTGACCACGCCGGAGATCAGGTGGGGCGGCACCACATCGAAGGAGGGGTAAATGGCCTTCACCTGGGGC
>JALFOM010000124.1 GCA_022782265.1 Clostridiales bacterium | reverse complement strand
CCGGCTCTGTACGAGCCTGCCACCCTGCTGCGCATCGGCGCGGTGCTGCTGGCAGGGGCCTGCGCGGATCTGTACAATCCCAAGACGGTGCGGGCCACCATGGGGGCAATCTTCCGCCAGCGGGTGGAGCAGCTGGAGCTGAGCGAGCTGAAGGCTCTGCTGAGGAAAAACGGCCTGCCCCTTTACGGCGCGGCCCTCAGTGATCAGGCCCGGGACGTGCGGGAGACAGCGCTCCGCCGCTCCGCCGTAGCCATCGGCAGCGAAGGGCAGGGGCTGAGCCGGGAGTTTCTTGCCCTGTGCGACGGGCAGATCATCATCCCCATGGAGCCGGACAGCGAATCGCTGAACGCGGCGGTGGCCGCCTCCGTGCTGATGTGGGAGATGTCAAAATAAAAATCCACAATAAAAAAATAGAGAGAAAGCGTGGTGAAAGGCAGTGGCTTCCATCAAATACTGGGTCTGGCTCTCCGCACAGACCGGGGTCAGTTCTGCCGCAAAAGCCGCGCTTTTGCGCCATTACGGCGACGCGGAAGCGGCATTTTTCGCCCCGCACGGCGAGTTTGGACGGATCAAAGGCCTTTCCGCCGGGGACGCCGCCATTCTGGAAAGCCGGGACCTGTCCGGGGTTGAGGAGATCCTGGCGGACTGCCGCCGGCTGGAACTCCGCCCTGTCACCATGCAGGACGCGGATTACCCCCGGCGGCTCAGGAATATCTTTGCCCCGCCTGCGGTAATCTATGTCAAAGGGAAACTGCCGGAGCTGGACGATGAGGCCGCCATTGCCGTCATCGGCACCCGGAAAGCCAGCCCCTACGGCCTGAAAACAGGCAGCAGGCTGGCTTATGAGATCGCAAAGTGCGGCGGGATCGTTGTCTCCGGACTCACCGCCGGCATAGACGCCGCGGCGGCCAGGGGCGCACTGATGGCAGAGGGCATATGCGTAGGCGTGCTGGGCACCTCCCACGATCTGGAGAAGGGGAGCCTGGCCCGGGACGTGGCCGCAAGGGGTGCGCTGATCAGCGAGTATCCGCCGGGAACCCAGCCGCTGAGAAGTCATTTCCGGGAGAGAAACCGCATTTCGGCCGGAATCTCCGTAGGCGTGGCGGTGGTGGAGGCGCCGGAGAAAAGCGGTGCGCTGCTGTTTGCGGCGGAGGCCAACGAGCAGGGCAAGGAGATTTTCGCCGTGCCCGGCAATGTGGACGCGCCCAACAGCGCCGGGACCATCTCCCTTATGCAGGAAGGGGCCAAGCCGGTACGGACCGGCTGGGATGTCCTCTGCGAGTTTGAAGCGCTGTTTCCCGGAAAGCTCCGGCAGGCGGAAGCTGTCGGGATGCCGGAAATCAGCGAAAATCCGCCCGAAAACGGGGAGAGGGAAGCTGAGAGCGGAAAAAAAGGCATTGACAAGGAAAAGAGCAGAGGATATATTGACTTGAAAGAGCAGCTTGCCCAGCTCAGTGAGGAGCAGCTGAGGATCATCAGCGCCATTGACAGGGGGGCAAGCCACATCGACGATGTGATCGAAAAAACCGGGCTGAGTACCCCGAAGGTACTCGCCCAGCTTACTGTGCTTGAGATCAAGGGCTTTATCAAACGTGAGCCCGGAAAGCGCATAGCATTGAATACAGCAAAAAAGTGAGGACGCATAATGGCAAAGGCAAAGGATCTTGTCATCGTCGAATCTCCGGCGAAGGCAAAGACCATCGAAAAATATCTGGGCGGGGACTATAAGGTGAAGGCCTCCATGGGACACCTGCGGGATCTGCCCAAGAGCAAGATGGGCGTGGATATCGAGCACGGCTTCGAGCCCCAGTATATCCCCGTCCGGGACAAAAAAGAGCTGATCGCGGAGCTGAAAAAGGACGCAAAGTCCGCCAAAACCGTGTATCTGGCCACCGACCCTGACCGGGAAGGGGAGGCCATATCCTGGCACCTGAAGGAGCTGCTTGACCTGCCGGACGATAAGGTGAAGCGGGTCACCTTCAACGAGATCACGAAAAAGGTGGTCACGGAGAGTATTCAGAACCCCAGGGCCATCGACCAGGACCTGGTGGACGCCCAGCAGGCCAGGCGTATTCTGGACCGCATTGTGGGCTATAAGCTCTCTCCGCTGCTCTGGAAAAAGATCAAGACCGGCCTTTCCGCAGGCCGTGTCCAGTCTGTGGCCACCCGCATGGTGGTAGACCGGGAAGAGGAGATCAAAAACTTCAAAAGCCAGGAATACTGGCTTCTGGACGCAAATCTCAGCCGGGGCGACGGCGCCGGCAGCTTTACCGCCCGCTTTTACGGCAAAAACGATAAAAAGCAGGAGCTTCACAGCGAGGATGAGGTCAACGCGGTCATTGACGCGGTAAAGGATGAGCCCTTTATCGTCAACACCGTGAAGCGGGGAGAAAAGCAGCGCAGCCCTGCGCCCCCCTTCATCACCTCCACCCTGCAGCAGGAGGCCTCCCGCCGCCTGAGCATGACGCCCCGGCGCACCATGTCCATTGCCCAGCAGCTCTATGAGGGCGTGGAGATCAGCGGCAGGGGCAGCATCGGTCTGATTACCTACATGAGAACCGACTCTCTGCGCCTTTCCGACGAGGCCCTGGCCGCGGCAAGAGCCTTTATCACCGAGCGCTACGGCAGCCAGTACACCCCCAGCCAGCCCCGCCGCTTCAAGACCAAGGCCGGCGCCCAGGACGCCCATGAGGCCATCCGCCCCACCGACGTGTTCCTGACCCCGGAGCAGGTGCGAAAGGACCTGACCCAGGAGCAGTACCGCCTGTACCGGCTGATCTGGGGCCGCTTCACCGCCTGCCAGATGGCAAACGCGGTGTATGACAGCGTGGCGGTGGACGTGGTGTCCAATGGCTACAATTTCCGCGCCAATTATTCCGAGCTGAAATTCCCCGGCTATACCGCCGTGTACGAGGAGGCCAAGGACGAGGAGAGCGCCGAGCTTGCCAATCCTCTGCCCTCTCTCAGCCAGGGGGAGCGGCTGACCCTGGAAAAAATGCTCCCGGACCAGCAGTTTACCCAGCCCCCCGCCCGCTATACCGAGGCCACGCTGATCCGCGCCATGGAGGAGAAGGGCATAGGCCGCCCCTCCACCTACGCACCCACCATATCCACCATCACCTCCCACGACTATGTGATCAAGGAGGGCAAGTACCTGCGCCCCACGCCTCTGGGCGAGGTGGTGACAGGCATGATGAAGGAGCACTTTGCCGACATCGTGGATCTGAAATTCACAAACCACATGGAGGCCGAGCTGGACGAGATCGAAAACGGCAGAGCCCAATGGAGAGAGGTCCTGGCGGATTTCTACAAGGACTTCGACCAGGAGATGAACCAGGCGGAGACCGCCATGGACGGCGTGAAGCTGAAGGTGCCGGACGTGCTCAGCGACGAGTACTGCGAGGTCTGCGGCCGCCAGATGGTGGTGAAAAAGGGCAAATTCGGCCATTTCCTGGCCTGCCCCGGCTTCCCGGAGTGCACCTTTACCAAGCCCATCGTCATCGAAATGCCCGGTAAATGCCCCAAGTGCGGCGGCAGGATTTTGAAGCGCACCTCCAAGAAGGGCTATGTGTTCTATGCCTGCGAGCGGGGTGTGGACTGCGGCTTCATCACCTGGGACGTGCCCACCAAGGACTACTGTCCCGCCTGCGGCAAGACCATGTTCAAGCGCAGCGGCAGAGGGCCGCTGAAATCCTTCTGCATCAACGAGAGCTGCCCCAACTTTGTGCCCGAGGATAAGCGGGTCTATAAGAAAAAGACCCCGGAGGAAAAGGCCGAGGCGGAGGCAAAGAAGGCCGCAAAGAAGGCGGAGGCCGAAAAGAAAACAGGCGCCGCGAAAAAGACTGCCGCGGCGAAGAAAACAACGACGGCGAAGAAAACCACGGCGGCAAAGAAAACAACGGCAGCCAAGAAAACAACCACCGCAAAGAAAACCACGGCGGCAAAGAAAACTACGGCGGCGAAGAAAACTACGACGGCCAAAAAAACCACCACAGCAAAGAAAACCACCACAGCCAGGAAAACAACAGCGAAAAAGCCTGCCGCAAAGAAAACGGCGGAAGCAAAGGAATAAAGAATGAGAACAGTAACGGTACTGGGCGCGGGACTTGCCGGAAGCGAATGCGCCTGGCAGCTGGCCCGGCGGGGCGTCAGGGTGCGCCTCGTGGAGATGAAACCCAATAAAATGACCCCGGCCCACAGCTCCCCCCTGTTTGCGGAGCTGGTGTGCTCCAACTCCCTGAGGAGCGACGAGCTGAGCAACGCCGTGGGCCTTCTCAAGGCGGAGATGCGGAAAATGGGCTCCCTCATTATGGCCAGCGCGGATCAGAACCGCGTGGCCGCCGGGGGCGCTCTGGCCGTGGACCGGGAGGGCTTTTCCCGGACGATCACCGAAAAGCTGAGAAGCCACCCCAATGTGGAGATTATTGAGGCCGAGGCAAGGGAGATCCCGGAGGGAGAGGTGGTCATCGCCACCGGCCCTCTGAGCAGCGACGCCATTGCCGAAAAGATCGCCGCCCTCTGCCCGGACAGCGACCTGCACTTTTACGACGCGGTGGCCCCCATCGTCACGCTGGAGAGCGTGGATATGGACAGCGCCTTCTTCGCCTCCCGCTACGACAAGGGGACGGCGGATTATGTAAACTGCCCCATGGACAAGGAGGAGTATCTGGCCTTTGTCACAGAGCTTGTCTCCGCCAAAGAGGCGGAAATCCACGGCTTTGACGACGGCGGCGTGTTCGAGGGCTGTATGCCCGTGGAGGTCATGGCCCGGCGGGGCGTGGACACCCTGCGCTACGGGCCCTTAAAGCCGGTAGGGCTGAAGGACCCCAGAACGGGGAAGGAAAATTACGCCGTGGTCCAGCTCCGGCGGGACAACGCGGACGGGACGATTTATAACATGGTGGGCTTTCAGACCCACCTGACCTGGGGCGAGCAGAAGCGGGTGTTCTCCATGATCCCGGCGCTGCGGAACGCGGAGTTTGTGCGCTACGGGGTGATGCACCGCAATACTTATCTGAACAGTCCCAGACTGCTGGACCGGTATTACCGGCTGCGTAGCGAGCCCAGGATCAGCTTTGCCGGGCAGATGACCGGCGTGGAGGGCTATGTGGAGTCCGCTGCCTCCGGTATGCTGGTGGGCATCGAGACGGCGGCCAGAGTTCTGGGCCTGCCCCCGGTGGACTTCCCCCAGGAGACGGCCATCGGCGCTCTGGGGCTGTATATCTCCGGCGGCAGCGTGGGCGATTTCCAGCCCATGAACATCAATTTCGGCATCATTACACCCCTTGACCACAGGGTAAAAGGAAAGAGAAACAAGAACGCGGCGATCTCCGCCCGTTCCCTGGAGATTATAGACAGGCTCATTGAAGGGGAGGTATTTCAAGTTGAGGATCATCATTGACGCAATGGGCGGCGACAACGCCCCCGCGGAAATCGTTAAGGGCGCGGTTATGGCAAAGCAGCGCCTGGGCGTGGAGGTCACGCTGGTGGGCCGCGCGGAGGATGTGCGCGCCTGCCTGGAAAACGAGGGCTGCACGGAGATAGACATTGTGGACGCCAGAGAGGTCATCTCCATGGAGGACGACCCCAGCACCGCCACCCGGCGGAAAAAGGACTCTTCCATGGCCGTGGCCCTGAACCTGCTCAGGGAGGGCAAGGGCGACGCGGTGGTTTCTGCCGGCAGCACCGGCGCGCTGCTCACCGGCGCGACCCTGACGGTCAAGCGCATCCGGGGCATCCGCCGGGCGGCGCTGGCCCCCGTACTGCCCGCCGGGGAGCATGGGGTCATGCTCATCGACTGCGGCGCCAATGTGGAGTGCACGGCGGAATACCTCCTGCAGTTTGCCTACATGGGCAGCTTTTACGCGAAGAAGATCATGGGCTGCGATTCGCCCAGGGTGGGCCTGCTCAACGTGGGCACCGAGGACACCAAGGGCGGCGCCCTGCAGCATCAGGCCTTCGCCCTGCTGAAAAAGGCCGGTGAAGAGGGCAGGATCAACTTCATCGGCAACGTGGAAGGCACCGACGTCTATGCCGGCAGGGCGGACGTGGTGGTGACAGACGGCTTTACCGGGAATGTGATGCTCAAAGCCACCGAAGGTACGATAAAATACATCATGAAGCAGCTGAAGGGCGTGTTCTACAAGAGCACCAAAAACAAGCTGGCCGCCGCGGTGCTGAAAAAGGATCTGGGCATCATGAAAAAGTCCATGGACGTCAACGAAGTGGGCGGCACCGCCCTTGTGGGCATCAGCAGGCCGGTGATCAAGGCCCACGGCTCCTCCAACGCCGCCAGCATCTTTGCCGCCGTGCGGCAGGCCGTGGCTTTCGTCAACGCCGGCATTATCGGCGATATTGAAAACAACATCGATTACATGAGGATAAACACGGAAAACAATGGAGAAGCTTGAACAGAAAATCGGATACAGCTTCAAAAACCGCGCCCTGCTCCAGACGGCCCTTACCCACAGCTCCTACGCCAACGAGCGGCACGACAGCGCGTGCCAGAGCTATGAGCGGCTGGAGTTTCTGGGCGACTCCATTCTGGGCCTGGTGACGGCGGATTTCCTCTACCACCACGAGCCAAAGCTCCCCGAGGGGAAGATGACCCGGCTCCGGGCGGAGCTGGTCTGCGAGAGCAGCCTGCACAAGGTGGCCCTGGAGCTGGGCCTGGGGGCCTATATGCGCCTGGGCAAGGGCGAGGAGCACACCGGCGGCCGGGAGCGGCCCTCCATCCTGGCGGATATGGTGGAGTCCATCATAGCCGCCATGTATCTGGACGGCGGCCTTGACCGGGCCAGAGAATTTGTGCTGTCCCGGGTGCTGAACAACGTGGAGATCAGCGAGACCCACCGCTCCGCCGACTATAAGACCGAGCTGCAGGAGCTGGTGCAGCAAAAGAGCGGGCAGCAGATCCGCTATGAGATGGTGTCCCAGACCGGCCCGGACCACAACAAGGTCTTTACCTTCCGGGTGTCCATCAACGGGCACAGCGCGGGAGAGGGCAGCGGACGCACCAAAAAAGAGGCGGAGCAGATGGCCGCCTGTATGGCGCTGGAGGCGCTGAAAAAATGAGCGCCAGAGAGAGCATTATCCCGGTTTTTGTGCCCCATCTGGGCTGCCCCAACGACTGCGTTTTCTGCAATCAGCGCCGCATTTCCGGCGCACAGCAGCCCGCCACCGCCCAGACAGTTAAAGAAGCGATCAAGCAGGCAGCCGCCTTGCCCCGCAACGGGGCAAAGCGGCAACTGGCGTTTTATGGGGGCAGCTTTACCGCCATCCCGGCGGCGGAGCAGACCGACCTTCTGTCCGCGGCCAGGGAGGCTTTGGACCGGGGAGAGATCGACGCCATCCGCCTGTCCACCCGGCCGGACGCCATTGACGCCGCCGTGTTAAAGCGGCTGCGGGATTACGGCGTGGAGACCGTGGAGCTGGGCGCCCAGTCCATGGACGATGAAGTGCTGCTGCTCTCCGGCCGGGGGCACAGGGCGGAGGATGTGGAGAGCGCTTCCCAACAGATCAAGGCGGCGGGCTTTCGGCTGATCCTCCAGATGATGACCGGCCTGCCCGGCGACACGGACGAGCGCAGTCTGGAAACCGCCCGGCGTATCGCGGCCCTGAAGCCCGACGGCGTGCGCATTTACCCCACGGTCATCGTGCGGGACACGGCCCTTTACGACCTGTGGCGCGCCGGCAGATACCAGGAACACACGGTGGAGGACGCGGTGCGCTGCTGCGCAAAGCTGCTGCCGGTCTTTGAAGAAGCGGGCATCCCGGTGATCCGTCTGGGGCTGAATCCCACGGATGAGCTCTCCGGCGGCGACGCGGCGGGCGGGGCCTACCACCCGGCTCTGGGGGAGCTGGTAAAAAGCCGCATCATGCTGGAAAAAGCCAGACAACTTTTGAAAGGCACCCCACCCGGCTCTGCAGTGGTTCTGGCCGTGGCTCCGGGCAGAATTTCCCAGATGGTGGGCCAGCACAGGGAAAATATCCGGCGTCTTTGCGCCATGTTCGGGCTTCGCAGCCTGAAAGTAGCAGGAAAACCCTTAAAAAATGATGAGATCGAAATAGTTTCCGTTGAAATACCGGAGAAAATATAATATAATGCGTTCTGAACAACGCAAAATGCCTTGTAAGCCAAGCCTTACAGGCATTCTATGCGTTGTTCTGGTGCAAGGCTTTTTCGCAAAATGTCGAAAAAACCTTGCACCTGCCGATTTGCATGGTGCGCCATGCAAATCGGATACGCATTGATTGCTGTCTGCATTTCATAAAAACGGTTAAAAAGAGCCGTTTTTATGAAATGACGCACCTTGCGGTGCGTAAATAAGCCGCCCTGCGGCTTATTTATCAGACATGAATTAATAAATTGGTTAATTTAAAAATAGTTATTTTGTAATAATTGAGGTTATTCATTTGTACTTAAAAGCATTGGAGATACAGGGCTTCAAGTCCTTCCCGGACAAGACCCGGCTCACCTTTGAAAAGGATATCACGGCCATTGTGGGCCCTAACGGCTCCGGCAAGTCCAACATATCCGACGCCATCCTCTGGGTCATGGGCGAACAGCGCAGCAAGGCCCTGCGGGGCGCGAAAATGGAGGACGTGATCTTCGGCGGCACGGAAAAGCGGGACAAGCTGGGCTTTGCTCAGGTGTCGCTGATTATCGACAACGCCGCCCACATCTTTGACTCCGACAGCAGCGAGATCATGCTCACCCGCCGCTACTACCGCAGCGGGGAGAGCGAGTATTATATCAACCGGGAGTCCGTCCGGCTCAAGGACATCAACAGCCTGCTGATGGATACCGGATTGGGCCGGGACGGCTATTCCATCATCGGTCAGGGCAGAATAGCGGATATCGTCTCCACCAAGAGCACCGACCGGCGGGAGGTCTTTGAGGAGGCGGCGGGCATTTCCCGCTTCCGCTACCGCAAGGAAGAGGCCGAGCGGAAGCTGGAAAAGACCGAGGAGAATCTGCTCCGCATCAACGACAAGATCGAAGAGCTGGAAATGCAGGTGGGCCCGCTGAAAAAGCAGGCCGAGACCGCCAAACGCTTTCTGGTGCTGAGAGACGAGCTGCGCGTAAAGGAAATCTCCGTCTGGATGGAGACCCTGGACAAGCTCCGTACCCAGGCCCAGGCCATCGCCCTGGAATACAGCCAGACCACCGGCGAGCTGGAAAAGGCAAGGGAGGAGCTGAAGGCGCTGTACGCCTCCTCCGGCAGCCTCAGCGAGCGGATGCACCAGAAGGACGTGGAGACCGAGCAGGCCAGAGCGCGTCTCTCCGCCGCCGAGTCCTCCGCTGCCGAATGCGATTCCGCCGCCGCGGTACTGCGGGCCAACGTGAAAAGCAGCACCGAGAGTATGCAGCGAATGCTCAGCGACATTGCCCAGCAGGAGAGCCGGTCCGCTGAGATCCGGGGCCGCATGGACGAGGGGAAAAAGCGCATTGCCCAGATCGGCCATGAGCTGAAAGCGCTGGAGGAGCAGACAAAACAGAACAACAACGTGCTGGACGGCTGCCGCATGAAGCTGAAAAGCCGCGAGGATATGGTCAACCAGCTCTCGGACAAGGTGACCCAACTGGCGGTGGACGGCAGGAGCATGGACTCCCGCATCCACATGCTCACGGAGATGGAAAAGGACTACGAGGGCTATTCCAAGGCCGTCAAAACCGTCATGCGCGAGGCGGAGCGGGGGACCCTCAGGGGCATCCACGGGCCGGTGGCAAACCTGGTGAAGGCAGACGAGGAGTGCGCCCTTGCCATTGAGACCGCTCTGGGCGCGGCGGCCCAGAATATCGTTACCGACACCCAGAACGACGGCCGCAGCGCCATTGAGATGCTGAAGCGCCGGGACGCCGGGCGGGCGACCTTCCTGCCGGTGGACACCATCCGGGGCAGCGTCATGCGGGACGCCCCGGTGAACGACCCGGGCTTTGTGGGCGTGGCCTACGATCTGGTTCAGTTTGACCCCCGATATAAGGACATTTTCGCAAGCCTTCTGGGCAGAACGGTGATTGCCGAAACCTTGGGCGACGCGGTGCGCATGTCGAAGGCCAACGGAAACCGGCTTCGCATCGTCACGCTGGACGGCCAGCTCATTAACGCCGGCGGCTCCATGACCGGCGGCAGCACCGCTAGAGGCAGCGGCATTCTCTCCCGGGCAAACGAGCTGGAAAAGCTGAAAAAGCAGCGGGTGAAGATTGCCGAAAAGGAGAAGGAAAGCAGCAGCGAGCTGGAGCGGGCCAAGGCCAATCTCTCCGGCATCCGCTATCAGCTGGACATGGCCCTGGAGGACCAGGCGGAGCTGAAGAGCAGGGTCTCCTCCTTCGAGGCGGAGAGCCGGGCCACGGAAAATTCCGTAAAGCAGCTTCAGGTTTTGCTGGACAGCCTGTCCGGCGACAGTGAGAAGCGGCGCCAGGCTGTGGAGAACGCGGAGCGGGAGATCGAAAGACTGAAAGCGCGCCTTGCCGAAAAGGAAAAGCAGCTGGAAGAGATCAACGGAAAAATCAGCGGCATCAGGCAGGAGATCGACCGGATCAGCGCCAATAAGCTGGAGCTGGAAAAGAAGCGCACCCGGGCGGAAAAGGACGCCCAGCAGCGAAACGCCGACATTATCGATCTGGAGCGCAGGGCCGCCAAAACCGAACAGAAAAAGCTGGCCTCCGAGATGGAGGAAAAGCAGATTCTGGACAAGCTCTGGGACAACTATCAGCTGAGCCACAGCGCGGCGGAGGAGCTGCGCCGCCCGGTGGAGAATCTGCAGAAGGCCAACCGGGAGATTAACGAGCTGCGCCGCCAGATCAGCGCTCTGGGCAATCCAAACCTGGGCGCTATCGACGAATACGAGCGGGTCAACACCCGATACGAGTTTTTGACCGGCCAGCGGGACGACGTGGACAAGGCAAAGACCGAGCTTGTGGATATCATCAGGGAGATCACAGGCGAGATGAAGGAGGTGTTCCTCCGCCAGTTCAGGGCCATTGACGAGAGCTTCCGCCAGACCTTCCTGGAGCTGTTCGGCGGCGGCAAGGCGGCTTTGGTGCTGGAGGACGAGAACAATGTGCTGGAGTGCGGCATCGAGATCAAGGTTCAGCCCCCCGGCAAGGCCCTGTCCAACATCAGCCTGCTCTCCGGCGGTGAGATGGCCTTTGTGGCCATCGCCCTGTACTTCGCCATTCTGAAGGTGCGGCCCACGCCCTTCTGCGTCATGGACGAGATCGAGGCCGCTCTGGACGAGGCAAACGTCACCCGCTACGCCCAGTACATGCGCCGCATGTCCGACAAGACCCAGTTTCTGGTCATCACCCACCGCCGGGGCACCATGGAAGAGGCGGACATGCTCTACGGCGTCACCATGCAGGAAAAGGGCGTATCCACGGTCATCGAGCTTGACCTGGAGAGCGCACAGAAAACCATTGAAGAATGAATGTGGGGAATAAATCATGGGATTTTTTGATAAAATCTTTTCCGGGCTGACCAAAACCAGACGGAATCTGGAAGAGCTTGAGGAGATCTTCCGGGACTACGCGCCGGACAACGAGGATTTTTACGAGGAGCTGGAGGAGCTGCTGGTCATGGCCGACGTGGGCGCCGCCACGGCGGAAAACGTGGTCAAGGGCCTGAAGAAAATGACCTGGGAGCGCCGCTTCCGCTACGGAGACGAGGCCAGAGCGGGTCTGGTAGAGCTGCTGACCAGGCTTCTGAACGTGGGCAGCACCGACCTGAAGCTGGACACCAGACCCTCCGTGATTTTGATGGTGGGCGTAAACGGCGTGGGCAAGACCACCACCATCGGAAAGCTGGCCCACCAGCTGCGCGAGCAGGGAAAGAAGGTCCTTCTCTGCGCGGGAGATACCTTCCGCGCCGCGGCAGCCGAGCAGCTGGGCGTCTGGGCGGAGCGCTCCGGGGCGGATATCGTCCGCCACGAGGAGGGCAGCGACCCTGCCGCCGTGGTGTATGACAGCATCTGCGCCGCCAAAGCCAGAGGGGCGGACGTGGTCATCATCGACACCGCCGGCCGGCTCCACAACAAGCAGAATCTGATGAACGAGCTGAACAAAATCCGCCGCATCGTGGACCGGGAGCTGCCCCAGGCCGATGTGGAGACCCTGATGGTTCTGGACGCCACCACCGGCCAGAACGGCCTGATCCAGGCAAAGCAGTTTCTGGAGACCTCCGGCCTTACCGGCATTGTGCTGACCAAGCTGGACGGCACCGCCAAGGGCGGCATCGTCTTTGCCATCGCCAATGAGCTGAAGCTGCCGGTAAAATATGTGGGCGTGGGCGAGGGCATGGACGACCTGATCCCCTTTGACGCCACCAATTTTGTTGAAGCATTGTTTAAGTAAGGAGAAAGTCATGGCACTGACAAGCAAACAGCGCTCCCAGCTCCGCGGCATTGCGGCAGGGGAGGACACCATTATCCAGGTGGGCAAGGGCGGCATCAACGACGCTCTGGTCGCCTCCGTAAACGACGCGCTCCGTGCACGGGAGCTGGTGAAGGGCAAGGTTCTGGAAAACTCCATGCTCACCGCCCGGGAGGCCTGCGACGCTCTGTCCGCGGCCTGCGGCGCGGAACAGGTGCAGGTTATCGGCACCAAATTCGTGCTGTATAAACGAAACCCCAAGGAGCCGAAAATTGTTCTCATAAAGGACAAAAAGAAGACATGAAAATTGCCGTCTACGGCGGGAGCTTCAACCCGCCGCATCTGGGGCATGTTGAGGCGGCCAGAACCGTGGCCCAAGCCCTGCACCCGGATAAATTTCTGATTATCCCCGATAACCTGCCCCCTCACAAGGAGATGGTGGAGGACAGCCCCACGCCGGAGCAGCGCATGAGCCTGTGCGCGCTGGCCTTTGCCGCCATCCCCGGCGCGGAAATCTCCGATATGGAAATCCGCCGGGAGGGAAAGAGCTACACCGCCGACACGGTGGACAGGCTCCGGGCCCTTTACCCGGAGGATGAGCTGTTTCTGGTCATGGGCACCGACATGCTCTTGAGCTTTGAGCAGTGGTACCGCTTCCGCTATCTGCTGGAGCAGTGCACCCTGACGGTGCTGGCCCGGACTGAAGAGGACGGGGACGCCATCCGGACCCATGCCGGATATATGGAGCGGGAGTACGGCGCAAGGATCGTGATTTTGCCCCATGCGCCTCTGGAGATGAGCTCCAGCGATATCCGGGAGCGGCTGAAGGTCCGACTGGGGTCGGAGCTGCTGGACGACGGGGTGTATTCCCAAATTATCCGCTGCAGGTATTACAACGCCCAGCCGGAGCTGTCCTGGCTTCGGGAAAAGGCATACGCTTATCTGAAGCCCAAGCGCATCGCCCATGTGGCCGGCTGCGAGAGCGAGGCCGTCAGGCTGGCCATGCGCTGGGGCGAGGACCCGGAGACCGCCGCCGAGGCGGGGATTCTCCACGATATCACCAAAAAACTAAATTTCGATGAGCAGTTGATATTGTGCGGCAAATATGATATCATTAACGACAATTTGGAGCTGAAGAGCCCAAAGCTGCTTCACGCCAAGACCGGCGCCGCCCTGGCAAGGGATCTGTTCGGCGTCAGCGACCGGGTCTATGAGGCCATCCGCTGGCACACCACCGGAAAGCCGGATATGACCCTGCTGGAAAAAATCATCTACCTTGCCGATTATATCGAGCCTACAAGGGACTTCCCCGGCGTGGAAAAGCTGCGGGAGCTGTGCTATGAGGATATCGACGAGGCTATGGCCCTGGGCCTTTCCATGAGTCTGGAGGACATCCGCAGCTACGGCGAGGAGCCGTACAAGGACACGGTGGAGGCCTGCCGGTGGTACAGCCGTGAAAATTAACGGGAAAAACACAAGGAGGCAAAACATCTATGCTTACTTCCGCTCAGATAGCCGCCATCGCCGCAAAGGCGCTGTCGGATAAAAAGGCAAAGGACGTCAAGGTCCTGAGAACCGAGGAACAGACCGTGCTGGCGGACTATTTCGTCATCTGCAACGGTACCTCCTCCACACACATCAAGGCTCTGGTAGACGAGGTGGACAAGCAGCTCTCCGAAGCGGGCGAGCCGCCCATCCGCCGGGAGGGCCTGCGCTCCGATATCTGGGTGCTGATGGACTTTGGCTGCGTCATCGTCCATGTGTTCACCGACGAGGCCAGAAAGTTCTACGATATCGAACGCCTCTGGAGCGACGCTGAGGTGGTGGATGTCTCATCCCTTCCCAGCCCCTGATTACAGGGGCATACGGAACAGAGAGACAGAAATCAAAAGGAGAGTTGATTACCATGAAATATGATTTTGCGGCCATAGAGAAAAAGTGGCAGGACAAATGGGAAGAATGCAAGCCCTACGCGGCTGAGACCGGCAGCAGCAAGCCCAAGTTCTATGGCCTGATAGAGTTCCCTTATCCCTCCGGCCAGGGTCTGCATGTGGGACACCCCAGACCCTTCACCGCCATGGACATCGTCACCCGCAAGAAGAGAATGGAGGGCTACAATGTTCTCTTCCCCATCGGCTTTGACGCTTTCGGCCTGCCCACGGAGAACTATGCCATAAAGAACCACATCCACCCGGCAGTGGTTACCAAAAAGAACATTGCGAACTTCACCAGCCAGCTGAAAATGCTGGGCTACGGCTTTGACTGGGACCGCTGCGTGGACACCACCGACCCCAAGT
>JALFOM010000101.1 GCA_022782265.1 Clostridiales bacterium | reverse complement strand
TACAAAATCATCTTATACGGAGATATGGCAAGATAAATGACGATATGCAGAAAACCTTGATTTTAAGCCATTTTCGCGAGGTTTTATAAACACTTGCGCGGGCTTATAAGAAGATTTCCGTCTATCAAATCAATAAAAAATTATACCTTAAGCTTTTCAATTCCGTCACGGATGGGATAAACGCATTGGAGCGCTTTGATGGCGTAAAAGCGCTGTATATCCTGAAGCAGGCGCAAATCAGCTGCGAAGAGCTGTATATCAGCAGTGAAGAGGGGAAAACGACCAACGAGAAATCATAAAACCGGTTTCTGCCCCAAAAAAGCAGGGGCAGAAACCGCAGCTATGCCGTAATATTTTTCTTGATCTGGTTGATGGCGTTCTTTTCCAGACGGGAGACCTGAGCCTGGGAGATGCCCACTTCTTTTGCTACCTCCATCTGGGTCTTGCCGGCGTAAAAACGCAGGGCCAATATCCGCTTTTCCCGGGCATTGAGCCGGCGCATGGCCTCCTCCAGGGCGATCTGTTCCAGCCACTGCTCGTCGGTGTTGTGGGTGTCGCCAATCTGGTCCATAACGCAGGAGCTTTCGCCTCCGTCGTTGAAAACAGGCTCATAAAGGGACACCGGGTCACAGATGGCGTCCAGGGCAAAGACCACCTCCTGCCGGGGGATGTCCAGGGCTTTGGCGATGGACTCCATGTCCGGCTCCCGTCCCTGTTCGGCGGTCAGCCGCTCCTTGGTCTGGAGCACCTTATAGGCTGTATCCCGCATGGAGCGGGAGACCCTTATGGCGCTGTGATCCCGCAGAAAGCGGCGAAGCTCACCCGCGATCATGGGGACGCCGTAGGTGGAAAACTGCACGTTCTGGCTCAGATCGAAGCAGTCAATGGCCTTAATCAGGCCGATGCAGCCCACCTGAAAAAGGTCGTCCATGCACTCACCCCGGTTGGCAAACTTCTGCACAACGGAAAGCACCAGCCGGAGGTTGCCGGAAATCAGCTGCTCCCTGGCGGCCTTATCGCCGTTATGAGCCTTTTCCAGCAGACGCCGGGTCTCCGAACCTTTCAGAACAGGAAGCTGCGCCGTATTGACGCCGCAAATCTCCACTTTTGCCTGCATATTCTTCTCCTATCTGCGCTCTGACTGCGAAAACGCTGATGAAATGGCAGGGTATACCGGACTAATCAGCGCTTGCCTGAGCGTGTGGATAGTATTTCCCGGCCCGGGAAATTTGATACGCGGCGCAATTTGCTGTTGCAAACTGGGGAGAGATGGGTTACAATAGTCGAGTACAAATTTTGACAGAGTAGGGAAGGCGCGTTAAGTGCCGGCAGACGGGATGTTGCTGCCGGACGAAAGCGGTGAAAGCCGCTGCGGTGCCTACCGCGTCCGCTGTCACGAAATGAGCAGGCCTCTTTTTCGTCGGATAGCGGAAAGGAGGATTTTTTATGCACAACACAAAAACAAGACAATTAGCCCTGAATGCCGTGCTGGCCGCCATGTGCGCGGCTCTGGGATACCTGTCCCTGGACTTCGGCAACCTGAAGATCACCTTTGAAAGCGTACCGATTCTGATTGGCGCGCTGCTCTTCGGCGGTCTGGACGGCGCAGCCATCGGCGCGGTGGGCACGCTGATCTACCAGCTTCTGCGCTACGGAGTTACTGTGACCACGCCCCTGTGGATCCTGCCCTATGTGCTCTGTGGCCTGGTGGTTGGCGTTTATGCCCGCCGGCACGATTTTCAGCTCAGCCAGTGGCAGATTGTTTTCATCGTTGTTCTGGCCGAACTGATGGTCACGGGCATCAATACCGTGGCCCTGATCGTGGACGCAAAGATCTTCGGCTATTACACGCCCACCCTGATCACCGGCGCGCTGCTGCTGCGGCTGGTCCTCTGCGTGGGAAAGGCCTTGGTCTATGCCTTTGTCCTGCCTCCGCTGCTGACCCAGCTCCGGAAGAGGGAGAAAAAAGCCTGAATTTCAGATTCTCATGCGAAAAAGCCTTGACAATCAAGGCTTTTTCGTGTATATTAATTGAGCGCTCCGAAGACAGCAGGTGGCTTAGGCCGTAAACCCTGCCGAGGACATCAACAATTTTCCGATTTTTGATTGTTTTTGTGCCTCTGCGTCTTTTGATGCGGAGGTTTTCTTTATGAGCGTGATCATTCGTGTGGAGGTGAAATACACACATGCCAAACGCAAAGGTTCTGAGCGAAAAACAGGCGATCGTCGAGGCTCTGGCTGAGCGCATCAAGAACGCGGAGGCAGGCGTCCTGGTTGACTACAAGGGAATCACCGTGGCCGAGGATACCGCACTTCGTACCGAGCTGCGCAAGGAAGGCGTAGAGTACACCGTCGTCAAGAACACCCTGACCAGAAAGGCTCTGGACAAGCTGGGAATGAACGAGCTGGACTCCGTTCTCAACGGCACCACCTCTCTGGCTACCGCCGATAATGACCCCATCGCTCCTTTCCGTATCCTCAGCGACTACAGCAAGAAGCTGAACGAGCGTTTCAACATCAAGGCAGCCTTCATGGACGGTAAGGTCCTGAACGAGGTCGAGATCGCCGAAATGTCCGCGCTTCCTTCCAAGGACGCTCTGTACGCAAAGGTTCTGGGCACCATGATCGCACCCATCACCGGCCTGGCCGTATGTCTCGGTCAGATTCTGGAGCAGAAGGGCGGCTCTCTGGAGGCTCCCGCTGCCGACGCTGCCGAATAAAGCAGCAAACAAAGATTTAAATTGGAGGAAAATACAATGAGTGAAAAAATCACTGCCATGATCGAAGAGATCAAGGGCCTTTCCGTTCTCGAGCTCAGCGAGCTCGTTCACGCTCTCGAGGAGACCTTCGGTGTCTCCGCAGCCGCCGTTGCCGCTCCCGCAGCCGGCGCAGCCGCAGCAGCAGTTGTCGAAGAGAAGACTGAGTTTGACGTTGTCATGACCAGCTTCGGCGCTGAGAAGATCAAGGTCATCAAGGAAGTCCGCGGCATCACCGGTCTGGGCCTGGCAGAGGCAAAGGGCCTGGTGGAAGGCGTTCCCGCAAAGATCAAGGAAGGCGTTTCCAAGGAAGATGCAGAGGCTCTCAAGGCTCAGCTCGAGGCAGTCGGCGCCACCGTCGAAATCAAGTAAGTTATTCTTACAGATCAGAAAATCCCTCTCCAAAACGGAGAGGGATTTTTTTGTTCATCGTAAAGTCAGAGCAGAGCCTTGACCCTTGCGGCGATATTTTCCGCTGTCAGGCCGTATTCCCGGAACAGGTCGTCGGGCTTGCCGGACTGGCCGAAGCGCTCCTCCACGCCCACCCGGTCAAAGCGGGCGCCGGCATGTCCGGCCAGGACCTCCGCCACGGCAGAGCCAAGGCCGCCCACGGTGAAATGCTCTTCAGCGGTGACGATGGCGCGAACCTTGCCGTTATAGTTCAGGATGGCCTCGGCGTCGATGGGCTTGAGGGTGTGGAAATTCAAAACAGCGGCGCTTATGCCCTCCTGCGCCAGCAGCTCCGCCGCTTTCAGCGCGGTGCCGACCATAAGACCGGTGGCAAAAATAGCGGCGTCGGCGCCGTCCCGCAGGACGTTGGCCTTTCCGGGAATAAAGGGGCTGCTCTCGCCGGTGAGATCGTCGGTGTTGGGGCGGGAGAGACGGAGATATACCGGCCCTTGGAGCTCAGCGGCGGCCTTCACGGCTTTTTTGGCCTCCGCCGCGTCGCAGGGGACAAAGACGGTCATGCCCGGCAGGGTGCGCATGAGGGAGATATCCTCCAGCGCCTGGTGGGAACCGCCGTCCTCGCCCACGCTCAGTCCGGCGTGGGTACAGGCAATTTTTACGTTGGCCCCGGTGTAAGCCACGGTATTGCGGATCTGTTCATAGGCCCGGCCTGTGCCGAAAATGGCGAAGGTGCTGGCAAAGGGGATATAGCCGGAGAAGGCAAAGCCCGCCGCGGCGCAGACCATATCTGCCTCGGCAATGCCGAAGTTGTAGAAACGGTCGGGAAAAGCCTTGCGGAAGGTGCCGGTTTTGGTAGAGCCGGAGAGATCCGCGTCCATAACCACGATTTTTTCATTCTCAGCGCCCAGGGCGGCCAGAGCCTCACCGTAGGCCTCTCTTGTGGATTTACCCATCAGCCCACCTCCAGTTCTCTCATGGCGGCTTCATAGTCCGCCGTTTTTATTGTCGAGCCGTGCCAGCCGGTGTTGTTCTCCATAAAGGAAACGCCCTTGCCCTTGACCGTTTCGCAGCAGATGAATTTGGGCTTGCCAGGCGTGAAGGGAATCTTCAGCGCCAGGGTGATGGCGTCAATATTGTGCCCGTCCACCGTGTAGGTGTCGAAGCCGAAGGAGGCAAATTTGGCGCAGATGCTGCCCAGGGACATGACCTTGTCGTTTTCCCCATCGATCTGCAGACGGTTGTGGTCAAGAATAACGGTGAAGTTGTCCAGCTTGTAGTGGGCCGCGGCCATGGCGGCCTCCCATACCAGGCCCTCCTGACATTCGCCGTCGCCCACCATGGTATAGACCTTATAGCCCTTGCCGCCGTGCTTTGCGGCCAGAGCCATACCCATGGCAATGGAGATGCCCTGTCCCAGAGAACCGGTGTTGGCGTCCACGCCGGGGGTCTTTCTCATGTCCGGATGGCCCTGGAGATGGCTGCCAAGCTGGCGCAGGGTCCACAGCTCCTCCCGTGGGAAAAAGCCCTTGTCGGCCAGCACGGCGTACAGCGCAGGGCAGCAGTGCCCCTTGCTGAGCACAAAGCGGTCCCGATCCTCCCAGCCGGGCTTGGCCGGATCAACATTCATCACATTATAATACAGCGCAACCAGAGCATCGATGCAGGAGAGAGAACCGCCGGGGTGGCCGGACTGGGCCCTATACAGCATCTCAATGATATCCTTTCTCAGCTGCAGCGCTTTTTCTTCAAGCGTCATCAAACAAAACCTCCCTGAAGCAGTCTTTACAGCTATATTATACACATCCGGCGCTTTTCTTTCAATAGGGCGAAAGTGCCGGAAAAAAGACTTGCCAAAGACGGGTCTTTACGCTTTAATAGATAAAACAGATATGAGGTGAGCAAATGAAAAACAGGCTGATTGCCTTTGACCTTGACGGAACCTTGCTGGATGGGAAAAAGAACATCCCGCCGGAAAACATGGCGGCGCTGAAAGCGGCGGCGGAGCAGGGGATGCATATTGTCCCGGCCACCGGGCGTATTTACGCCGGTCTGCCCCAGCCGCTGAAGGATCTGCCCTTTCTGCGCTGGTGCATAACGGTAAACGGCGCCTATGTCTATGACGCGCTGGAGGATAAGGCCGTCTACAGGGAGGATATTCCCATGGAGCTGGCTCTGCGGGTCATAGACTATATGGAGGGAAACCATCTTTTCTATGACTGCTATAAGGACAACTGGGGCTATATTGACCGGCGCTTTTATGAACATGCCGTGGATTTCATGCCGGATAAGGGCATCCTTGACCTGCTGGTGCGCCTGCGCACGCCGGTGGAGAGCCTGCGGGACTACATCCAGGCCTCCGGCACCGGCGCGCAGAAGCTCCAGATGTATTTTACGGATATGGAGGAGCGGGCCCGTCAGCTCCGGCTGCTGCCGGAGCGCTTCCCGGAGCTTGCGGTGACCAGCTCAGTGAAGAATAATATTGAGCTGAACTGGGCTGCCGCCAACAAGGGTACAGCCCTTGAGGCCCTGTGCCGCCATTTGGGCGTGGCGATGGAGGAGACCATTGCCTTCGGCGACGGTACAAATGATCTGACCATGCTCCGCGCCGCCGGTCTGGGTGTGGCCATGGGCAACGCGGCCCCCGAGGTCAAAGCCGCGGCGGACAGAGTGACGGACGATAATGAACACGCCGGCGTTGCAAAGGTCATCAAAGAAATCCTCTGATAAAACAGGGGAGGATTCCTCCTGCTTTTTGCCTATGGAGAAGCACGCAATAGTCGCGAGGATCAGGGCGTCGATATAGTTCGACGCTTTGAAAACTTTTTCAGGAGTATTCAAAAATGCTCCTGAAAAAACATAGATAGAGCGGGGCGCCCCCTCTCTGCGCGATCCCCATGCAACGCTGAACACTGCCGATAGCTTTGTCATCATTCAGATTCTGGCAGGAGAGTATGCTCTCCTGCCAGAACTGTTTAAGTTTGCAAAAAGGCGTATCAAAATTTGGGCCAGCACTCCACTTCAGTTCCGGCTTCAATACAGTGATCCCTGCCCTGCTCCCAGAGAGCGTCGTTTAAAAGAAACTTGAAGAATATTGCTCCGCTTTCGGGCCGTTCCAACGTAAATACCCAGGTGTCGGCATCCAGATTATCACACCGCTGCCCAAAACTCCAGGAAAGCGGCAAGGTGCTGCCCCGGATGTAGAGAGCGTTCCCAAAGCCCGTATCATAGTGGACGATGATCCGTGTTTTTTGCGGAACGGGCGGTTCATAGTCCGATGCCCGGCCGGAGACCAGAAGCATGGCACGGTAAGGTGGAATCGTGATATCCAGACGATCACCGCTTATCCGGTAATGGCGGCGGGTATCCAACAAATCGGTAAAGCAGCCGGAGAAACATCCGTCCAGAGGAATGGCCCGGCGCTGCTCTCCGGGCGAGGCGTTAAACAGACAGATCATATACCTGCCGCCTGCCGCCCGCTTAAAAGCGTATACCCGATCGCCGGGGCGGAAGTAGAGTTCCTCCTGGGTACCTTGGGCGAGAATATCCGGATAGTCCCGACGGATCCGGTTCAGCCTTTGCAGCAGTCTGAAGGTTGTGCTGTCCGCGGAAAAGTCCGGCATCATCTCCCGGTTGAGGTCATTGACCATTTGCTCGGTGTACCGAAAATCTCCGGCCAGGTGCTGCTCCGTACCGTAATAGACCACGGGAATGCCCCGGGCTGCATAGAGAAAGGCCAGAGCCAGATGCAGCTTGGAAATATTGTCCCCGCAGTTGGACAGAAATCTGGCCCGGTCATGGTTATCAATGAAGGTAAACAGTTGGTTCGGATTTGGATACAGAGCGTCCTGATCCAGTACCCACTTTATTCCGCTCCAGTCATTTCCCCGGCAAAAGGTGTTGTTGAGCTGAAAATAGAGTGGGTAATCCAGCATCCCCCACAAGTACCGCTGATATGTCGCGTTTTCCGCAACAGAGCCGGTATAGGCTTCCCCAAAGCTGTGTTTTCCCGTATGCCGCTCATAGCGGGACAGATACTCTGGCGGGATCTCCACAACCGCATCGACCCGGGAACCGGAAAAACCATAGGAAAACCAGCCGCGGTTTTTCTCCGGATCCCAGTAGGCCTCCGTTAGAGCCTGCCAGCAATCGGGATTTTCCTGGTCCAGGTCGTCCAGACCGCCGAGACTGTAATTCTGCGCCTCATAGGGATCATTGAAGTTGATGATGTTGGGGGTGTTATGATACCAGGTGGGGTTATCAAAAGGGGGCGACGGGCGGTAGGACGGCGGGTCGTACTGTTGGGACGGGTATTCCAGATAGTCAGCGGTGTGGTTCAGCTGGGCATCGATGATGATCTTTATGCCCAATCGTTTTGCTTCCCCCATCAGGGCCTGCAGCTCCGCCTCTGTACCAAAATGGGGATTGGGGCTGTAAAAATCACGGGTATAGTATCCGTGGTATCCCGCCTCGTCCCCGGTCCGGCTGTATAGCTCGTTGTCCTGGGGCGCTGACATCCAGACAGCGGTGAAGCCCAGAGACTTGATATAGGGAAGCTGCTGTCGGAGCCCAGCCCAGTCTCCGCCCTGATAAAAATGCAGGTTTCCGGGCTGATACTCGGCGCCAAGCACCCCGTTGTTGGACGGGTCCCCGTCGCAAAAACGGTCCGTCATCAGCATATATACCGTGTCGCTTCTCTCCAGATCATATTTTGAATAGGCCATGGCTCACCCCTTGACTGCACCGGAGGCAATTCCGTTGATGATATACTTCTGCATAAACAAAAAGAAGATGACCACCGGAATGGTCGACACCACAAAGCCCGCCATGATTAAGTGCCATTGCTGATTGTACTGTCCGTAAAAATACATCTGGCTCAGGGGAATGGTAAGGGGCTTTCCCAAAATTAGATAAGGCAGGAGATAGTCATTCCATATCCACAGCACATTCAAAACAGAGACTGTGGCAAGAATGGGCTTGAGCATGGGCAGCACGATGGAAAGAAACAGGCGAACGGTGCCGCAGCCGTCGATCATGGCGGCCTCCTCCAGCTCTCTGGGAACAGAATGGACAAAGCCCTTGATCAGAAAAATGGGGATGGGACACTGAAGCCCGCAATAGATCAAAATCAGGCCCCAGATGTGTCCCGTCAGCTTCAGATCCCGTGCTGTGGTGAGGAGGGCAATCATTATGGTATGGAAAGGCACAAACATGGAGGAGAGGAAAAAAAGCGTGAGCATATTGGCCCATTTTGAGCGCCAGCGGGCCAATGCATAGCCTGCCAAGGCGCTTACCAGCAGATTCAGCACGATCCCTCCGCCTGTCACCAGACAGGAATTGAAAAACACCTTGACAAAATCCGTAGCCTCGATCACAGCGGCGTAATTGGCAAAGGTGGGGGCAGAGGGCAAGGCAATGGCAGAGGCCAGGATCTCTCCGCGGGTTTTGAAGGAGTTGATGACCGCCATCAAAACCGGAAAAAAGAAAATCAAAGCAATCAGCGCGGTGACAATGGTAATACCGATGCCGTTGCGGCGCTTTCCTACTTTGACAGACATCAGTCTTCCCCCCTTCTGCCTTGGTACCAATACATGAGCGCAGTCATCAGGCTGATGATCAGAAACAAGATGACCGACTGGGCCGTGGCGTAGCCTGTCCTGTTGGAGCGAAAACCGGTGTTATAGATCTGCAGGGCGACGGTAGTGGTGGCGCCGGCCGGACCGCCTGAGGTCATGGCCATGGGAATATCAAAGGTCTTGAAGCAGGAGGTCACCAGCAAAATGGAATTCATGGCGATCACCGGGGCCAGTAGCGGAAGCTTTACATGGCGAATGAGCGCCCAGGTTCCCGCACCATCCATTTCGGCGGCCTCCGTAAGCTCGGAGCCGATATTTTGCAGGCCTGCGATATAGATGAGCATATAGTAGCCCGCGCATTGCCAAACAGCGGTGATGCCCATGGAAAACAGCGCCATGGTCCGGTTCCCGAGCCAACTGATCTGAAAAGCCTCCGGGATATGCAGCAGCTCCACAACAGAGCGGTAAACATTTCCGTAGAGAAACACCCACACGAAGCTGACGATGATCAAACTCATCAGGTTGGGCAGAAAGAAAAGCGCCCGAAACAGTTTTTTGAACCGGACATTGCCGTCCAGCAGCAGCGCGAGACTCAGTGCTACCAGATTGGTGCATAGGGTGACAAAAACGGTATATTTAGTGGTGATCCAAACAGCGCTTCGGAAAGTAGGGTTGGAAAGGGCCTCCTTATAGTTTTTCAGCCCGATAAAGTGCTGCTCCGGGTTATAGCCGTAGGCGTCTGTAAACGAGAGCCAGAGGCTCTTGAAAAAAGGAAAAATGAAAAACGTGATAAAAAAGGCCGCAGCAGGAATGATAAACGCCATATAAATGCGGTTCTGTTTTCGTTTCCATTGCTGCATAGGGGCTATCCCTCCTTCACTGTGATAAAGGAAGCAGGAAAGCGTGACCGCTTTCCTGCCTTCTTTTGCCGTATGCCGGCGCTTTTTTCTGTCAGGACTGACTTGCCGCTCTGGCGTTGTCCCATGCGGTATCCAGACTGATCAAAATATCGTCCAAAGAGCTGAGATCCAGCAGGTAATTGGACAGAGCGCTCTCATATTCAGGGCCAAAAGCGGTGGGCCAGCCTCTGTCTACCTGGGTGCAGACCATACCAGCGTCGATATAGGCGTTGACGTCATCGGCCAAGGGGTCAAAATCCACGGATACGCCCTTGACAGCGGAAAACAGCTTGGAGGTGCTGCACCAGAGCTCGGCGATTTCGGGGCGGGTGAGGAATTCCAGGAACAGCTTGCACTCCTCCGGATGCTCCGTGGAGGCGGAGATGGAGAGCCCGAAATCCGGGAACTGGAACAGTTTGGTGTCTTTCGGATCTTCCGATGCGGGCATTGCCATCATGCCCAGATTTACATCGGGGTTGATCTGCCGGATCGGCTCCAGCGCCCAGAGGCCGTTGATCATCATGGCAGCCTCGCCGTTTGCCATCATAGCACAGGCACCGTTATAGTCCGTGTCAAAGGCAGTGCGGGTGTTGCCGTGCTGGTAGACCATTTTGGTGATTTCAAAGGTGCTTGTCCAGTCCTCGGAACCGGAAAAGCTCGCCTCGCCGCTGTCCTTCTTGCTGTCCCAGTTGATGTCCTTGCCGTAGATGGCGGAAGCTGCTGCCACCAGAGACACCGGCTTGATGGTCCAGGCGTCCTTGAAGCCCATGGCAAAGGGCGTGACACCGTTGTCTTCCAGGGTG
Source organism: Clostridiales bacterium (assembly GCA_022782265.1). Classification (GTDB taxonomy): domain Bacteria; phylum Bacillota; class Clostridia; order Oscillospirales; family Oscillospiraceae; genus Limivicinus. Next base: position 53,941 of record JALFOM010000101.1, on the reverse strand, counting down.
TCGATTACCGTTTTCAGCTCGCTGAGTGTGGTGGGCACAGACAGGTCATACTCTGCGAAAATGTCCTTGTTGTAGAAAATCCCTTCACAGCTGCCGTCCACGGGCATTGCCCAGGTATGACCGTCCGCGTCGGTGAAGGAGGAGGCGGCGCGGGCCTCATCGGTGATGTTGTCCAGAAAGGCCTCGCTGCTCAGCTCCATGATGTAGCCGCCCCGGGCAATGTCCATGGTGTCCGTAGCTCCCTGGAAAATGTCGGGGACCTCGCCGGTGGCAAGCCTTGCTTTCAAGATCGCGGCGGGATCGTTGGTGACAATCTCCTGTTCAACGGTGATATAGGGATACTCGGTGTGGAAAGCGTTGATGATCTGCGCAAAGGCTTCCTGTGCCTCCTGCTTCTGGTGGAACAGGTGGATCGTAACTTCCTGCTGTGCCGGTTCGGCGTTGTCGCCTGCTGCGGCCGGACTGCCGGTATTTGTTTCCGCCGGGGCGGCCGGGGCGTCCCCGGAGCCGCAGGCGGTCAGCATGGTCAATATCAGTGCTGCACATAGCAGAAGTACCAGTATTTTTTTCATGGTGTCCAATCTCCATTCTTTCAAATTTTCGCTTGGATGAACAGGGCGCGGCCGGCTTTCGTATGGCCACTTCGAAAGTTCCGGGCTGCATGGCTCATCCTCATGGACAGATTATAGCATCCCTGCTTTTCAACCCGCAATCAAACCATTTAGCCAATCTCTGAAATGAATTAGTTTTTTCCCTTTTCCTATCCAAAGGCAGGAATTAATTTGTTATAATGTGCCCAAAGGGCAGGTGATGCACATTGTTCCGGCACATACATTCTTTAAGAAAAAAACTGATGCTTACGGTTTCGCTTCTTCTTGCTGTTCCCATGGCGATCGTTATTCTTATTGCCCAGACCCGCTCACAATCGGTAATACGGGAGCAGTCCCTGTCGCTTCACACCAATCTGGTGAAAACCGGCGCGGAGCGGCTGGATACCTCCTGTATGCGGCTGGATGACATCTACCGCTCCATCTATCTGAACGAAAATTTCCGGGCGTATTTAAAAACCTGCGGCCAGGATGCCACGGCGGCGGAAAGACGCAGCGATACAGAGCTGCTGAAAAAAATTTTTCTGTCCAGTCTCAGCAGCCGTTCCGATTTGTTCAGTATAATCTTTATCGACGACTACGGACAGCTGATTTATGCCACAAGGAATGAGGCCGGGTCCTACGCGGACTATCGCAGCTGCGAGCTTCCGGTGGAGTATCTGGACTGTATTGAAGCGGAGGAAGACCGGCGGGGGAAGGCGACGCTGCTCTCTACCGCCCCGCATATGCCTCTGCGAAACCTTATGCAGAGCACACCTTCCTATGTGTATGCCGCATCCCGGCAGATCGTAAATACGGAAAGTCATTTTGAACCGGTAGGGATCATGTTTATCACCATCGACCTCTCAGATCTGGAGCAGCTGTCCGCACTTATTTTGCCGGACAGCACGTCCATACTCTTTGTGTGCGACGAAGAGGGACGGGTGATCTACGACTCCTCCGGGACTATGCTGATGCAGACCTTACCGGCGGAGGTGATGGCCTTTTCCGACGGCCAGGCCCAGCATGAGATTGCCTATCAGGGAAGCCCCTATGTGATGGCCTCGGCCCGGTCTGCATACAGCGGCTGGTATGTTCTGATGCTGACGCCCCAGTCCGTTTTTTCTGCGGACGCAATGGCTGTGTCCAGCGCCCTTTTTGCCGCTGCTGTTTTTGCGTTGATTATCATTGCTCTGGTGACAGCTGTCGCCTCCGGCGCCATCAGCAGGCCGGTGGAGCGGCTTGCCGAGGCCATGGACGAGACCCAGCTCCGGCATTTGAACCAGCGCGTGACAGTTACCGGCAGTGACGAGATCGCCCGGCTGGGAAACAGCTTCAACACGCTGATGGACAAGCTGGAGCTTGCCATCTACAGCGAATATGAGACGGCGCTTCAGCAGAAAAACGCGGAGATCCGCGCCCTTCAGGCCCAGATGAACCCACATTTTCTCTATAACGTCCTGCAGTCCATGGCGGCAATGGCGGATCTCCATCAGGTCCCGGAGCTTTCGGTGATGGCTACTGCCCTGGGAAAGACACTGCGCTATAATATCTCCGGCAAAGAGCCCCTGGTCACGCTGCGGGACGAGATCGCCCATACAGAAAACTACCTGACAATACAGAAGATCCGTTTCGGCGACCGGCTGCACGATCAGGTCAACGTACCGGAATATGTAATGGATCATTTGGTGCCACGGGTGAGCATACAGCCCATGGTGGAAAATGCCATTATCCACGGCTTTGAGCGCAGCGGGCAGACCGGGAATATCTCCATCAGCGCATGGGAGGAGAAAGGGCAACTGGTGATCGAGGTGGCCGACGACGGCCAGGGCATCCCAGTAGACCAGTTGGCAGCCTTGCAGGCTTCCCTTGAGGAAAGCAGCGGCCCCATGGAGAATCAGAGGATAGGAATACAAAATCTGAATACCCGCCTGCGCCTGTTGTATGGCGTAGCGGGCACCTTGACCATAGACAGCGAGGAAGGAACCGGAACGGTCGTACATATCACGATTCCTGTGGATGGGGGCTGATCAGATGTACCGGGTTTTGATTGTTGAGGATGAAGCCCTGATCCGGCAGGGGCTGATCCGGAGCATCCGCTGGGATGAACTGAAAATGACTCTGGCCGGGGAGGCGGAAAACGGCGTGGAGGCGCTGGAAATTCTCCGTTCCCGGCAGGTGGACGTGATCCTTACGGACATGCGTATGCCGGTTTGCGACGGACAGCAGATGCTGCAGGAGATCGAAAGGCAAAAGCTGGACTGCGAGATCATTGTACTGAGCGAATACACGGACTTTGCCTACATGCGTCAGGCGATCCACGCCCATGTATTCGATTACCTTTTAAAGCCTGTGGATGCCGTCAGTCTGAACAGCCTTTTTCGAAAAGTGAAAGAAAAGCTGGACGAAAAAAACCGGGTGTCGCAAAAGAGACAGGATGCGCTTATGGCCCTGTTTTCTGACGCCGCTTTTTCCGAACCGCTGAAGTTTGATGAACGCTTTGCTGCATATGCGGAAAAATACGGCGACAGAGGATTTAGCCTGTGTGAAATTCTGCTGAAAAAAGAAGAAAACGCGGAGAACCTTCTTGCTTCCGCGCTGGGACATTCACCTTTTGAAAACCGTTTGCTTTGCCTGCAGAAACAACAACGTTTTGCCCTGCTGACATTACTGCCCGCACAGAATGAGTCCTCCTGTCGCGCATGGATTCAGACGGCCTTTGGCAGGATTGCCAGCCCGGCGGAATTTCGCCTGGGGATCAGTGAAGAAAAGGATTCTCTGAAACGGCTTCCTAATGCGCTGAACGAGGCGGCGGCGGCCCTTGCTTTCCATCATCCCAGCAGGGCCGCCATCGAATACCCCTCAGTGAAAGCGCTGACAACAGTCCGGTATCCTGCCCCGGTAAACGGCCAGCAGCTGAAGGAACTGCTGAAAAGCGGCCGCGATTTCCGGCAGGAACTGAAGCGGGCTTTCCAGCATGTGCTGCAACAAAATGAATATATCCATCTGCCGGCAATGAAACATATGCTGGTGGAATTTTCCATTTCTCTTGAGCGCTGCTGTCAGGAGACGGGCAGAGGGGTAAACATCTCTGCGCTGATCGGCGGCAATTACCTGGACAGGATCAATCAAATTCAATGGCGGCAGGAGATGGACGATCTCTTTGCGGAGATCGTGGACAAGACCTTCGCCGCGATCGCCGAGCAGGATACTTTCAGTACGGACAGCATCCTGCACCATGTACTCAACGCGGTGCAGACCCGGTATATGGAGGATTTGAGCCTCATCAGCTTTGCCCAGGAATACCATATCAACTACATCTACCTGAGCCGGAAATTCAAGGAATTGACCGGCGAGACCTTTACCAATTATCTGATGCAGATCAGAATGAACAAGGCCAGACAACTCATTGAACAGGACGGTTTCAGTGAAAAGGCGGCGGCCCCTCTGGTGGGCTATTCCAATCCCTATTATTTTATCAGCAGTTATCGAAAATACTTTGGTCTGGAGGAGCAGGATGAAAACTGATTGGTGGAAAGATGCGGTGGTGTATCAGATTTACCCCAGAAGCTTTCAGGACAGCAACGGGGACGGGATCGGCGATCTGAACGGGATCAGAATGCGGCTGGATTACATCCGGGAGCTGGGCGCGGACGTGATCTGGCTCTGCCCGGTCTATGCCTCCCCCGGAGCGGACAACGGCTATGATATCAGCGACTATTATGCCATCAATCCGGACTTCGGGACCATGGAGGACTTTGACGGCCTTCTGGCGGAAGCCCACAGCAGGGGCATACGCATTGTTATGGATCTGGTGGTGAACCACACGTCTGATGAGCACAGTTGGTTTCAGAAAAGCCGGGAAAGCAGAGACAACCCCTATCGGGACTATTACATCTGGCGTGATGAGAAGCCGAATAACTGGCAGTCCTGGTTTGGCGGCTCGGCATGGGAATACGACACGCAGGCCGGGGCCCACTATCTGCACATTTTTGCAAAAAAGCAACCGGACCTGAACTGGGAAAACCCGCGGCTGCGGCAGGAAATTTATGAGATGATGAGCTGGTGGCTTGAAAAAGGCGTGGACGGCTTCCGTATGGATGTGATCAGCCTGATCTCCAAACCAGACCCTATCCCCCGTACAGAGGAGACGGATCTCTCGCCTGCCTGCATCAACGGTCCCCGCGTACATGAATATCTGCGGGAAATGAACAAGGAGGTTCTGGCCCGTTATGACATGATGACCGTAGGGGAGTGCCCCGGCGTCACAGTGGAGGAGGCCAAAAAATATGCCGGCGCTGGCCGGAATGAGCTGGATATGGTCTTTTCCTTTGAACATACGGGACTGACAGATGGCATATACGGAAAATGGACAGACCGGAAAACGCCTCTCCCGGCCCTGAAGCAGGTGTTTTCCCATTGGCAAACGGAGATGAGAGACACCGCGTGGAACTGCCTGTTCTGGAGCAACCATGACCAGCCTCGAGCTGTATCCAAATTCGGCTGTGATTTGCCTGAATACCGTGACGTCTCGGCAAAAATGCTGGGCCTGTGCCTATATCTGATGCAGGGCACGCCCTATATTTATCAGGGAGAGGAGCTGGGTATGGCCAATGCCGGATTTTTCGATTTGGCCCAATACCGGGACCTGGAGAGCATCAACGCCTATCACGCCCTGGTCGGCAGCGGAACCCTGGACAAGCGCAGTATGCTGAATTATCTCGCCTGTGTCAGCCGCGACAACGCGCGGACGCCCATGCAGTGGAGCAGCGCACTGTACGGCGGCTTTTCCACCGCCGCCCCCTGGATCGGTATGGGGAAGAACTGGCGCTCTGCCAATGTGGAGCGGGAGGAAGGGGACCCGGATTCCGTGCTCTCCTTTTATAAAAAGCTCATCGCCTTTCGTAAGGGCAACCCGCTGATCCGGGACGGCTCCTTCCGTCTCCTTTGGCCGGAGCATGAGAAAATTTTTGCCTATGAGAGGAGCTATAAAGGGCAGAGCCTGCTGGTGCTGTGTAATTTCAGCGCGGAGACGCTGCCGCTTCCGGAAACGCCGGATTATTCAGAGCACCGTATTGCCCTTTCCAACATGCCCATGGAACATACCCGCGGCAGCCTGAGACCGTATGAAGCGCTGGCGGTTTGCCGGTAAACAAGCCGAGAGGATGAGAGTACATAAGTCCCAATATTATCACAATACCCGGGCGGCCCAGTCTCAAACGGAGTAATAGGGGGCGGATTATTTTTTTCAGGCGCAGCGCATAACCCGGATGTTGTTGGTTCGAATCTCCCAAAAAAGCACAAAAGTTCCAAAAACCATTGGTTTCGGAACTTATGTGTTTGAATATTCTATTCGTCCAGATAGGCACAGGCGGCCAGGGCGGCCACGGAGCCGTCGGCCACGGCGGTGGTCAGCTGATGGACGCTTTTGCTGCGGCAGTCCCCCGCCACAAACACGCCGGAGGTTTTGGTGAGACAATCCTCGCCGGAGAGGGCATAACCCTGCCCGTCCAGCGCAATGAGGTTTTCAAAGGCTTTTACATCCGGCTGGTGGCCCACAGCCACAAACAGGCCTTCAACGGCGATTTCCCGCCGCCGCCCCTGCTGCTCCACCACAATGCCGGTCAGCTCCTTGTCGCCCAGAAGCTCCGTTACCGTGGCGCTGAGCACAAATTCCACATTGGCCCTGGCCCGCAGGGCCTCTACCAGCTTTGCCTCGCCCCGGAAGCTGTCTCTCCGGTGGATGAGATATACCTTGCTGCAGGTCTCCGAGAGCAGCATGGCGTCCTGAAGGGCGCTGTTGCCGCCGCCGTTGACCGCCACGGGGCGGCCCTTATAAAATGCCCCGTCGCATACCGCGCAAAAGCCCACGCCGCTGCCCACAAGCTCTTCCTCTCTGGTCAGACCCAGCATACGGGGCCTCGCCCCGGCGGCGATAATCAGGGCCCGGGCCTGAAATTCCGCCCCGGAGAGGCACTTCACGGTCTTGACCTCTCCGGCGCTGACGGAGATGACCTCTTCCAGCTCCACTTCTGCGCCCTGCTCCATGGCCTGTGCTAAAAAGAGGTCGCCAAGCTCAGTGCCGCTGATGGAGACAACGGAGGGGAAGTTTTCCACCTTGGGGGACCAGGTGATCTGCCCGCCGAAGGCGTTTTTCTCGATGACCAGCACGGACTTTCCAGCCCGCCTTGCGTATGTGGCGGCGGTAAGACCCGCCGGGCCTCCGCCGATAATGATAATATCGTACATGGGTGTATCCTTTCCCGCTGCATTGAATGAGGCCGGCAAACGCCGGCCTCATTTTTCAGCTATTTCTTTTTATTTGGAGAGAAACTGCTTGATAGCGCCGGCACCGGCGAACTTTTCAAAGCCTGCGCCGGTCACGATAACCAGCGTGGGGGCCTGCTTCACGCCGTACTTGATGGCCAGGTCCGCGTTCTCCTCTGCCATCAGCTTTTCATAGGCAAAGCCTGCCTTGTCCAGATAGGCGCAGGCGATGCGGCAGTTGGGGCAGGTGGGTGTGGCAAAGAGAATGACGCGATTCTCTGCGCTCTCTTCCACAACGGGGGTCTCCTGTACCGGTTCGGCCTTCATCTCGGGGATGGGACCGTCATGGCGCAGCACGGAATGCCCGATGTCGTACTCCTTGCGCTCCTTGTACTCCTGGGTTTTGCCCGCGTTCCAGTTCTGCACCGGACGGTAGTAGCCGGTGATGCGGCTGTATACCTCGGCGGTCTCGCCGCACTCGGGGCAGGTGAACTGCTCGCCGGTCAGATAGCCGTGGTTTTTACACACGGAGTAGGTGGGGGAGAGGGTGTAGTAGGGCAGCTTGTAATTCTCCGCGATCTTGCGCACCAGGTTTGCGGCGGCCTCCCAGCTGGGCAGCTTCTCGCCCAGGAAGGCGTGGAACACGGTGCCGGAGGTGTAGCGGGTCTGGAGATCGTCCTGGATGTCCAGCGCCTCGAAAATATCGTCGGTGTAGCTCACCGGCAGGTGGGAGCTGTTGGTGTAGTAGGGGGTGCCGCCGGGCTCCGCCGCGGTGATGATGTCGGGATAGAGCTCCACGTCGTGCTTGGCAAGGCGGTAGGAGGTGGACTCGGCGGGAGTGGCCTCCAGGTTGTACAGGTCGCCGTACATCTCCTGGTAGTCGCTGAGACGCTCACGCATGTGGTCCAGCACCTGCTTGGTGAACTCCTGGCACTTGGGGCTGGTCATGTCGGCCCGGATCCACTTGGCGTTCAGGCCCGCCTCGTTCATGCCCACAAGGCCGATGGTGGAAAAGTGGTTGTCAAAGGTGCCCAGATAGCGCTTGGTGTAGGGGTAGAGGCCCGCATCCAGCAGCTTGGTGATGACGGTGCGCTTGACCTTCAGGGAGCGGGCCGCGATATCCATCATCTTGTCCAGCCGCTTGTAGAAATCGGTCTCATCCGCGGCCAGATAGGCAATGCGGGGCATGTTGATGGTGACAACGCCAACAGAGCCGGTGCTCTCGCCGGAGCCGAAGAAGCCGCCGGACTTTTTGCGCAGCTCGCGCAGGTCCAGACGCAGACGGCAGCACATGGAGCGCACGTCGGAGGGTTCCATATCGGAGTTGATGTAGTTGGAGAAGTAGGGGGTGCCGTATTTCGCGGTCATCTCAAACAGCAGCTTGTTGTTTTCGGTGGGAGACCAGTCGAAATCGCGGGTGATGGAGTAGGTGGGGATGGGGTACTGGAAGCCACGGCCGTTGGCGTCGCCTTCGATCATAATGTCGATAAAGGCCTTGTTCACCATGTCCATTTCTTTCTTGCAGTCGCCGTAGGTGAAGTCCAGCTCCTTGCCGCCTACGATGGCGGGCATGTCCTTCAGGTCGGCGGGTACGGTCCAGTCCAGGGTGATGTTGGAGAAGGGCGCCTGCGTGCCCCAGCGGGAGGGGGTGTTCACGCCGTAGATGAAGGACTGGATGCACTGCTTCACTTCCTTCTGGCTCAGGTTGTCCACCTTGACAAAGGGGGCCAGATAGGTGTCGAAAGAGGAGAAAGCCTGTGCGCCGGCCCACTCGTTCTGCATGATGCCCAGGAAGTTGACCATCTGGTTGCAGAGGGTGGACAGGTGGCTTGCGGGGGAGGAGGTGATCTTGCCGGGGACGCCGCCCAGACCCTCCTTGATCAGCTGCTTCAGGCTCCAGCCGGCGCAGTAGCCGGTGAGCATGCTCAGATCGTGCAGGTGGATGTCGCAGTTGCGGTGGGCCTCGCCAATCTCATTGTCATACACCTCGCTGAGCCAGTAGTTGGCGGTGATGGCGCCGGAGTTGGAGAGGATAAGGCCGCCCACAGAGTAGGTGACGGTGGAGTTTTCCTTCACGCGCCAGTCCTCAATGTTCAGATACTTGTTCACCGTCTCCTTGTAGTCCAGGAAGGTGGACTTCATGTTGCGCACTTTTTCCCGCTGCTTGCGGTAGAGAATGTAGGCCTTGGCCACAGTCTCGTAGCCGCCCCGGGAGAGAACCGTCTCTACGCTGTCCTGTACGTCCTCCACGGCCACAAGACCGTCCTTGATCTTGGGCAGAAAATCGGCCGAAACCTTCAGGGCGAGAAAGTCGATCACGCTCTCGTTATACTCTGTCTTGGTGGCGTCAAAGGCCTTTTTTATGGCGTCGGCGATCTTGTTGATGTTGAAGTCGACGATTTTCCCGTCGCGCTTTACTACCTGGTACATATCTTTATCTCCTCCCATATCTCTGGATGATTAAACGCCTCTCACCTGCACTGCGGGCACATGCTGTGCCGCCGCCCGGGCGAGTGCGTGCATTTCCTCTTCGTTATATTCTGAAAGTCCCTCTATGGCGATTACATGGCCGGAGTCCTTGAACTGCTGTAAATAGTATTCCTTTGCGCCCGCAATCCATTTTGCGGCGCCGGTGATGCTCTCTTCGGTGTGAAGGCCCTTCACCACCGTGGTGCGGAACTCATAGTCCACAGCGCCCCGGAGCAGAAGCTCCTTTGAGCGCTCAATAGGGGCCAGATCCAGCGCGGGAAGCCCCACCGTTTTGGCGTAAAGCTCCGGCGCGTTCTTGATATCCATGGCTACCCGGTCCACTAACCCGGCGGAGATGATCTCCTGAAGCCTGTCCGGGAAGGAACCGTTGGTGTCCAGCTTGATCTTGAAGCCAAGCGCGCGGACTTTTTCCAGAAAAGCGCCGATATCTTTATGCAGCAGCGGCTCTCCGCCGGTGATGGCCACGCCGTCCAGTACACCCTGACGCTTTTTCAAAAAGGCGAGGACCTGCTCCTCATCGGTATCCTGTCCCATCAGCTCAGGCAGAACCAGGGGCGCATTGTGACAGAAGGGGCAGCGGAAGTTGCAGCCGCCGGTGAATACCGTGCAGGCTACAGTGCCCGGATAGTCCAGTAAGGTCAGTTTTTGAAGTCCCGCGATGAGCATATCTGCGCTGTGCCTCCCTAATCAAAAGTCGCTGCGTGATAAATAATAAGACGATATGGGCTTGTTGTCAAGAGCAAATCACAAGATATTGAAAAGTTTACCGTCTTGTAACCGGTTTGACCACAAAATATAGTGCCGGGCAATAACTGTGTTACCGCCTGACACCGTTCGATATTCTACAACAAAACCCAAGGAAATTCAATAGTAAATCCTTTCACAACGAAAATTAAGAAGAAAAATCTTGAAGCGTGAGGGAATAAGTGGTATAATCTCAAATCATTGCAAACAGGAAGGTGAAACACCATGTGCGGAATTGTGGGCTATGCCGGTACGGAGCAGGCGGCGCCGATACTGCTTGACGGCCTTGAACGGCTGGAATACCGGGGCTATGACTCTGCGGGCATCGCGGTACTGTCGGAGGAGAAGGGCTTGCAGCTGAGAAAGACCAAGGGCCGGCTCAGGGTGCTCAGCGCCCTTGTGGACGGCGGAAAGGCTTTGGAGGGCCGGATGGGTATCGGTCACACCCGCTGGGCCACCCACGGCGAGCCGAATGACGTCAACTCCCATCCCCATCTGAGCCAGAACGGGCAGATCGCGGTGGTTCACAACGGGATCATTGAAAACTACCTGGAGATCAAGGAATTTCTTGTCTCCAAGGGGGTACACTTCTGCTCCGACACGGACACGGAGGTCGTGGCTCAGCTTTTGGAGTATTTTTATCTTCAGAACGGCGGAAACATCATGGCGGCGGTCTACACGGTGCTGGACCGCATCGAAGGGGCCTATGCCCTGGGGATTTTGTGCAGGGATCTGCCGGACAGCTTCATTGCGGCCCGCAAGGACGCGCCGCTGCTGCTGGGCTATGGGGAGGACTGCAAATTCATCGCCTCTGACGTCACCGCCATCATCAAACACACCCGGGACGTGTCCTACATGGAGGACGGCGAGGTGGCTGTGGTCAGTGCCGGGGAGATCAGGGTCTATGACGCCCTGGGCCAGCCGGTGGAAAAGGAGCACAGCTTTATCGACTGGGACGTGAGCGCCGCGGAAAAGGGCGGCTATGCCCACTTTATGTTCAAGGAGATCATGGAGCAGCCGGATGCGGTGCGCAAGACCATCTCTCCCCGCCTCAAGGACGGGCGCGTGTGCTTTGAGGAACTGAGCCTGGATGATGCGTACATCAGGGGCCTGAAGAAGATCTTTATCGTGGCCTGCGGCTCCTCCTACCATGTGGGGGTCGTGGCCAAATACAATATGGAGCGGCTGATGCGCCGCCCGGTAGATGTGATGCTGGCCTCTGAATTTCGCTATTCGGACCCGCTGGTGGATCAGGACACACTGGTCATTGTCATCAGCCAGTCCGGCGAGACCCTGGATACCATGGCTGCACTGCGGGAGGCCAAAAGCCTTGGGGCCAGAATCCTGTCGGTGGTAAACGTGGTGGGCAGCTCCATCGCCCGGGAGTCCGATGATGTATTGTACACCTGGGCCGGGCCGGAGATCGCCGTGGCCACCACAAAGGCATACAGCACGCAGTTGGTGCTGCTGGACATGCTGGGGCTGTACTTTGCCGACATCATCGGCAGCGTCGGCAAGGAAGACTATGCCCGGCTTGTGGAGGAACTGCAGACCCTGCCCGCCAAAATGGAAAAAGTGCTGGAGAATACCGAGGAGATCAAATATCTGGCTTCCCGGTACTTCAACCACTCTTCCGTGTTCTACATCGGCCGGAACCTGGACTACGCTCTGGGCCTGGAGGGCAGCCTGAAGCTCAAGGAGATCTCCTACATCCACTCCGAGGCCTATGCCTCCGGGGAGCTGAAGCACGGCACCATCTCCCTCATCGAGGACGGCACCCTGGTGGTCGCCCTGGGCACCTACACGCCCCTCTTTGAGAAGGCCCTCTCCAACATTATCGAGGTGAAGGCCCGGGGCGCGGACATCGTGGCCCTGACCACCGAGAGCCGCCGCGGCGATATGGAAAAAACGGTGGAGAATGTGCTGACCGTGCCCGACACCCATATTATCCTTCAGCCCTCTCTGGGCATCGTGCCTTTGCAGCTTTTTGCCTATTACGTTGCATTGCAGAGAGGCTGCGATATCGACAAGCCCCGCAACCTGGCAAAATCCGTCACCGTAGAGTAAAAATAGCCCGCCGCATGTGTGTTGTTCATGCGGCGGGTTCCTTTTTGTGCAAACCGGGATTATTTATCCTGCGTTCCAAGGGCTTTCAGCTTGTTCTGGCGGCGGTTGAGAACTTCTTCGCTCTGAGGCCGGATATCCCCGGCCCTGGTGAGCGCCCATTTGGTCATCATGGGGCCGACCAGCTCATAGATCAGCACAGCAAAGAGTACAATATTGCGGATCAGTGCACCGTCACCGGGCAGCGCCGATGCGGTGACGCACATGCCCAGGGCCACGCCCGCCTGGGGCAGCAGGGTAATGCCCAGATAGTCCACCACGTTCTTGTCGCAGTGAACCAGCCTGGCGGATTCCCGGGCGCCCACATACTTGCCCACAGAGCGGGAGAGGATGTATACTATACCGATCAGCACCGAGGACAGCTTTGCAAATACGCCCAGCTCCAGCTCCGCGCCGGAGATCACGAAAAACAGCAGCAGCAGCGGGGAGGTCCAGCGGTCGGCATTTGCCATAATCTCACCGGACAGGGGGCAGAGGTTGCAGAAAACGCAGCCCAGCATCATACACACCAGCAGGGAAGAGAAGCCCACGGTGACAGGGCCAATCCGGAAGCTCACCATAGACAGCGCCACTGTCAGAAAAACAAAGCTGATGGTCAGGTTCAGGCGGTTGGTGTTGGAGTTGAAAAGCTTTTCGATCCTGGTAAGGCAAAATCCGGCCAGGGCGCCTAAAAGCAGGGAGCCTATGATCTCCACAATGGGATTGACGATGATGGTGAACAGGTCCACCACACCGCTGCTCAGCGCCCGGGCAATGCCGAAGCTGACGGCGAAGAGAACCAGGCCCACCGCGTCGTCCAATGCCACGATGGGCAGCAGCAAATCGGTGAGAGGGCCTTTTGCCTTGTACTGGCGCACCACCATCAGCGTGGCAGCAGGGGCGGTGGCCGCGGCAATGGCGCCTAAGGTGATGGCTGCCGGGACAGACAGCACATCGGGGCGGATAACGTGGAAGATCAGCAGGGCGATGTCCACCAGCAGCGTGGCGGCGGTGGCCTGCAATATGCCGATGACCAGGGCCTGTTTGCCGGTCTCCTTCAGCTGAGAGGCGCGAAATTCATTGCCGATGGAAAAAGCGATAAAGCCCAGGGCCACATCGGAGATGAGGCCCACATTCTCCAACTCCTCATAGCTGGAAAAGCCGAGACCGGGGATATGCAGCGCGCCGATCACGCAGGGGCCGATGAGCACGCCAGCCACCAGATAGGCGGTCACGTCAGGCAGGCGGGATTTTTTCAGCAGACGGGTCATCATCAGACCCGCGAACATGGCAACAGCCAGAGATAACAATGCAGTCATTTTTCCAATCCTTTCTTCAAGCCGCGCCATTATAAAACGCTGCACAGCGAATTTCAAGCATCAAATTGCATAAATATAACAGACTGGAGCATACTATCAGGAACATGGAACGCTTTTTTGATTTTTCAATCGGCCCGGAAGCGGAGGGCTTCGGCCTGTTTTCCACTGCCCATGGCCTGTATCTGATTGCGGCGGCCCTGAGCGCGCTGCTCCTCTGCCTGCTCTACCGGCATTTGGGCGGAGAAAAGCGGAGACGGCTGCGCCTGGCGCTCGCCTCCGCGGCGCTGGCCCTCCAACTGCTTCGGGCAGTGCTGCTGATCGTCAGCGGGGCCTATACCATTGGCAGGCTGCCGCTGCATCTGTGCGCGATGGCGGTGTATATCAGCTTTTTCCACGCCCTGGGGGGCGGCAGACTCACCGGGCAATTTCTCTATGCCTTTTGTATGCCCGGCGCGGCGGCAGCGCTGCTCTTTCCGGACTGGAGCTATTATCCGGCCCTGCACTTTATGACGGTCTGTTCCTTTGCCCTGCATATTCTGGTCTTCTGCACGATTCTGATGCAGGTCCCTGGCAGAGACATCCGCCCGGATGTAGAAAGCCTGCCCCAATGCCTGGGGATCATGCTGGCTATCGCGATCCCGGTTTATGTATTCGATGTTCTGACCAATACCAATTACCTTTTCCTCAACTGGCCCTCTCCCGGCTCACCGCTGGAGCTGTTCGCCTTTTTGGGCCGGCCCGGCTATCTTCTGGGCTATATCCCCCTGATCGCGATTGTGTGGCTTTTCCTGTACCTGCCGTTCATTTTAAAACAGAAAAAACATAAAAAAAGCGCGGGCTGATTTTCATCAGCCCGCAAAACAGGGTTGTGGGATAAAGATATGAGCCGGGTCTTTTCAAAGAAAAGACCAATTGGATAAGCTGTGCTTAAAGAATACTCCTCTTTTGAAAACTTGTAAAGAGCGAAGGGACACTAGTTTTGTCGAATGTATATTTTCTTTTTTCGCGGTAACAATATAGGGGAAACCAATTGAGAGGAGACAGGTTCATGATAATGGATCGAATCGCTCTGACGCTGGCAATAATCGGCGGCATCAACTGGGGCAGTATTGGACTGTTTCGCTTTGATATCGTAGCATGGCTGTTCGGCGGGCAGACCGCCACCGTCAGCCGGGTCGTCTACACGCTGGTTGGCCTTGCGGCTCTGTGGTGCATTTCCCTGCTGTTCCGCAGCGACACCGTTACCGACGACGGAGCATGATAAAATGAAGAGAAGGGCATCAGCCCTTCTCTTCATTTGAGACAGTCAAAAAACTATGCGTCAGTCGTCGACAATAGAGACGCGGGGGAGCGCGAGGGGGCAAGGCCCGCCTCGCAGTCCAATAATCCGCCGCAAAAAAGCTTGATTTTTCAAGTTTTTTGGGCGAAGCAGCGTTTTGAATTCTTCAAAACGCTCGGCGGTTGAAGCGGTCAAAAAAGTCCTTACAGGACTTTTTTGACAAGCTGAATGAAGAGAAGGGCATCAGCCCTTCTCTTCATTTTTTATGCCTTTGTCAATCCGCAGTACGGGAGAGAGCCGCCCGGTGATGAGCAGCGCCAGAAAGATCTTCACCGCGTCGGGCAGGATAAAGGGCAGCACGCACATGGCCAGAGCGGCGGCCACGCTGATGGGCCCGTTTGCCCGGGAGTAGACCTCCACAAACCAGAAGGTGCCGAAGGCGTAACAGACGATAAGCCCCAGCGCCATGGCGAGTATGCGGCAGAGCAGGCTCTTGCCGAAAAGCTTTTCCAAAAGCCAGTACACCAGCGCCGTAAACAGAAAGCCCACAATGTATCCGCCGGTGGGGCCCATCAGATAGCCCACGCCGCCGTTGAAGTTGGAAAACACCGGCAGGCCGATAAGCCCCATCAGGATGTAGATCAGCACGGCCACCGTGCCCCGGAAGCCGCCCAGAAGCCCTACGGCGCAGAAAACGCCGAAGGTCTGCATGGTGAAGGGCACCACCGAGGGGATGGAGATCCAGGAGCATACCGCGATCACAACAACCAGCAGGGCGATATATGCCATGTCTTTGGGGGTGAATTTTGTCTTTTCTCTCTGCATTTTTTGTTCCTCCTGTCTCAGCCCGCCGCCAGATAAACGCACAGCCCCAGCTGAAGCAGAGCGATAAGTGGAAAGCCGATAATAAATTTCCCATGTTTTGTCTTATGCCGGAAGGCATACATGCCAAGCCAGCCGCCCACGGCACCGCCGATCAGCGCCAGGGTGAAAAGCCGGGCTTCGGGCACCCGCCGAGCTCCCTTTATCGCCCGCCGTTTATCCGCGCCCATGGTCACAAATAGCAGCAGGCTCATCAGGGCCAGCCAGCAATACAGTATACGCCTGGGGTCTGAAAGAAAAAACGCCATTTTTCAGACCCTCTTTTTCCGCCCGCTGCCGGGGCGGGCGTTCTTTTTGGGCTTGGCCTTGGCCCAGCCTGCCTTTTTCCCGGCGGGCTTTTTCGGCGCCGCCGGGGCTTTTTTCTCCGGCTTTTTCTCCGGCTTCTTGCCCGCGGGCTTCCCGGAGGGCGCGTCCGGCCGCACCAGGCACTTTGGCCCGTAGCCGATCAAATCCTCCCGGCCCGCCTCCTTCAGCGCCTCGATCACAAGCTTCCGCTTGTCCGGCCGCTTCCACTGGAGCAGCGCCCGCTGCATGGCCTTTTCATGGTAGCTTTTGGCCACATAGACCGGCTTCATGGTGATGGGATCAAGCCCGGTGTAGTACATGCAGGTGGAGATGGTGCCGGGGGTGGGGTAGAAGTCCTGCACCTGCTCCGGCTGCCGCCCCTTGCTGTTGAGATACTCCGCCAGGGCCACCGCGTCCTGCAAAGTGCTGCCCGGGTGGGAGCTCATCAGATAGGGCACGATATACTGCTCCTTGCTGTATTTGTCGTTCAGGCGGCGGTACTGGTCCATGAACTTCTCGTATACGCCGATATGGGGCTTGCCCATGTAGTCCAGAACCGAGTCGATGCAGTGCTCCGGCGCTACCTTCAGCTGGCCGGAGATGTGGTACTTCACCAGCTCGGCAAAGAACGCCTGATTTTTGTCCTCCAGCATATAATCGTAGCGGATGCCGCTGCGGACGAAGACCTTTTTCACCCCGGGGATATTCCGCAGCTTGCGCAGCAGGGCCAGATAGTCGGAGTGGTCCGCGTCAATGTTGGGGCAGGGGGTGGGGGCCAGACAGCGCTTTTGGGCGCACATGCCGTATTTCAGCTGCTTTGCGCAGGAGGGGTGCCGGAAGTTGGCGGAAGGGCCGCCTACATCGTTGATATAGCCCTTGAAATCCGGGAATCTGGTCAGGGCCGTCACCTCCCGGATCACGCTCTCATGGCTGCGGGAAGTGACCATCCGGCCCTGATGGAAGGCCAGGGAACAGAAGTTGCAGCCTCCGAAGCAGCCCCGGTTGTGGATGACGGAGAATTTGACCTCCTCAATGGCGGGCACGCCGCCCATAGGCTCGTACATGGGGTGGTACTGCCTGGTATAGGGCAGCTCCGCCACAAAGTCCAGCTCCTCCGTGCTCAGGGGCATGGCGGGCGGGTTGACAATGAGGTAACGGTTCCCGTGCTGCTGGATCAGGGCCTTGCCCCGGACAGGATCGTGCTCCTCATACTCCACCCGTGTGGCGTCGGCGTAATCGGTCATGCTGCTGCTGACCGCCTCGAAGGAGGGCAGGGTCAGGCTGTCGTAGGCACAGACGGAAGGATCGCTGACCAGCACGGCCGTGCCCCGGATGTCCGTCAGGGAGCCGGCAGGCTCCTTCTTTTTCAGCCGCCGGGCGATCTCCCGTGTGGCGTATTCCCCCATGCCGTAGACCAGGATATCCGCCCCGGCGTCTGCCAGGGCGCTGCGGCGCACCTTGTCGTCCCAGTAATCATAGTGGGCAAAGCGGCGCAGGGAAGCCTCCAGTCCGCCGATGACAATGGGCAGGTCGGGAAAGGCCTCTCTGGCCCGGTTGGCGTACACGATCACCGCGTGGTCGGGGCGCAGTCCCGCCTTTTTGCCGGGGGAGTAGAAGTCCTCACTGCGGCGCTTTTTGGCGGCGGTGTAGTGGGCCACCATGGAGTCTAAGTTGCCGGAGCCGATCATCACGCCCAGGCGGGGCCGGCCCATAGCCCGGAAAGCCTCCGCCGAGTGCCAGTCCGGCTGGGCCAGCACCGCCACCCGGTAGCCCTCCGCCTCCAGTACCCGTCCGATCACCGCCGTGCCGAAGCTGGGGTGATCCACATAGGCGTCGCCGGTGACCAGCAGAAAGTCGTACCACCACCAGCCGCGCTCCTCCATGTCCGCTTTGGACACGGGCAAAAATTCAAAAATCTCAGCCATAGCTTCGCTCCAAGTCTCCGTAATACCAGCCGGATACCCCGTCATGCTTGACGAAAAAGCCCCGTGAGGTCTTTTCCACCAGGCTCACCCTGTCGCCGGGGTGCAGGGGCAGGATATAGTCCGTGCAGTCGTTGCAGTCGGTAAATTCCTCGCCGGTAAAAAGGTATTTTGTCAGAATGTCCATCTCATAGCCGGTGCGCACATGGCGGCAGCGGGAGAATTCCGGGCCCCGCTGCAGCACCTGCACCTGGCTGTCACCCCAGCGGATGTAATAGGAGCCGGTGCCTTCCGCCTGCTCATCCAGCACGGTGCAGACCGGGAAGGGGTCGTAAGCCACCCAGGAGAAATCCTCGCTGCCCTCATAGGGGATCACAAGGGCGTTCAGCTGCCCGTCGTCCTTCAGTACGCAGCCGCCGTCGATGCTGATGATGCGCTTATCCCGGCCAATGATGGGATTGGCGCAGACGATGTTCTCGCCGTAAAGCATCACGGGGTAATGCCCCACAATGACCCATTTGTCAAAGTGGAAGTCCTGCTTCATGAAGGCGTCGAAACGGGTCAGCTCCCCTTCAAGGTGCTGCCGCAGGGGCTTGCCGGGCAGGACTGCGGCGTGGGCAAAGATATAGTGCTCCGTCTCGATGGCGTGGGGCAGCCGGGCCAGAAACTCCCACTCCGGGGTATAGCGGCGGAAAAGCTCCTTTTTGACCTGGCCGAAATCCTCCAGCTCGAAGGGGTCGATGCCGGAATCGTTGCACATGTCCCAGAGCAGGCCGCTCTTTTTCCACATCATGTAGCGCAGGGTCCTGTCGTCCCGCTCGGCATCCTGTTTGAAGATGTCGATCCAGCCGTCACAGTTGCCGCAGACCGTGTGGACCTTTCCCCGCCGGCTCAGCGCCATGATATACCGCAGGGTATTGAGACTTTCCGCGCCCTTTTCCAGAAAGTCGCCGTCGATGATCAGCTCGTCGCTGTCAGAGAAAGCGGCTTTGTTCAAAAGCCCTTTGAGATAGGGCAGATTTCCGTGGATATCGGACACCACCAATATCCGCCGCCCCTGTTCTATTTTCAGGGGCAGTATTCTGGCGGGAGAGTCATGCATGGCGGTGTTCCTCCAGCGATTTTTCCATCAGCAGCAGGCGGCCTGCGGCGTTGTCCTCCCAGGACAGCAGCTGAAAGCCGTTTCTTTTATAAAATTCCACTGCCGGCTTGTTGTCCTCCGCCACATGCAGCCGCAGGGCATGGCGGCCAAGGCCGGTATAGTGGAAAACCGCCCGGCCGAGAAGCTGCACAGCGCAGCCCCGGCCGCGAAATTCCGGCGTCAGGTAAAGCAGACTGATCCAGCCGTAGCCCGCGTGGGCGCCCCGGGCCGTGTCCAGATCCACCAGCCCGGCAGGCTCATCTTTATAATAGAGCTTTAAAACGGCACCCGGATCTGTCCGGCTGTGTTCCCGGGCGCAGCGCAGATAGGGCTCCGGAGAAAAATGGGCCAATGAGCCGTGGGCCGCTGCCCATGCATCGGCGTAACAGCCGGTGTAATATTCAGTATCCTTTTCCCAATCCAGCGGCTCCGCCCGCAGCTCCGGCGTCCTGCTCCAGGGGGCCAGCGCCAGGCAGTCCAGGTGGCTGTGGTCGTTGATATACTCCACGGTGAAGCGGCCGTCTTCATAGCGCAGCTTGCTGACGCCGGTGTTGGCGCAGAGGGGGATATGCTCCGTGTCGTCCAGGCTGTACCCCGTCACACGGGACAGCAGGCAGCGGATGGTGACGCCGTGGCTTACCACCGCGACCACCTTCCCGTCATTCTCCCGGGCGATGCGCGCAAAGGCGGGGTAGGCCCGGTCCCGGACCTGGGGGTAGGTCTCCGCCCCATCCAGCTGCCAGTGCTCCTGGTCGGAGATGAAGCCCAGCATTTTTTCGGGCTGCTCATAGGCCACGTCCGCGAAAAACTTTGTCTCCCAGGGGCCTACGTTGATCTCCCGCAGCAGCGGCTCGGTCTGTATGGGGAGATTATGCCAGCGGCTGATGGCCGTGGCGGTCATCCGGGCGCGGTACAGGTCGCTGGAATACAGCGCGTCAATATGTATGTTTTTAAAGCGCTCTGCCAGCAGATCAATCTGCCGCAGACCCAGCTCGGTCACGCCGCCGTCCCAGTGGCCCTGCATCACCCGGTAGAGATTTCCCTCTGCCTGGGTGTGCCGAATGAGATAAATTTCCGTCATAACTGCGCCTCCAAATCTTGACCGCCGCCGTCGAATACAGTATAATAAAGTATTAATAAGGGATGCTGAGCAAGTCGTGTCAAATCAAGTCACAGGTATTATAGCCTGATTTGCTCCAATTCACAAGTCTTTAATCACGGGAGAATGTGCGGCCTCTGGCCGAAGGAAGCGGGGATAGGAAATGGTAAGAGCGGCGGCGCTTGTTGCCGGAGACGGGACAAAGCTCCAGGCGATACTGGACTCCATGTATTTCAAAGAGATACCGGATTTTGAGCTGGTGGCGGTGATCTCGCCCCAGAAGGACGCCTATGCCATGGCGCGGGCCCTGAATGCCGGGGTGCCGGCCTATGTGGTGGACCCGGAGCTGTTTCCCACCATGACCAGCCACAGCATGGCCGTTGCCAACAAGCTGCGGGATATGGACATTGAGCTTGTGATCCTGGCGGGCTACGACCTGCCTCTGGGCGTCATCCCTTACCAGTTCAAAAACCGCATTATCGGCACCTATCCTGCCATCTACCCCGCCTTTGAAAACGAGGAGGGGGATATCCACCGGGCTGTGCTGGAGCGGGGCGTAAAGGTCACGGGAGCCACCGCCTACTTTGCCGACGGCGACGGCCGCGTGGGCAGCATCATCCTGCAAAAAGCGGTGGACGTGCTGCCGGACGACGACCCGGAGTCTCTCCGCCGCCGGGTGATGGAGGAGGCGGAGTGGAAGCTTCTGTCCCAGGCCGTGGCCCTCTACTGCGGCGGCAAGCTCTCCGTCCACGGAAACCGTGTGGTCATAAAAAAATAATTCATTATAGAACAAAAAGCAGTCCGGAATCGGGTTTTCCCGGTTCCGGACTGCTTTTTGTGTGTTGAAATGGATATCAGCCCTTCATTTTCTTCAGACCACGGATATAGTGGCCGTTCATCATGTCCACCAGGCCTGCCATTACGCCGGGTGTCAGCGCGCCGCCGGAGAGCATGGCCAGCTGCCGGATGGGCATGTCCTCCAGCATGGCGTCGATGATTTTGGTGAACTCCTCCATGCCTGCGCCGCTGCCGAACTGCTTGGACACATTCTTCCTGATCGCCCGGTAAAACAGGCGGCCCGCAAAGCTGGCCTGAACCTCGCTCAGCGTGGAGTTGGCGGAGAAGGGACGGAGGCTCCGCTCTGCCGGGACAGGGTGGCCCAGCAGCACCTCAAACTGCGCTTTGGGGACGGGCCAGCAGGCGGCCGGGTCGCAGTACGCGGGAACCTTGCTGTTGATTTCCGTGTTGGCTGCCGCGCCGTGTACGGTGACAGGCTGGCTCAGGCGGATATCCCGGCTGGAGGAGCCCAGCTGGACGGTGTATACGCCGCTGTCCACGCGCCAGTCTCCGCCCTGGGTGTCATAGTAGGCAAAGGCGCGGCGATCCAGCGTGAGGGAGACATCCCGGCTCTCGCCGGGGTCCAGCTCCACCTTGGCAAAGGCGCGCAGCTCGCGCACCGGGCGGAATATTCCGTCGCAGGGGGGCGCAATATAGAGCTGGACGACCTCCTTGCCGGACATGTCGCCGGTGTTGGTCACGGTTACGCTGACGGTCAGACTGTCGTTTTCGTTGATTTCCGCTGCGGACAGCTTTAAATCGGAATAGGCAAAGCTGGTGTAGCTCAGGCCGTGGCCGAAGGGGTAGGCCACTTCCTTGCCCGCCTTGTCATAATAGCGGTAGCCCACATAGACGCTCTCCCGGTACTCCACGTTGCCCTTGTTCCCGTAGAAGCCCTGGCAGGGGGTGTCCTCCAGCGCCAGGGGCCAGGTCTCGGCAAGATGGCCGCAGGGGGAGGCATCGCCCAGCAGCAGGTCCAGAACCGCGCTGCCGCTGTTCTGCCCGCCCAGGTACATCAGCAGAATGCTGTCCACCTGCTCACGCCAGGGCAGCAGCACCGCCGCGCCGGTGCTGAGCACCACGGCCAGGGGCGTGCCGGTTTGGATCAGCGCGGACATCAGCAACGTCTGGTTTTCGGGCAGGTCCATGTGGGCGCGGTCAAAGCCCTCACTCTCAAAGCTGTCGGGCAGACCCAGCATCACAACGGCCACATCGGCCCCTCTGGCGGCCCTTACCGCTTCATCCACAAGAGCCTCGTCAGGCTTGCCCTCGGCGGCAAAGCCCTGGGCGTAGGTATATTCAATTTTTCTCCCGTCCAGCGCGTCGCAGAGACTGGTGAGCTGGGTGGGATTGATTTTGCTGGAGCCTGCGCCCTGATACCGGGGGTTTTTGGCAAAGTCGCCGATGACGGCAAGCTTTGCGCCCTTCTTCAGGGGCAGCGCGGAGCCTTTGCGCAGCAGCACGGCGCTCTCCCGGGCCACCTGCCGGGCCAGCTCGTGGTGGGCGGCCTTGTCGTAGGAAGCGGCGGTATTCTGCGCCACACGCAGGGCAAGCTCCGTCACCCGGGCGGCACAGAGGTCTACATGCTCCTCGTCCAGCCGTCCCTCCCGGACGGCCTGGACGATCAGCGCGTCGTTGCCGTCGCAGGGGCCGGGCATCTCCAGGTCAAGTCCGGCCCTGATGGCCTCCACCCGGTCGTTCATGGCGCCCCAGTCGGTCATGATGGCGCCCGTAAAGCCCCATTCGCCCCGGGGCACGTCGGTCATCAGCCGTTTGTTATCGGAGGCATAGACGCCGTTAATCATGTTGTAAGAACACATCATCGTCCAGGGCTGGGCCTTCTTCACCGCCGTTTCAAAGCCGGCCAGATAGATCTCCCGCAGAGCCCGCTCGTCGATGACGGAGCTGGAGCTGACACGGGCCCGCTCCTGGTTGTTGGCCAGGTAGTGCTTCAGGCAGGCGCCCACGTTCCGGCTCTGGATGCCCCGGACCAGACCGGCAGCGATTTCACCGGAGAGCAGGGGGTCCTCGGAAAAGTATTCAAAATTCCGTCCGCACAGGGGGCTGCGCTTGATGTTGAGGGCAGGGCCCAGAATCACGCCCACCTTTTCCGCCCGGCATTCGTCGCCCATGGCCTGTCCCATCCGTTCCATCAGCTCCGGGTCAAAGCAGCAGGAAGAAGCCGCCGCCGGCGGGAAGCAGGTGGCGGGTACAGACTGGTTCAGCCCCAGGTGGTCGGCCTCCCCCGCCTGTTTTCTCAGCCCGTGGGGGCCGTCGGTGAGCATGAAGGAGCTGACGCCCAGCCGCTCCACGGCCTTGCTCTCCCAGAAATTTTTCCCGGAGCACAGGGAGGCCTTTTCCTCCAGCGTCATCTGCGCCACAAGCGCCCGGGCCTTTTGCTGTAATGCGTTTTCCATGATTCTCATCCTTTCCTGACAAATTTGCGGTTTATCGTTTTGCCTTTATCTTAGCAGAATTGGAAACAGAATGATTGCAGATTTTATGGATTGATTTCAAAAATATGCGTTAATTTACCGTGAGTCTGGTACGGCGACGGTAGACCATAGGCGTTTCTCCGGTGACTTTGCGAAATACCGTCTGAAAATGGCTTTGGGAGGAAAAATCCAGCAGAGCGGCGATCTCCCCCAGACCCTGGTCTGTAAACTGGAGCAGGCGCCTGGCCTCCGCGATTTTTTCCTGCTGGATATACCGGGACAGGGAGATCCCGGCCTCCTGCTTGAAGCGGGTACACAGATAGGCTCTGGTATAGCCCAGGGCGTCCGCCATCTGCTGGGCCCGGATGCTGGAGAACAGGTTTTCCGACACATACTGGGCGCACATGCGGAAAAAGCGGCTCTCCCCGCCCACTGGGCGGTGCAGCTTTGCCACCTGCCCGGCAAAATCCAGCAGCATCTCCCGGTCCAGCCGCTCAACGGCGGAGATATCCCGCAGCAGCTCCAGCTTTTGAATATACAGGTCGGACATGCTGAAGGCCTGCTGGACGTCCAGCCCGCCGCCGATTGCCGCCCGGGATACGACAGCGGCAGTACAGATGCCCATGTTTTTGGCCTGACGCAGCTCATCGTGGGCGATGCGCCCTGCCGAAATATTGGGCGGCGCGCTGAACAGCTCCCGCAGCAGCTCCGGCTGCCCGTTCTCCACATAGGACAGGATCAGCTGCTCCCAGGCGTAGCTCTGCTGAACGGTCTGCCGCAGATGGGTGTCGTCGGCAGAGTCCAGCTGCCGTTTGGCATAACCGGCCTGTACCGCCGTCTGACTGCTCTCCGGCCGGATCTGAAGCCATACCTTTTCCACCGGGAAGGGGCGGCCCCACAGGGCGGTGGACATGGAGGCCAGCAGCCAGGCGAAGCGATCCGCGCTGATGATGGGGCAGCTGCGCAGCAGACGGAGATACTCCTCCTGCGCCTCCGGCGCCACGTCCAGCATGGCCAGCATCAGCTTCAGCTCCCGGGTGTCCTCCTTGAGCATATGGGTGGGGCCCAGGATCATCCGCTGACCGCCGGGAAGGGTCAGAAAGCCGTAAAACTGGTACAGGGGCGTGGTGATGATCCCGGCCTCTTCCCCGGAGTCCAGGATCTGATGCAGGTAGGGGCCCAGCGGATCCGGGAGAATATGGCTTACGGAATAATAGTATACGCAGAAATCCTTCTCAAACAGCCGGACCCCGGTGCTGTAAGCCTTTGCCATGCTCCGGCACATGGCGATGCAGCTTTCTGTGTCCATAAAATCACCGCCTTTTTTGAAATAAAGCTAACATTTCTGAAATACTTTGTCAATATGCTGTGGTATGTTAAAAATAAGAAGACAAAAACAAGAAATTTAACTTCAGGAGGAACTGCTATGCCGCGCAGATATGATGTGTCTCTGCTGGACAAGATCAGACAGGGACAGTACGAAACAGACTATGAAGGCGTGCCCGTTCTGGTCAAGCCCATACCCGAGGGCGGAGGCGACGGCGAGATTGATCCCAGACTGTATAAGGCCATGCGCTTTATGCCGCTGCTGATGCACTTCATGCCCAAGCCCAGGAAGAACGCCACGGTTGAGGATCAGATCGCCATGCCCAGGAAGATGTTCTCCCAGTACAAGGGCGACTATGTGGTGACCGAAGGGGTGGACACCCGCTGCGTCACGGTAAACAGCGCCGACGGATACGGGGTGCCTGTCCGCGTCTATAAGCGCAGCAACGCCGGGGTCGATCTGCCCATGCTGGTGTATTACCACGGCGGCGGCTTTTTCGGCGGCGGCCTGGATATTGTGGAGCAGATGTGCAAGGTGCTGGTCCGGGACCTGGACTGCGTGGTGCTGAACGTGGATTACCGGCTCTGCCCGGAGGCCCACTATCCCCAGCCTCTGGACGACTGCTGGGCAGTTACCCGCTGGGCCTATGAGCACGCGGAGGAGCTGGGCGCGGCGAAAAAGAAGCTGGCGGTCAGCGGCGACTCCGCAGGCGGCAACCTGGCCGCCGCAATCGCCCTGCGCGACAGGGAAGAGGGGACCGGCATGGTGGGCCTTCAGGCCCTGATCTACCCCTCGGTGAACATGTCCGGCAAGCATACGGAATTTTATCAGGGGGCGGACACGGCCAAATACCACGCCCTGAAGCGCCGGAGAAAGCTGGTGGAGTGCATGTATAAAATGATGGACTCCTTGGCCAACGGAAGCGAAAACATGCTGGAGAGCGTATATCTCCAGGGCTATCTGTCTCCGGAGCATATCTATGCCTCTCCCCTCATGGACGATTTCCACGATCTGCCGCCCACGCTGCTGGCTTTTGGCGAACACGATTTTCTCGCCTTTGAGGACATCGCCTATGCCCGCCACGCGGTCAAGGCCGGCGTCAGGATCAAAACCATCGTCTACCGGGGACTGGGCCACGGCTTTGCCGACCAGATCGGCGTTATGCCCCAGGGCGAGGACCTGATGAGCGAGATCGCGGATATGATGCGGGAGGTACTGTAAATGGAAGGAACACGGCCCCTGCCGGCAAAGCGGGTTCTTCTCTGCGCCGGCGCTTTTCTGCTGGTGATGATGGTGATCGGCTCTGTATGGGACTATCCCATCTCCCGGGCGCTCTATAACCAGAGCAGTGTTTTGGGCCTGTTCTTTGCCGCCTTCGGCGAATACCCGGCGGCCCTGGGCTTTGCCGCGGCGGGAGCCATGCTGATCTCCGCCCGAAACCGGGAAAAGCGGCTGAGAGGTATCCTGCAGGTCCTTGCCGGGTGTGTGCTGCTCCTGTTCGGCGCGTCCATGGCCGCGGTGCTCCCGACGGGGTATCTGCATATCTCCCCGGGCCTGTCCGCCGTGATCGGCATTGCCTGTACCGCCCTTGCCGCAGGGGGGATCCTGCGGCTCTGCCGCGATGCGGACCGGGGCACAGTGCTCCGGGTGGCGGCGGTATTCCTGCTGGTGGTTTTTGCCGACATCCTGGTGGTGAATCTGATCAAGATCCCCTGGGGAAGGCCCCGGATGCGGCTTGTGGCCGTGGATGAGCGGGCCTGTTTTCTGCCCTGGTGGCAGCCGGGCACGGACCTGCGGGACGCGCTGGTGGCCGCCGGCGTGGCGGCGGAGGAGTTCAAGAGCTTTCCCTCCGGCCACACCGCCAATGCCTCCGCCCTGATGCTGCTGTGCCTGCTTCCCAAGCTCAGTTCGAAGCTGGAGGGCAAACAGACGGCGCTGTTTCTCACAGGCTTCATCTGGGCGGCGCTGGTTGCCCTGTCCCGGATCATCATGGGCGCCCACCATCTGACGGACACCATGGCCGGCTTTGCCGTGGGGCTGATCTCCCTGATCGCCGTGTGCGCCTGTTTCCCCAAACTGAAAAAATAAGCAATTCCGGAGCTTCTGAACGAAGCCCCGGAATTATTATCCGAAAATGTGGGCGTGGATCAGCAGCAATGTGGGGAGAAGCTGCTCCGGGGCGACTTTGACGGAGACCGCGCCCTCCTCCACGCTGCCGCCAAGGACCATTACGCCCTCCTTCGCCAGCATCAGCACCAGGGCCGACAGGGTGCCTGCGTCCACGGCCCGGCCCACCAGTGTGACAGTGCTGTCGTGGATGTTCCGCGTCACCCCGGCAAACGCCGGCCGCTCCTCTTCCGGCAGAGCTTTCACCACAGAGCCGCCGGCGCCGGTGAGCGAGGACAAAAGCCGTATCTCCACGCCGTACTCCATGGCCAGCTCCACCGAGCGGGAGTGGAGCACCTGGGACCCGGCCCGGGCCAGCCTCAGCATGTCGGTATAATCAATGGCGGGCAGAAAGTCTGCGTTTTCCACAAGCCTTGGGTCCGCGGTGCAGATCCCGTCCACATCGGTGTAGATCATGCAGCGGTCCGCCTCCATGGCGGCGGCCAGGGCCACCGCTGTGGTGTCGGAGCCGCCCCGGCCCAGCGTGCTTATGTCCCCTGCGCCGTCAAGGCCCTGAAAGCCGCTGACAACGGCAATATGTCCCGCGTTCAGCGCCGAGCGCAGCCGGGCGGGCAGCATCAGGGCAATCCGCGCGTCTCCGTGTCCGCCGCAGGTGAACAAGCCCGCCTGCCAGCCGGTGAAGGAGCGGGCGCTCTGACCCAGGCTCTCCAGCATGATGGCCAGCAGCGCCGCCGACTGCTGTTCCCCGGTACTCAGCAGCGCGTCCAGCTCCCGGGGCGGAGGGGACGGGGATATCCTGTGGGCAAGTTCAAGCAGGTCGTCGGTGGTGTCCCCCATGGCGGACACCACCGCCACGATATCGTGTCCTTCCCGCCGGGCGTCCAGGCACAGCTCTGCCGCCCGGCGCAGCTTTTCCAGGCTGGCAAGAGAGCTGCCGCCGAATTTCTGTATGATCAGCATGAGGATTCCTCCCATAATGTAAACAAAGCTCACCCCATTATATACGCCCCGCCCCGGCCGGGTTCCTGAGGGAACGATACTAATTCTTGATTTCAATCTTTAATATCCGCTTGGTCTATTGACGCAATACAGCGTTATCGTCACTTGCCATACACAAAGTATGGCTGCGTTCCTCTGCCTTGTCTTGCATCAATATCCCTTCGCTGCTGATTCAATCTTTCAATCAAGAATTAGTATTAAGCGGGACAAAAATGGACAGAACACTTGTAGTACATATTTGCGGCGTAAAGGGGGAAAGGTCATGCAGCAGAGGGCGGCAAAGTGCTTTGCGGCGCTGCTTTGGGGCGGTGTGCTGGTGGGCGGCATCTGGCTGCTGGTGCGCTTTCTCCTGCCCTGGACCGCGCCGTTTATTGTGGCTTTTGCCGCGGCGGCGCTGATGGAGCCGGGAGTAAGGAGCCTGTGCCGCCGGGGGCTTCGCCGCAGCGTGGCGGCCATGATGATGAGCCTTGCGGTGCTGACGCTGGTGTCGGCCCTGGCGGTGTGGCTCAGCTACCGGGGGATCTCCGCCCTGACGGACTTTGCCGCCTGCGTGCCGGAGCTGGCCGACTCCCTGTCCAGACAGCTGGGAGAGCTGGAAAGCCGGGTGTTCGCCTATGTGGCCACAGCGCCGGAGGAGGTCTCCCGCTACCTGAAGACCGCCCTTGACGCGGTGGCGGAGAGCCTTTACAGCATCCCCGCCGCCCTGTCCCAGTGGGTGCTGGACGTCCTTACCCGGGCGGCCCAGAGCAGCCCGGACTTCCTGCTTTTTGCCGTCACCGCCGGGATTGGCACCTATCTACTCTCCGCTTCCTATCCGAAAACCCTGGCCTTTCTCTCCGCCCAGCTGCCGGACAGCCTCCGCCGCCGGGCGGAGGGGCTGGGACAGGATCTGAAAAGCAGCTTCGGCGGCTGGCTCCGCGCCCAGCTCATTTTGATGGCCATGACCTTTTTCGAGCTTCTGGCGGCCTTCCTGCTCCTGAAGGTAAAGGGTGCAGCCATGATCGCCGTCCTCACCGCCTTTGTGGACGCCCTGCCGGTGTTCGGCACCGGGATCGTGCTGGTGCCCTGGGCGGTATACAGCTTCATTCTGGGGGACACGGCCCGGGGTATCGGCCTTCTCATCTGCTGGGGCGTGGTGAATCTGGTGCGCAGCTGCGTCCAGGCAAAGCTCTTAGGCGACCAGATCGGCCTGGACCCGCTGCCCTCCCTGCTGGCCATGTATGTGGGCTGGCGGGTGTGGCGCGTCTGGGGTATGCTGCTTTTCCCCATTCTTTTCGTCACCCTGCGCCAGCTCAACGACCGTGGCGTCATCCACCTGTGGAAAAGCGCGTGACATAGGCACAGATAAAAACAGAGGACAGCTTCCCTATAAAACGAAGCTGTCCTCTATTCATTTCAATTACAGGGCCTGGACCCAGGCGCGCAATTCGCTCTCGGAAAGGCGGCCGTTCAGCAGACGGCCTTCCCTGATCCGGGCCGTGGGAGAGACGCTGTTTTTCAGCCCTTCCACGGTCTTTCCAAAGCCGCTGCCCCCGGAGGTGGCAAACAGAATGATGGTCTTGCCCGAAAAATCATAGCTTTCCAAAAAGCTGTTGATCATGGCGGGCGCAACGTACCACCAGATGGGAAAGCCCAGAAAAATCCGGTCATAGGCGTCCATGTTTTCAGCCCGACCCGCGATTGCCGGGCGGGAGGAGGGGTCGTGCATCTCCAGACTGCTGCGGCTCTTGTCGTCCATCCAGTTCAAATCGGCCTTTGTGTAGGGCACAGCGGGCCTGATCTCATAGAGGTCTGCGCCTGCCGCTTTTGCCAGAAGCTTCGCCGCCTGCGCGGTGGTGCCGGTTGCGGAAAAATAGGCCACCAAAGTTTTTGTCATGTTTTATTCCTCCAGGCTGTTATATATTTCGTCCGTCACGGGCTCCAGCCACTCGTTTGCGGTGTTTTCTCCCGGACATTCCACGGCCAGATGGCTGAACCAGCTGTTTGCCTTGGCCCCGTGCCAGTGCTTTACTCCGGCGGGGATCGTTACTACGTCGCCGGGCTTCAGGCTTCGGGCGGCTTTGCCCTCCTCCTGATACCAGCCCTCCCCGTCCACACAGAGAAGCAGCTGCCCGCCGCCGGCGTTGGCGTGATGGATATGCCAGTTGTTGCGGCAGCCCGGCTCAAAGGTCACATTGGCGACAAATACGGTCTTGGCCGGGTCGGTCAGGGGCTTTAAGTAGCTTCGGCCGCTGAAATATCGGGCGTAAGCGGAATTGGGCTCGCCCTGGCCGAAAAAGCCGCCGTGCTCCTCCATACCGGTGTCATCCGTGTACACCTCTTTTGCCAGACGGAAGGCGGCCCAGGCGTTGGGCCAGCCCGCGTAAAAGGCGAGCTGAGTCAGAATCTCCGCCATCTCCGTTTTCGTCACGCCGTTTTGCCGTGCGGTAGACAGGTGGTAGCGCAGGGAGCTGTCGGTAAAGCCTTTGCTGATCAGTGCGGTGATGGTCACAATGGAGCGCAGCTTCAGTGACAGCTTATCCTCTCTTGACCAGACCTCACCAAACAGTACATCATCGTTTAATTGGGCAAATTTCGGCGCAAAATCCATCAGGGCATCTCTGCCCGCTGTCTGTTTGATCATTTTCTTATGCTCCGTTTTATACCAGATATTGATTAAAAAAGTTTGTTATTTCATCAAAGGGGATCACAGCCATATTATCGTACAGGTCGGTGTGGACCGCGCCGGGGATAATCATCAGCTCTTTGTTGTCTCCGGTGAGCCTGGCGAAGGCGTCCTGGCTGAAATAGCAGGAGTGGGCCTTTTCCCCGTGAACCAGCAGCACCGCACTGCGGATCTCCTGGCTGTACTGCAGGATGGGCATGTTCAGGAAAGACAGGGCGGAAGTGACGTTCCAGCCCTGATTGGAGTTCAGGGACCGGGGATGATAGCCCCGGGGCGTCTTGTAATAGGCGTAGTAATCCCGGACAAAATCCGGCGCGTCCTCCGGCAGCGGGTCCACAACGCCGCCGGCGCGGGCGTATTCTCCGCTCTTGTAGTCGGCAGTCCTCTGGGCGTTGAGCGCTCTGCGCTTTTCAAACCGGGCGGCTTCGCTGTCCTCCGCGTCAAAGTAGCCTCTGGCGTTGACGCGGGACATGTCGTACATGGTGGAGGCGACGGTGGCCTTGATCCGGGTGTCGATGGCGGCGGCGTTCAGGGCCATACCGCCCCAGCCGCAGATGCCGAGAATACCGATCCGCTCCGGGTCCACATTCTCCTGGACGGAAAGAAAGTCCACGGCTGCCTGAAAATCCTCGGTGTTGATATCCGGAGAGGCCACATACCGGGGGCTGCCGCCGCTCTCTCCGGTGAATGATGGGTCAAAGGCGATGGTCAGAAAGCCCCGCTCTGCCAGCGCCTGGGCATACAGGCCGGAGCACTGTTCCTTGACCGCCCCGAAGGGGCCGCAGACTGCGACGGCAGGCAGCAGCCCCGAAACGCCCTTGGGCGCATACAGATCGGCGGCCAGAGTCACGCCGTAGCGGTTGTGAAAAGTGAGCTTGCGGTGGTCGACCTTCTCACTTTGGGGAAAGGTCTTGTCCCACGCTTCCACCAGAGTTAATTTTTCTTCCATGATGATCTCCTCTTTATTGTATTGCGGCGCCCATGTCATAGGCTTCCTTCAGCGCCGGGTGTCCGTTGATCTCGCCCTCGCCGGTGACGCCGCCTGCGAATACCGTTCCGCGCAGGGCGGCCTTTTCAAAGCAGTCCACCCAGCCCGTCAGGCACACTTCGGCCCGCTGGGGTACCTCCGCCCCGTCCTCCGTTGCGGAGCTGAGCAGATAGACGTCCCGGAAGGCGTAGTCCGAGGGGAAGAGGGGATTTGCCCGGTCCAGCAGGGTTTTCATCTGCCCGCTGACCCCGTAGTAATAGATTGGCGTGGCAAAGACCAGCACATCTGCCCGATACATCTTTTCGACGATCTCTGCCGCGTCATCCCGGATCATACATTTCCCCGTTTGCTGACAGGCCAGGCAGCCCCGGCAGAAGGCCAGCTTCTTTCCCCGCAGGGAAATCTTCTCCACCCGGTTCCCGGCGGCCTCCGCTCCGGCCAGGAAAGAATCAACCAGCGCTTCGGAATTGCTGCGACTGCGCAGGCTGGTACTGATAGCGAGAATTGTTTTAGCCATGGGTAAACCTCCGAAAAACTCTGTTTGACATTGCTGCCCTTCTCTGCTAACATGAGTGTAAATCCTGAAGCTGACTTTAGGTCAATTGTTTTTTGAAAATTTTTTTGGAGGAAAAGATATGTATACCATAGGGCAGGTCTCAAAAATGTTCGGCTTACCCGTCTCCACCCTGAGATATTACGACAAGGAGGGGCTGTTTCCCGATATGGAGCGCAGTAACGGCATACGGCGCTTCGGCCAGCGGGAGCTGGAGGCCCTGCGGGTGATCGAGTGTTTGAAAAAGTCCGGCATGGAGATTAAGGACATCCGGCAGTTCATGGAGTGGTGCGCCCAGGGCAGCGGCACCTATCCCCAGCGCCGGGCCATGTTTATCCGGCAGAAGGAGAGCGTGGAGGCCGAGATCGCACGGATGAACCGGGTGCTGGACATGCTCAGCTTCAAATGCTGGTATTATGAGCAGGCCATAAAGGACGGAAATGAACAGCGCCTGAGCGCCATGACGCCGGAGGACATGCCCGAGGAGATCCGGCAGGCCTGGCTCCGGGCGCACGAGCAAGAATGATATCGAAAAACGATAAAAAATAATTGACAATCAATAATACCCGTGCTATTATAGCCCGTGAAAGGGGCTGAGGCTGTGAACTGGAACAAGGATAAGAGCATTTTGCTGTCGCAGATCTGCACGGCGTTGTTTGCCCTGCTGCTGGCGGCGCTGGATATCGGCTGCTATTGGGCGGTACACTGGTTTATCCGTCTTCGGAACATGAACTGGCAGAAGGGCATCGCCTTTATGGTCACCATCTATCTTTGCAGTATTTTTGCCTGGCTTTTGCTGTATGGCCTGTGGAAGCTGCTGGGGAATATGAAAAGCGGTCGGGTCTTTGTGGAGGAGAATGTGCGCCGCCTGCGCGCGGTGAGCTGGTGCTGTGTGGGCGCGGCGGTCATCTGTTTTGCCAGCTGCGTCTATTATCTTCCCTTTCTGTTTGTCTCCGTGGCGGCGGCCTTTATGGCGCTGATCGTGCGCATTGTGAAAAATGTCTTTCAGCAGGCCAACGCCATGAAATCTGAGCTGGACTTCACGGTTTAGGGGGCGGCCCATGGAGATACTGGTAAATCTGGACGTGATGATGGCCAAACGGAAAATATCCAGCGGGGAGCTGGCCGAGCGGATCGGCATTACCCCGGCAAACCTGTCGATTTTGAAAACCAACAAGGCCAAGGCCATCCGCTTTTCCACGCTGGCGGCCCTGTGCCGGGAGCTTCAGTGTCAGCCGGGAGACCTGCTGGAATTTAAGGACGACCAAAACGATTAACAAGGAGAGTGAATATGGATAAAAACATGCTGGGGGCTGAAAATGCCGCCGGAGAAATTTCTGCGCCCATTTTGGAGGAAGACGCGCCTTTTTCCCCGAATTGGAGAGAAATCATTGCGGCTTTCCTGCTGTATATCGGAGCCTATATCTACATGGACGGCCTGGAGAGCTGGAAGCTTGCGGCCTTTGTGGTGCTGTTCATCGCCCTGACGGAGCTTTTGAACCGGGGAAGGCCCCGCCCCTGGGAGAGCTGGATCTGGCTGGGCTGCATGACGGTGATCACCCTCAGCCTGCTGCTGGACCGGGCCGCGGTGTGGGAAGATTTTTCCCTGCTGTTTCTGCATATCTTTGCCGTCTGGTGGGTGCTGAGCCGCAGCGGGCGGCTGCTGGAGGGAGAGAGCGGGCATCTGCTGCCCTTTGACGCCCTGAACGGCTTTGTTCTTTTCCCCTTCCGGAACTTTTTCCTGCGCATCAAAACGGTGTGGTACACGCTGACAAGCCCCTTCCGTGGGAAGGCGCGGTCAAAGCCGGAGACGGTCGTCTGGACCCTTGTGGCGCTGATAGCGGCGGGTCTGCTTTTCTGGCTGGCTCTGCGGCTGCTGGTGGACGCGGACCAGGGCTTCGCGGAGTTGATCTCCGATTGGCTGCTGGACCTGGAGTTCCGGCTGGACGGTGAGACCTGGCTCAAATTCCTGTTCAGCTTGCCGGTGGGGGCTTTCCTCTTCGGATTGCTTGCCGGCAGCGCCAGGGCGGATGGGGAAAAGCTCCGTCTCCGGGGACAGCGGATCAACACCGGGCTGAACCGGCTGGGAAAGGTGCCGAATCTGGTCTGGACGCTGCTGACCGCGCTGTTTTGCCTGCTGTATCTGCTGTTTTTCCTGGTGCAGGCAAAGTACCTGTTCGGGGCTTTCACCCGCAGCCTGCCGGAGGGCTTTATCGTCTCCGAATACGCGCGGCAGGGCTTTTTCGAGCTGTGCAAGGTGATGGCGGTGAACTTCGTGCTGCTGTGGCTGGTGACCCGCCTGTCCGCAAAGCCACTGCGGAAGAACAAAGCCGGGACGGTTTTGTGCGTCCTCCTGCTGGGCGAGAGTATGCTCTTTGCGGTGATCGCCTTTTCCAAGCTGCTGCTCTATATCTCCTGCTTTGGCTTCACGCCCCGGCGCCTGCAGTCCAGCTGGCTGGTCTGCGTGCTGTTTTTCGGCTGCCTCTGTGCCGGGTATTCTCTTCTCAGTGGGAAAAAATCCTTCCGCGCCTGGATGATCTTCGGGGCGGTGAGCCTGGCCCTTTTACATCTGTATTAATTGCCTCATGCCCCGCCGGCCGGCGGGGCTTTTGTACTTTACAGTGGCCGGAGAGGGAGATATAATAATGTCTGCTGAATAAACCGCAAAGCGGTTTATTCACCCGGCTTATGCCGCGAAATTCCATAAAAACGGCTCTTTTAACCGTTTTTATGGAATTCAGACATTGTTACAATGCGTATTTCCATTGGCGTGGCGCACCGCGCCAATGGAAGGTGCAAGGTTTTTACTTGATTGTTCGCAAAAACCTTGCACTTGAACAAAGCGGGTTGGCCTTGAAAGCCACGGCTTTCAAGGCTTGCAGCTTTGTTCAGTACACATTATAATACAGACAAAATCATATCAAGAGAAAAGAGCGATATATTATGTGGCTTATCATGGCAATTTTGTCCGCCGTGTTCGCGGCGCTGACGGCAATACTGGCGAAATGCGGCATTCGGAAGACGGACTCCGATGTGGCGACGGCCCTGCGCACGGTGGTGGTTCTGGTCTTTTCCTGGCTGATGGTGTTTGTGGTGGGCTCCGCAGGAACCATCGGGCAGATCGGGACAAGGCCCCTGACCTTCCTCATCCTCTCGGGCCTTGCCACCGGTGCGTCCTGGATCTGCTATTTCAAGGCCCTGTCCCTGGGCGACGTGAACAAGGTGGTGCCCATCGACAAATCCAGCACCATTTTGACCGTACTGCTGGCCATCATCATCTTTAACGAGACCAACAATCTGCCGGTAAAGCTGGCGGGCACCGCGCTGATCGCCGTGGGCGTCTTTATGATGATCGAGAAAAAGGATGTACAGCAGAAGGAGAGCGGAAAGGGCTGGTTTATCTACGCGGTGCTGTCCGCCGTGTTCGCCTCTGCCACCAGTATCCTTGCCAAAATCGGCATATCCGGGGTGGAATCCAACCTGGGCACGGCCATCCGCACCGGCGTGGTGCTCATCATGGCCTGGCTTATCGTCTTTGCCAGGGGCAAAGTCCATGAGGTGAAGACGGTGGATAAAAAGGAGCTGGTGTACATCGCCCTCTCCGGCGTGGCCACCGGCGCCTCCTGGCTCTGCTATTACTACGCCATCCAGAACGGCGTGGTCAGTGTGGTGGTGCCCATTGACAAGATGAGCATCCTGCTGACGGTGCTGTTTGCCTATGTGGTGTTCCGGGAGAAGCTCAAGCCCAAAGCCATCGTGGGCCTGTGCCTTATGGCGGCGGGGACCCTGGCCATGGCCCTCTGGGCATAATCAACGTTGAGGTGTTGCTGTAATGAAAACGGAATTTTATCAGGAAATGTGCTCTGCGATCATCGCCGCGGAGAAGCAGGCGGCGGAGCTTGTGATGCACGCTCATGGCGTTATGGCGGAGAAGAAAACCGGCCGCCGGGACGTGGTGACGGAATATGACCGGAAGGTGCAGACCCTTTTGATGGAGCTTCTGCGCAAGGCCGCGCCGCAGGCCCATTTCTTCTGCGAGGAGATGAATGAGCAGGACAGCCTGGATGCAGAGCAGCTTTTCATCATCGACCCCATCGACGGCACCATGAATTTTGTCCGGGGCTTCAACCACAGCTGCATCTCTGTGGCCTACGCGGAAAGGGGAAAGCTCTGCGCCTCGGCGGTGTATAACCCCTATGTGGACGAGATGTTCAGCGCCGTGGCCGGGCAGGGCGCGTACTTAAACGGCCGGAGAATCCATGTGGACGATGTGCCTTTAAGCGAGAGCGTGGTCTGCTTCGGCACCGCGCCCTATGATTCAACGCTTTGGGGAAGGACCTTCTCCCTGGCGGAGAAGGTGATCGGCGCAAGCCTGGACCTGCGCCGGCAGGGCTCGGCGGAGCTGGACCTGTGCAGTGTGGCAGCGGGGCGGGCAGGGCTGTATTTTGAGCTGTCCGTCTCCCTCTGGGACTACGCGGCGGGCATGCTTCTGGTCAACGAGGCCGGGGGACGCTGCTGCAGGACAGACGGCAGCCCTCTGCCCTTTGACGGCACAAAGACCGATATCGCCGCAGGCTCCCCCCGGGCATTGGCTGATTTTCTCAGGCTGGCGGGGGAATAAAATGGAGCTTTACGGCATCGAACGGCAGGCCCCGGTCTTTTTTCAGGATCTGGTGGACTCCACCAACACAAGAATCAAGCAGCTGGCGGCCCAGGGCGCGCCGGACGGCACACTGTATATCGCCGCTGCCCAGAGCGCGGGCCGGGGCAGAAAGGGCCGCGCCTTTCTCTCCCCGCCCGGCGGGCTGTACCTGTCCATGCTGCTGCGCCCCGGCTGCCCGGCGGAGGAGGCCCTCAGCATTACCCCCTCGGCGGCGGTGGCGGTGTGCCGGGCAGTCAAAGCGGTCTGCGGCCTTGACTGCGGCATCAAATGGCCCAACGACGTGGTGCTGGGCGGGAAAAAGCTCTGCGGCATCCTGACCGAGGCCAGCACCGATCAAAACGGACTGTTTCTGGTGCTGGGCATCGGCGTGAACGTCAATACGGAGGAATTTCCGCCGGAGCTGCGCCCGGTGGCGGGCTCTGTTTTCCTGCACAGCGGAAAAAAGACGGAGCCGGAGGCCCTGACCCGGGTGCTGATCCAAAAGCTGGACGAACTGTACGCCGCCTGGAAGGCCGACAAAAACACCTTTCTGGAGGAATACCGGGCCCTCTGCGTCAATCCCGGCAGGGAGGTGCTGATCGGTGATCGTCCGGCAAAAGCGCTGGGTATCGCGGAGGACTATTCTCTCCAGGTGGAATACCCCGACGGCACGAAGGAAAACATCGCCTATGGCGAGGTCTCCGCCCGGGGCTTCTATGGCTATGTGTGAGGCGAAAAAAATAAGGCTTGACAAAATAGGTCGAACGGATTAGACTAAAAGCGGTCTAAATCATTCGACCTATTCTGGTAAGGAGGTGTACGATGTCAACACCCAAAGTTTTTGAAAGTGAATACCGTTTCTGCCTGATCCTGTGGGAAAACGAGCCGGTGAAGAGCATGACGCTGGTCAAGCTCTGCAAGGAGCAGCTGGGCTGGAGCAAGGCCACCACCTATACGGTCATCAAGCGGCTCTGCCAGCGGGGCGTGATCCGGAGCGAGGACGCGGTGGTCACCTCTCTTGTGTCCAAGGAGGAGGTGCAGGCCGCCGAGATCGACGAGCTGGTGGAAAAGACCTTTGAAGGCTCCCTGCCCGCGTTTATCGCGGCCTTCACCCGGCATAGCAAGCTGAAACCGGAGGAGGTATCTCAGCTTCGGCAGATGATCGATTTCTGTGAGGAGGAATGAGCATGGAGAGCCTGTTTATCAAGCTTTTGAATAACAGCATTTCCGCCGGCTGGCTGGTTCTGACGGTACTGCTGGCCCGGCTGCTGCTGAAAAAGGCGCCGAAAAAGTTCCGCTGCGCCCTGTGGGGGCTGGTGGGCCTGCGACTGGTGCTGCCTGTGCGGCTGCAGAGCGTGTTCAGTCTGGTACCCAGCGCGGTTACGGTCAGCGAGAACATCATGCTGTCTCCCAGCCCTGCCGTCAACAGCGGCATATCCGCCCTGGACAAGGCAGTAAATCCTGTAATGGCGGCGTCCTTCACGCCGGAGCCCTGGGCCAGTGCCAATCCGCTGCAAATTCTGGTGTTTGCCGCATCAGTCCTTTGGCTTGCCGGGCTGGCGGCCCTGCTTCTGTACAGCGCGGTGAGCTGGCTCCTGCTTCGGCGGAGAGTGGCGGAGTCCGTCCCCCTGCGGGACAATATCCGCCTCTGCCATAAGGTGGACTCGCCCTTTGTGCTGGGCATGATCAGGCCCCGCGTCTACCTGCCCTTCGGCATGGATGAGGGGAGCATGGAGCTGGTGATCGCCCATGAGCAGGCCCACATCCGCCGCCGGGACAACCTGACCAAGCCTCTGGCCTTTTTGCTGCTGGCGGTCTACTGGTTCAACCCCCTGCTGTGGATTGCCTATATTCTGCTCTGCCGGGATATGGAGCTTGCCTGCGATGAGCGGGTGCTCCGGGAGAGAAGCGGGATCAGGAAGGCCTACGCAAGCGCTCTGCTCCAATGCAGCGTGCCCCGCCATACTGCCGCCGTGTGCCCGGTGGCCTTCGGGGAGGTGGGCGTAAAGCAGCGGATCAAAAGCATTCTGAACGACAAAAAACCCGCCCTCTGGCTGACGGCCGCGGCGGTGGTGCTGATTGTGGTGCTGGCCCTGTGCTTTCTCACCGACCCGGCGGGCCTGCACTTCGATACCAAAACAAACCCGGTGGTCTCGGCGGAGTCTGTGGACCTGCGCCTGTCCGAGCCCTTTATCCGGCAGATGAATAAAGATCAGCTGGAAGAACTGATGTCCGCAAGGCTCTCCCGGCTGGAAAAGACCGTAAAGAGCAATGAATATGAGGGCATGACGCCCGTCTATTTCCTCTCTGTAGTTTTTCAGGACGGCAGCAGCGCCAAAATCAGCGGCTACTCGGCAAATGACGAGAATATGCTGGACATCCAGTATAAGGGCAGCCGCTATGTGGTGGAGGACCGGGACTTTGCCGGCTATGTGAACCGCTTCTGCATCGGCGGCGACATGACCGAAGCGGAGGCGGAGATGCTGACGGACCGGCTCCAGGAGCAGGAGGAAAACCAAGGCGATCAGGAGGACGCGCAGACCGGGGAGCCGGGGACTGCTGAAAGCCCGGCTCCGTCAGGGGTGGAATCTCTGACGGTGCGCTATTATGACACGCCACTGACGGATTTCGCCCTGAAATTAAACGAAGAGGTGCCGCTGAACCTGGTCATCCTGCCGTCGGGGCAGAATGTGGATGTGGTCTGGGGCAGCGAAAACCCGGAGGTGCTGAAGGTCACACCCAACCCGAATGACCCCAGCCAATGCATGGTGGAGTGCGTCGCGGAGATACCCCAGGGGGGCGTGAAGCTGTATGCCGAAGCGGGCGGCCT
Source organism: Clostridiales bacterium (assembly GCA_022782265.1). Lineage (GTDB taxonomy): Bacteria > Bacillota > Clostridia > Oscillospirales > Oscillospiraceae > Limivicinus. The sequence goes on along the minus strand of JALFOM010000101.1, from coordinate 14,420 downwards.
GAGGATTGAGTGCACCGTTTATTACCGGACTGACCCCTGAGAATAAAAAATGCCCGTGCCTTTCGGCACGGGCATAGTTTTTGCGTATCAGTCGGTCACGTAGGGCAGGAGAGCGATCTGACGAGCTCTCTTGATTGCCTCGGTGAGCTCACGCTGATGCATGGCGCAAACACCGGTAGTACGGCGAGGCAGGATCTTGCTGCGCTCGGACATAAAGCGGCGAAGCTTTGCGGTGTCCTTGTAGTCGATGGACGTGGCCTTATCCACACAGAACTGGCAAACTTTTCTGCGCTTGCGATTCTTGGGGTTGTTCTTATCAAAAGCCAAAGCGGTATCCTCCTATCAATTAATTTAGAACGGCAGCTCGCCGTCGCCGTCATCCAGATCGGAGAAGGGGGAGGAGGGAGCGGGGCTCGCGCTCCTGGGCGCTTCGTAGCTGGAATAGCTGCTGCGGCTGTCGTAGCTGCTGCCCTCGCTGCTGTCGCGGCGACGGCTCTCGCCGAAGTAGATGTTGTCAACAACGACCTCCGCGCTGCGGCGCTTGCCGCCCTCGCGGTCGGTCCAGTCGCGGATCTGCAGGCGGCCGGAAACCACGGCCATGCTGCCCTTCTGGAAATACTTGCTGACAAATTCGGCGGTGGAACGCCATGCGACGCAGTCGATAAAATCGGTCTGCTTCTCTCCGCCGTCGCGGCTGCCGAAATCACGGTCAACAGCGAGGGAGAAAGAGGCCACAGGCGTCTGGGACTGGGTGTATCTGAGCTCCGGGTCACGGGTCAGACGGCCCATAATGGTGATGTGATTCAGCATCGTTGTCGCTCCTTACTCTGCGCGCAGGGTAATCAGGCGACGCAGGATGCCGTCGGTGATACCGAGAATACGGTCCAGCTCGGCGGGGAACTCGGGGCCGCTGGTGAACTTCATCAGCACATAGTAGCCCTCGGAAATGTAGTTGATCTCGTAAGCGAGCTTGCGCTTACCCATCTCCTCCATCTCTTCAAGAGTACCATTTGCTTCAACAAGTGCCTTGAACTTCTCAACGACTGCAGCGGTCTGCTCCTCAGTGAAGTTGGGGTTGATGATGTACATTACTTCATACTTTTCGCTTGCTTTTGCCATGGTTGCACCTCCTTTTGGTCTGTTGGCCCCCGCTCTCGGCGGGAGCAAGGAAGCCTGCTCATCTGGACAGGCCATATAATTATAGCCTTTTTTCCTGAAAAGTCAATACTTTTTTGCCTTTTTTGGCCTGGATTGCCCGGAGGAAAATTTTCTTGTACAGGCCCGGCTCAGTGGGGTATAATCAGAAAAAACAGGAAAGGGGACGGAAAATGGAGAATTTTGTGGGAACGCTGATCCGCAGGGAACGGCTGCGGCAGAATCTGTCTCAGGAGGGGCTGTGCAGGGGGATCTGCGTGGTGTCCTACCTGTCCAAAATCGAGCAGGGCAAGGCGGAGGCCGGGGAGGATATCCTGCTGCCCCTGCTTCACCGCCTTGGGATCCAATACGAGATGGACAGGGACTTCCTCAAAGAGGCGGGGGAGACGGTGGAGCGGCTGTACGAAGAGCTGTTCAGCGGGAAAATGAGCTGCCCGGAGATGCTCCAACGGCAGCGCGAAGGGTTTATGCACTCTCCCTTTATGCTGGACGCCATGCTGCTTCTGGACGCCTGGGAGAACCGCCTTTCCCCGGAGCTGGCGGAATTTGTCTCCTGCATGGACCGGCGGCAATATCCCCTGTATCTGCTGCTGCGCCTGCAGTGTAATGGGGGGGACACCGCCGGGGAGCTGCTGCGCCTGGCCCCCACGGATTTTTACTGCTGCGCGGTGGGCCGCTGCCGGTATTATCAGGGCCGCTATCTGGAGGCCATTGAGCTGCTGAGCCGGGCCTATGACCTGGCGGCCCGGGAGGGGAATATCCGGCTGATGTGCGACGCCAGACTGTTTTTGGGCAACTGCTATTCCGACACCCGGCAGACAGAGCTGATGACAGAGAGCTACCGGGTGGCGAAAAAGATCGCGCTGGTGCTGGGAGACGAGCAGCGTGTCAGCACCATCGACTACAATCTGGGCAGCACCTATCTGGAGCTGGGGGAGACGGAGCGGGCTTATGCCCTGCTGCAGACGGTCTCCCGGCGGGATGCCCTGTATTATCACAAGCTGGCCATCGCCCTGGAGAAGCTGGGCCGCCGGGAGGAAGCCCTCGGGGCGGTGGCCCGGGGCAGAGCGGCGCTTCCGGAGGATGACTACAGGCCCGAGACCACGAAAAAGATGCTGAACGTGGTGGAATACCGCCTGCTGCACCCGGACTATCTCCATGAGGAGGAATACGCGCAGACGCTGGGCGATTGCTTCGGCTGGCTGCGGAAGCATATGTCGGAGGGCTATGCGCGCTTCCACCTGCCCTATATGCTGGAGCTGCTGGAATCGGAGCGGCGCTACAAGGAGGCCTATAAGCTGCTGAAGGAATTTTCCTGATCATTCGAAAATATTGGAGATAAATAAAGGAAAAAGAATAAAATTTTCTCAAAATAAGGGGCTTTATTCTTGCTTACTCCGGGCGGTATAATGATTGCCGCGGAGCGTGAGAAAAATGAAAAATACCCTTTGGACCAAAAACTTCACCATCATCACCCTGGGCACCGTGATCAGCGCCGTCGGCGGCGTGGCCATGGGCTTTGCCCTGAGCTTTGTGGTGTTTGACCATACAGGCAGCACGCTGATGATGGCCCTCTTTGCCGCGGCATCCTCCCTGCCTGGGATTATTCTGCCGGTGCTGCTATCCCCTTACCTGGATAATTTCCGCCGCAAGCCGGTGATCGTGGGACTGGATTATCTCAGCGCGGTGCTCTACCTGCTTTTCGGCCTGTATCTGCGGAAGCATACCTTCAGCCTGCCGCTGTACCTGATCTTTTCCCTGGCCTGCGGCAGCATCGGCTCGGTGTATAACCTGGCTTACGACAGCCTGTACCCCAATCTGATCCCCGAGGGCTTTGCCCAGAAGGGCTACACCGTATCCGGCATGCTCTACCCCACCGTCACCATGGTGATGACCCCGGTGGCCAGCATTTTATATACCCGGCTGGGGCTGGGGGTGCTCTGCCTGAGCGAAGGGCTGCTGCTGGCCGCGGCGGCCACGGTGGAAACCCGGATCCAGGTGGAGGAGCACGCAAAGCCCGGCGGAAAATTCTCCTTCAGGGATTATATCGGGGATTTTCGGGAAGGCTTCCGGTATCTGAAAAAGGAAAAGGGCCTGCTGCGCATCTACGGCTATATGCCCATCACCCAGGGCATCAGCCAGGCTACAGAGCCGCTGATCCGGGCCTGGTTCCGCACGGCGCCGGGCCTGAACCTGACCATGTATGCCCTGTTTACCACGGCAGAGTTTATCGGCCGGACCGTCGGCGGACTTATACACTACAAGTTCGAGATCCCGCCGGAAAAGCGCTTCTCCCTGGCTTATCTGGTCTATGTGACCTATAGCATCATGGACACGGCGCTGCTCTGGCTGGGTTTCCCGCTGATGCTGGTAAACCGGGGAATCTGCGGCTTTCTGGGCATCAACAGCGCCACGCTGAGAGAGAGCAGCGTGCAGAACTATCTGCCGGACAACATGCGCGCCAAGGTGAACGCGGTGTTCAATATGCTCTATGCTCTGGTGCCCACGCTGCTGACTCTGGCCGTGGGGGCCCTGGGAGAGGTGATGGATTACCGCCTCTGCGTGACCCTGGTCAGCGCCGCCGGTCTGCTGCCCTGCTATCTGATCATGTGGCTCGGCCGGGAGGACGTGAAAAGGGTATATAACCGTAAGTATTAAGAATACAGTAAAGGATCCCGTGAGCAGAGACTGTGCCCTGTTTACGGGATCCTTTGTCTTTTCAGCTCTCCATCTGTTTGCCCAAAAAGGCGGAGACGGTCTGGGCCAGCTTGTATTCCACTTCTGTGCCCGGAGGGCTGTTTCTGGGCGTGATGAAAAGCACGCAGCCCATCACGTCGCCCTCGGAGATAACGGGCGCGGCCACGGAAATGCAGTACTTTTCATCTGTGGCGGAGACGGGCAGATTGCTGCCGCCGCTCTCCTGACGGTAGGGGGAGCGGTTATCCATGATGTCGCTGAGCTGGGCACTGATGGGCTTGTCCAGAAGCTCCTTTTTGGCCCCGCCCGCGATGGCGATGACCGCGTCACGGTCACAGACTGCCGCTATGCCGTCGGTAGACTTGCGCAGACTGTCGCAGATCTGCGCGGCGAAGTCCGACAGCTCGCCGATGGGCGAGTATTTTTTGAAAATCAGCTCTCCGTCCTTGTCCGTGAATATCTCCAGTGGGTCGCCCTCGCGGATGCGCATGGTGCGGCGGATCTCCTTGGGGATAACAACACGGCCCAGATCATCAATTCTCCGGACGATACCGGTTGCTTTCATATATCTTTCTCCTTTGTCTGAAAATCTCTGCTTTGATATTGTTTGCAGACAAGGAAAGAATATGCTTGAGGAAAAAAATAGTACAAAAGAAAGTCAACTGTAATTCCGAAGACCCTCTTCAAAGATGTCCCAGAAGCGCTGTACGTTGATATCAACGGCAACATCCGCGGTGGACGGCAGCTGGCAGTAGCCGAAATAGTCGCAGTTGGTGCGGCCGTAGGACTGCTCGCTGCGCAGCTCGATCCGGACGTTCATGGGCTTTACGGTCACAAGGGCCGGGTCGATCAGGCTGGCGATGGTCACCGGGTCGTGGAGCGGCGCGCCGTCCCAACCGAAAAGCGCCTTCTGGGTTTTGCAGAAGTGGCCCATCATGTCAACAAAAAGCGCGGAAGCCCGGTTGCCCACGTTTTTCATTCGCTCCACTACTTCCGGGGTACACTTGACCATGCGGGTCACATCCAGCCCGATCATGGTGACAGGGCGGCCGCAGGTGAAGCAGATGTGGGCAGCCTCCGCGTCGGCAAAAATGTTGAACTCCGCCGCCGGGGTGACGTTTCCGTTGGTGCAGGCGCCGCCCATCAGCACGATACGCTTGATTTTCTCCGCGATCTGCGGCTCTAAACGCAGAGCCATAGCCAGATTGGTCATGGGGCCGGTGGTGACCATGGTGATCTCCCCGTCGGAGGCCATTAGGCTGCGGATGATGAAGTTGACGGCGTGTTCAGGCTCCGGCACACGCACAAGGGGCGGGAACACCGGTCCGTCCAGCCCGGTCTTGCCGTGGATATCTCCGGCGGTGACCTTCTCGCGGACAAGCGGGCGGTCACAGCCGCCGTATACCGGCACGTCCACACCCAGCCATTGCACCACGTTCAGCGCGTTGCGCAGCGTCTTTTCCAGCGTCTGGTTCCCGGCAACAACGGTGATGCCCAGCAGCTCGATCTTTGGGCTTTTCGCTGCCAGCATGATCGCCGCCGCGTCATCGTGACCCGGGTCGCAGTCTAAGATGATCTTTTCCATGGTCTGTACCTGCTTTCAACGAATTACGGACAATATTATAAAGATTCCGCCCTTTTCTGTCAATGTGCGGGGCAACACTTGTGCCGGTCTGCTGCTTTTGGTAAAATAAAATGGGTGATGACGAATGATTTATACGGAAAATACAAAAAAGGCGCTGAAGCTCTGTTTTGAGGCCCATAAAGAGCAAAAGGACAAGAGCGGGCTTCCCTATGTGTTCCACCCTTTCCATTTGGCAGAGCAGATGGAGGATGAGGACACAACGATCACCGCGCTGCTGCACGATGTGGCGGAGGACACGGATGTCACCCTTGAAGATATAGCGGGGATGGGCTTTTCTCAAAAGGTAATGGAGGCCCTGGCCCTGCTGACCCATGATGAGGCTGTGCCCTATATGGAGTATGTAAAAGAGATCGGGAAAAACCCGGTGGCCAGGAAGGTCAAGCTGGCGGATCTGCGGCACAACAGCGACCTGAGCCGGCTGGACGCCGACCAGATCAATGAAAAAGCCCTGGCAAGGGCAAAAAAATATGAGGAAGCCATAAGACTTCTGGAAGAAAGGGAAGATTTGGGTTGAGAGACAAAATACGGGGGAGCCTGTTTGGCGGAGCCGTTGGGGATGCCCTGGGATATCCGGTGGAATTTTTGCGGAGCAAAGAAATTTTCAGGCGTTACGGCGAAAAGGGCATCTGCGATTACCAGCCGCAGGGCGGCCAGGCCCTGATCTCCGACGACACACAGATGAGTCTGTTTACCGCCTGCGGCATCCTTTACGGCGACACACGCGCCCGGATGAGAGGCATGGGCGCGCCTATGGCGGCGTACATCTATGAGGCCTACCTTGACTGGCTTTCCACCCAGAGAGGGGTGAGGCCGGAGGAGAAAGTCTCCTGGCTCTGCAATGTCCCGGCCCTGTACAGCCGGCGGATGCCGGATGTGGGAATTCAGTGACTATACGGATGAAAAATGGGCGCATAAATACATCCATTGCGACTATGCGCCGGAAAGAGAATAAGGGAAAAAGCCTGCTGGCGGCAGGCTTTTTCCTTTATAATTTAAAATTTTTCTCATAGGCGGCGATGACGGCGTCCATGACGGCAGCCCGGAAGCCCGCCTCCTCCAGGGCGCGGACGCCCTGAATGGTGGTGCCGCCGGGGGAGCAGACGGCATCCTTCAGCTCGCCGGGGTGCTTTCCGCTCTCCAAAACCAGACGGGCGGAGCCTGCCGTCATCTGGGCGGCAAATTCCAGCGCTTTGGCTCTGGGCAGGCCGCAGGCCACGCCGCCGTCGGCCAGCGCCTCGATAAACAGGTCCACAAAGGCGGGGCCGCAGCCGGAGACGGCGGAGCCGGCGTCAATGAGTTTTTCTTCCAGCGGGGAGAAGCGCCCGGCCGCCGCCATAGCGCTGAGGAAAATCTGCTTTTCCTCCGGCGTTACGTTGTCGCTGCAGGCGTAGAGGATCATCCCTTCACCGATGGAGACCGGCGTGTTGGGCATGATGCGGATCACCGGATAATCTCCGCCCGCAAGGCGCTGCACCTTTTCAATGGAAGTGCCCGCCGCCATGCTCACCAGCACAAAGCGGTCAGATCTTGCGGAAAGGGTCTCCCTGATCTGGCCAAACAGGGTCTCAAGCATCTGGGGCTTCACACCCAGAAAAATATAGTCCGCGTCTGCCGCCGCGCCCCGGCTGTCCGTCAGCTCTCCGCCGATGTTTTCCCGGAGCCGCTGAGCCTTTTCCGGGTGCCGGTTTGCCAGCAGCAGCCGGTTATTTTCGTTTTTGGCTGCGGCCTGGGCCAGCGCGCCGCCCATGTTGCCGGTACCGATAAAGCCAAGTGTCAGCATAAGGCCCCTCCGTTCATGCGCCCAGCAGCTCAAGGGCCTTGCGGGCGGCCTGGGCGGCGTCGTCGGTGTAGGCGTCAGCGCCGATCTCCTCGCAGAAGCTCTGGGTGATGGGCGCGCCGCCTACCAGGATTTTCACCTTATCCCGGATGCCCTCGCTTTCCGCAAGGGACACCACGCCCCGCATCTCGCCCATGCAGGTGGTCAGCAGGGAGGAACAGGCGATGATCTGGCAGTTTTGCTCCTTTGCGGTGCTGACAAAGGTCTCGGGGGACACATCCACGCCCAGGTCGATAACCTCAAGGCCGCTGCCCTCCATCATGATTTTCACCAGATTCTTGCCGATGTCGTGCAGGTCGCCCCGGACAGTGCCCAGACAGACCCGGCCGGCAGGGGCCTTCGCCTCTCCCATAAGGAGGGGCTTTAACAATTCGGTGGCGGCGTTCATGCAGCGGGCGGCCATCAGCATCTCGGGCACAAAGGCGCGGCCTGCGCTGAAATCATCACCCAGCCTGGTCATACCCTGTACCAGACCGCCGGACAGAATGCTCTGGGCGGAGATATCGCTGTCCAGCGCCTCCTGACAGAGCTGGATGAGCTTTTTCTTCTGCCCCTTGCACAATGCGGCGGAGATCTTGTCCATAAGCTGCGCGGAGTCCCCGGTCTCCTCTGCCTGAACCACGGGCGCGGCTGTGGCGGCCACCCGGCGGCGGGGCACCGGTGGGGTCTTCTGTCTGGGCATATGCAGCTCGCTGTTATATTTTTCGATCTCACTGTTGATAACGGGATCCACGTGGGGGAATACAGTCCCGGAAATTCCGTAGGTGATGCAGGGGATGAAATGCCCGCCGGGGCAGCAGGTCTCCAGCGTGTTTCTCACATAGGTACGGATCTCTTCCACGGTGGAGTCCGGCCTGTCGATGGCGGCGCCGATGCCGCCCATGAGCACCATCCGGCCCTTCAGCTGCTCCTGAAGAGCGGGGATGTTGTTCTCCGGCAGAACGCCCTGCCAGACCTGTATGCCGATCTCCACCATATCCTCCACGATGGGGACCAGGTAAGAGTCGGCGTGATGGATGGCGATGACGCCCCGGGAGCGTATAGCGCCGTAGAAACGGCGGTAAGGCTCCTTGAAAAACTCCCGCCACATCTCCGGGCTCATGAACAGGGACTCCTTGGCGCCCCAGTCGTCATGGGAGAAGATGGCGTCCGGGTGGAGCCGGTCAATGAGCATGTTCACATACCGGATGCGGTAGTCGGTGATGTAGTCGATCAGCTCGTGCATCTCCTGGGGGTGCTCATAGAGATTGGCCAGGGTGTCCTCAAAGCCCATAAGGAAGTGGCACTGCTCGAAAATGCCGGTGCCCATAAAGCCGGCGGTGAGCTTTTCCTCCCCGGCCAGGGCGCGGCTGCGTTCAAGGCACTCCTCCCAGCCCTCCTGGCAGTTGGCCTCCAGGTCCGGGGCGTGGACAAATTCCCGCCAGCGGGTGATGTCCGGGCAGACCTTGTTCTCCTCTGTGATGTGGGGTGTAGCCCCCGGCGCGTCGGCCGGGAACAGGATCGTGGTGCCCCAGCGGTCGACGCTGACGGTGCCGGGCCTGCGGTTGCCCCGGAGATAGGCGTTGATGGGGTCGGGCAGCATCATCTGTATGGCTTCATACTGCACAAGCTGCCGCTCCGGCTGCCCATCGGGCTTCAGAAGCTCCAGAAACATTTCCTTCGGTGTGGCCATGGTGATTCCTTCCTTTGTTTCTTAATCTGTCAAAATACAGGCGGTGAATGTGATGGTTTTGGGGCCGTAATAATAGGGAAGCCCGGACTTCTGGCACACGTCGCTGACCAGCAGGCCGTAGGCCTCCATGGAGGACAGCCTCTTTCCGGGGAAGCGGCAGGGCCTGTCAGGATAAGTGCATTTGCGGCAGAGGGAGCAGGTGCCGGAGGACAAGGGCAGGCAGCCGGGAAAGAGCAGCCGGGCCTGCCGGGCCAGGTCCAGAAAGGCCTTCTTGTGCCGCGCCTCAATGGCGGCGATGGCCTGCAGGTCAAATTCGTCTTCCAGCTCCCCGGTGGTCTGGACGATCAGGCCCCGGCGGTATTGGCTGATGCGCCGGGCCGCGTATTCAATACTGCCGCAGGCCGGGGGACAGCTCCAGCTTTTTCCGTAGCTCCGGCAGCGGTCGGCGGAGCACATGTCCCGCACCTCCGGCATGGGGTTGAGCACTGCCGCGTCCAGCTCTGTTAGTTGGGAAAACCCGGCCTGGCGGGCAAGAGAGAGCAGTGCTTCCATGGACAGAGCTCCTTTCCGGTAAAATCGGCTTGACAAAGGGGCACACGAAGGGTAATTTAACACTATAAAATACTAAAGCAATTATAGGAAAAGGGAAAGACGATGTCAAGGGTTTTGGTGGAATACGGCGGCGCTACCAGAGCGCTGGAGGCCCGGCCCGGGGAGAGCCTGCTGGAGCTTCTGCGCCGCAGCGGATTTCCGGTCAGCGCCGCCTGCGGCGGCAACGGGACATGCGGAAAGTGCAAAGTCCGGCTGGGCGACGGCCGGGAGGTGCTGGCCTGCCGCACGCCGGCAGAGGACTGCCGGGTTATTATCGAAGAAAACAGCGGCGGCGAGATCTGCACGGAGTCCGCGGCGACGGTATGCAGCGTTGAAGCCCGTGAGGGCCTGGGGGCCGCCGTGGATATCGGCACCACCACCGTGGCAGTGAAGCTCTTTGACCTGCGGGATGGCCGGGAGTTGGGCGTGAAAAGCGCCTGGAACGCCCAGACACCCTATGGGGCGGACGTGATCACCCGCTGCCAAACGATTATGGAGCATGAGGACGGGCTAAAAAGGCTCTCCGGGCTGATCCGGGAGCAGGTGTTCGGTATGGCGGAGGAGCTGAGCCGGGGGGAGAAGATCGACGAATTTTTCATCGCCGGGAATACGGTAATGGAGCACATCTTTATGGGCCTTTCCCCGGTGAGTATTGCCGCAGCCCCCTTTAAGCCTCTGAGCCTGTTTGACGGCGGGGAGGTTTTTCGGGAAAGAGATGCGGCGGTGGTCTGCGCGCCCTGCGTGGCCGGCTATGTGGGCGGCGACATTACGGCGGGGCTTCTGGCCTCCGGCCTTTTTGAGAAGGACGAATGTTCCCTGTTTTTAGACGTGGGTACCAACGGCGAGATGGCCCTGGGCGGCAGGGACGGTTTTCTCTGCTGTGCCGTGGCCTCCGGGCCGGCCTTTGAGGGGGCCGGAATCAGCTGCGGCATGGCCAGCGCGGATGGGGCCATAAGCCGGGTGCGCTGGGGGCAGGGAGGCCCTGATTTTCAGGTCATCGGCGGCGGAGAAGCGAATGGAATTTGCGGTTCCGGGCTGCTGGACCTGCTGGCCATGCTGCTGAAACTGGAGATTGTGGACGAGACCGGGCGGCTCCTGCCCCCGGATGAGGCTCCGGCGGGCTTTGAACGCTGGCTCTCCGAGGATGAAAACGGCAACGGGATTTTTCATCTTACCGATCTGGTCTGCCTCAGCGCCGCCGACGTGCGGCAGCTCCAGCTGGCAAAGGCGGCGGTGGCGGCGGGCATCGCCGTACTGACGGAGACGGCGGGGATCAGCCCGGAAGAAGTGGATCGGATCTACCTGGCGGGGGGCTTCGGCGTGCATCTGGACCCGTATAGCGCCGCCGCCATCGGCATGCTGCCGGACTGTCTGAAGGACAAAACGGTAAGTATAGGAAACAGCGCCCTGGCCGGGGCTGCCCAGGCCCTGCTGGACGGGAAGAAGCGGGAGCAACTGTTGAAAATAAAAGAAAAATGCCAATACCTTGAGCTTTCGGGCAATCAGGCTTTCAACCGGCTCTACCCGGAGCACATGATGTTTGGCGAGGAGGATGAAGCATGGAACTGAGATTTCCCCTTATATTGGACGGCGCCACCGGCACCCAGCTGCAAAAGCGGGGCTATACCGGCGGCAAATGCGCGGAGCAGTGGATTCTGGAGAACCCGGAGGTGATTGTCCGGGTGCAGCGGGAATATGTGGAGAAGGGCAGCCGGGTGATCTACACCCCCACCTTCGGCGCGAACCGGGTGAAGCTGGAGAGCCACGGGCTGCTGGGCAAGGTCAGGGAGGTTAACCTCCGTCTTGCTGCGCTTTCAAAGCAGGCGGCGGAGGGCCGGGCCTGGGTGGCCGGAGACATTGCCCCCACAGGACTGTTCCTTTATCCCCTGGGGGAGACCAGCTTTGAGGAACTGGTGGACGTTTATACCGAGCAGGCCGCGGCTCTGGAAGAGGCCGGGGTGGACCTGTTCGTCATTGAGACCATGATGACCGTGGCGGAGGCCCGGGCGGCACTGCTGGCGGTAAAAAGCGTCAGTCGGAAGCCGGTTTTTGTCTCCTTCACCTGCGATGAGCACGGGCGCACCCTCAGCGGCACGGACGTGACCGCCGCCCTGGTGATTTTGCAGGGCATGGGGGCGGACGCCTTCGGCCTGAACTGCTCCACCGGCCCGGAGGAGATGCTGGCGCAGCTCAAACGGCTGCGGGAATATGCCTGCGTTCCCTTGATTGCAAAGCCCAACGCGGGACTTCCCCAAGTCCTTGACGGGGAGACGGTGTACGACTGCCCGCCGACGGAGTTTGCCGCCCTGGCCGGAGAGATGGCGGATGCGGGCGTGTGCATCTTCGGCGGCTGCTGCGGCACCGACGAGGGCCATATCGCCGCCCTGGCGGAGAAGCTGAAGGGCCTGAAGCCCGCCGCCCCCGCGCCGCTGCACCCGGAGCTGCTGCCCTGCGCCACTGAGGATCGGGTGTTCCTGCTGGATCCCGGCGTTGCCTGCGGTGAGGCTCTGCCCTGTGACGAGGAGCTGGAGGACCGGCTCAGCGACGCGCTGGAGGAGGAAGGGGAGCTGATTACGCTTTCCATCGAAAAGGCGGAGGAGCTGGACAACCTGTCCGACTGCCGCTGTATGCTGACAAGGCCCCTGTGCATCCGCTGCGAGGACGCAGAGCTGCTGGAGCAGGCCCTGCGCATCTATCAGGGCCGGGCATTGTATGACGGCGGCCTGCCCGAGGAAAAGCTGCTGCCCCTGGTGAAAAAATACGGGCTGATCATATAAAAAACCGGGACTGGGCGCAAAATAAGCAGGATAATCGGAAGTTGACGCACTGGCGCGGGAGCGCTCATCGCTTCCTCTCAAGGGAGAAGGCTTTGGCTTGCCGCAGAACGCTGCTGCATCAAATTCCAAGTTGCCGGACAAAGGCGGTCCCGGATTGCATCGGAAACCACGAAGCCACCCCGTTTCAATCGGGGTGGCTTCGTGGTGATGGCCCTTCGGTTTATTTTTATAATCCGTACTCCTCCGCCAGAAGTTTGAAGGCCGGCATAGAGCGCTGAATCATCTCCGGGGAGACGCAGTAGGCGATCCGCACATAGCCGGGAAGGCCGAAATCATCGCTGGGTACCAGCAGAAGCTCAAACTTCTTGGCCCTCTCGCTGAAGGCCTTGGCGTCCGGTTCCGGGGTCTTCATAAAGAGATAAAAGGCCCCGTCGGGCTTTACGCAGTCAAAGCCCAGGGCGGTAAGGCCGCCATAGAGCAGGTCCCGGCTCTGTTTGTACTGGGAGATATCCGCCGTCTGCCCCAGGCACTTTTCTATCACCCGCTGCATCATGCTGGGGGCGTTCACATAGCCGCAGGAGCGGGCAGCCCCGGCGATGGAAGCGAACACCTTTTCTTTCTCCGCCATACGGCTGCTCACGGCCAGATAGCCCACGCGCTCGCCGGGGAGGGACAGGGATTTGCTGAAGGAGTAGCAGATGATGGTATCATCATAGAAATGCATCACGCAGGGGGCCTGTACCCCGTCATAGACCAGCTCCCGGTAGGGCTCGTCGGAGACAAGGTAGATGGTATGGCCGTATTTTTCCTCCGCCCGGCGCAAGATATCGCCGATGCTCTGCAGGCTTTCCGCCGAGAGAACAACGCCGGAGGGGTTATTGGGCGTGTTGATGATTACCAGCTTGGTCTTTTCGTTCAGCGCCGCTGCAAAGGCTGCCATATCCGGCTGAAGCCCTTCGGCGGGGAGAACGGACACCAGCTTGCCGCCTGCCGCCTCGGTGAACACCGTATACTCCGGGAAGAAGGGCGCAAAGGTCACAGCCTCTTCACCGGGCAGAAGCAGCCCGTGGGTGCAGGAGGAGAGGCCCGCCGCCGCGCCGCAGGTCACATAGATCATGTCGGCGCTGACCCCCGCCTGATACCGGCGGTTCAGGTCCTCCGCAATGGCAGTGCGAAAGCTCATCCGGCCCGATGCGGGGGTGTAGCCGTGAAGCTCCAGGCTGTCCTCCTTCAGCAGTGCAGAAATGGCCTCCGCCACGCAGTCCGGCGCAGGGACGCTGGGATTGCCGATACTGAAATCAAAGACCTTGTCCTTCCCGATCTCCGCCTTGCGGGCGGTGCCGTAGGCCGCAAGCTCCCTTATACAACTCTTACTCTGCCCCCAGGCGAGACTTTTTTCCGGCAGCATTTCCGTCAACTCCTTGAAAACAAAATGATAGTACATATTATAGTAAAAACAAAAATTTTTACAAGTACTTTTGCACAGCAAATCGAAAAAACAACTTTGCCTGCTTACCCTGCGGAAAATCTTGTATATGATTCGACACTTTGGTATAATATTGGATACATGAAGGAAAGGACGGAGGATTTTATGGCAAAACTCAAAGCAGCCGATATTACAGCGGTAAAGGCCCAGGGCTTTCTCTTAAACCGGGGGACGGAGCTGTTTTCCGGCAGAATTGTAGCCCCGGGAACCGTGTTCACCGCGGAAAATTTCAAGGACATGGCGGAGCTTGCAAACACTTTTGGAAACGGCAAGCTCATCTGCACCAGCCGCCTTGCGGTGGAGATACCCGGAATCCCCTTTGAAAAAATACCCGAAGCGCGGCAGTTTGCCTCCGACCACGGTATGCGTTTCGGCGGCACCGGCGGCAAGGTCCGCCCGGTGACAGCCTGCAAGGGCACCACCTGCGTATACGGCAATTACGACACCCAGGCGCTGGCAAAAAAGATTCACGAGGACTATTATCTGGGCTGGGACCAGGTAAAGCTGCCCCACAAGTTCAAGATCGCCGTTGGCGGCTGCCCCAACAACTGCGTCAAGCC
>JALFOM010000122.1 GCA_022782265.1 Clostridiales bacterium | reverse complement strand
CATGAAAAGCTCACCGCCTGCCAGGCAAAGCTGGCGGAAATCCAGGAGAGACTCAGCGATAGGGGTGACCTGGAGGTGAGGAGCTGCCTGAACAACAGTCTGAAGGAACTGGAAGAGGACGGGAAAAAACGCTTTATCATCAACAGTAAGTCTCAGCCGCTTCACCCCGGGCTGGTCGTTGAAGGCTGGTGTGAAAAGAAAAAAGCAGCCCGGAACCGGAGCGTGCAATACAACAGTGCCCGGGAGCAGAGCGGCAACGCCCTGAAAATGACCGGGGACCGGTTGATCTCCCAAATCAGAGAGGCATTTTCGCTGGACGAGGCCGCGGCAAACAAAGCTCTTGACCGGCTTTTTGCCCAGGCAAACGCCGGAATCAACTTTATGCTGGATAAAAACGCAGTGGACAGGGCATTGAGCGTCAATGACGAAGCAGTCAGGAACCCGGATATTCCGGCGTTTCTGTACAGTGAACAGGATAAATTCCAGGAGCAGATCGGCCAGTATTTGCAGGGCCGCCTTGAGCAGGGACTGCATGAGGCAAAAATGGGCCGGGTTGGTGCGCTGAAGGAAGCCTATGGGCGCAGATTGCCGGAATATCCAAAAGAAAAGGAAAAGCTGGAAGAGCAGAGAAAACTGTGTAAAAACGAGCTGGGCAGGATGATCGACAGGGACTGCTTCCTCCAAATGGTGGCAAAAGCAGGAACCAGAATGGAAGCATGCTTTAATCCGGCGGCCGGAAACGGCAGGACGGACAGGTTTATCCTTTGCCGGCAGACAAGCGACCAGCAGCTGCTTGATCAGTATTGCGGCAACGATTCCTATTATATTTCGGAGCAAGACGGCGGTCTGCGGAGTCTGGACGACGCGGAGATCAAAGCCATCCACGCCTGCTTTTTCAATTTTGACAACGAAATCCTTCAATACATGATAGGAGGATAGACAATGCAGTATATCAGAAGACCAAACGATGTGCAGTTCCGCCGGGTGCTGCTGACCAAATCGGATGAACCGGAGTTCGAAAATTTTACATCGGATTCTCAGTTGATCAATTATCCGGACACTGCTGTGCTGGAGATCCGACAGAACGATGGAAAAACCCGGCTGGAATACGGCTTATCAGAGAAAAAATCAGTGAACTATCTCAAGCGCAGCGGCCAGATCTGCCTGTCGTCTTCTGTTCCCACAGCGAGACTTTGGGTTCGGGACAATGCCGGAGGCGTGGAGTACAAAGTGCCAACCGGCCTGCCTTCCGGGACAGATGGAAACATCCGGTTTTTGCTCCCTGAATGCGGAAATGATGTGGTGCTCATAGGGGATAAGTATTTTTGCAAGGTTTACGACCTGTAAAGCCGATGAAAGATGTTGGAGCAAACGCTTCTTCATTGGATGAATCAAGTTTTAGCCGGGACGAAAACCGGCGACGGAGAGAAAGACAGGACATAATAAGGGGATAATTCAATGGCATATGAGTATTACTGCACTCACTGTGCGTCAAAGGTGAGCAACAAAACTGTGCTTTTTGATCTTCAGCCGCTGCTGACAGGGACTGTTGATAAAAAATTCAACATTCTGAAATTCCGTCTGACGGAAGAGGAGCTTCTTGCGTTGATCGGCTCCGGAACGCAGGGCGAGAACAACAGGACACACTGCGCGCTGTCTCTGCAGGACATCATGGGCTATATGGCGGAAAAAAACAATCTGGATGATTCCCGCGTTGCCGGACTTACCCTGCAGGACATAGAAGAGTTTATCAGCGAAGGTTTGCTACAGCAGCCAAAGTCTGCCCAGCAGCAAAAAAACGATGATGATGTTTTTTGGAGTTCAGATGATACCGATGACGACGATTCGGATCAGGAAGCGCCTGATGAGCAATTGCCTGTTGAAAAGCCAACTCCTAAGGCCATTGAAGCCCTCCTTGCCAAAGATATTACTGTAGATAACGCTGCGTTCACCAAACAGAGGGTGTTGGATGACCTGCGCATCTTGCGGACGCTTTTTGTGGAAAACGATCAGTTCTCTTTTTCCGTGACGCCTGTCAACGAAAAAGATGACAAAGGAAATGACGTTCTTACCGGTGTGGCTGCCTTTTCGGAAGGCCACAGTATTCCGATGCACAATAACAGGGTATGTCCCAGATGCGGAGAGAGCATTTTTGAACACGCCGGAACTGCGGAGCACAGGTCCGTGGTATTCCTCGGCTATCAATCCTCTGGCAAAACCAGCACAATTTTGGCCCTGACCCATTACGCATGCAATCACATGAGAAACGATATGGGGAGCAACATCTGGACAGGTGCTGCAACCTTGGACTGCATTGAAAATGTGGATCATCTTGCCCCCAGCCCCAGACTGAAAAATGAACTGGACTGCTATAACGACGGCATTGCTCCGGAAAAAACTGCTGTCAGTAAGCGCGAAGATGCATACAGCTCCACGCTGCTGGTCAGAAGCAAAGTCGGAGAGAAGACCGTTAACCGAATTCTCACCCTCACAGACCTTCCGGGAGAACTTTGTGTAATGGGAGGAAAGCTGAAGACCCAGGACATTTACGACAAATTTGCCGTGGCCACGGCCTGTGACACCTTTGTCGTCTGCCTGGACACTTCCACAGTGGAGAGAGCAGCAAACGGCGATGAGGCCATGTTGGAAGTGAAAAATGAAAACGGTGATTATGTACGGCGGACGCCTTCACAGATCATTGACGATACCTGCAAGTGGGCAGATGAGTTCCAGAAAATGCTCCTTCAGGAGAGCGAGAAGAAAATGTATGTCCCTGCCATGTTGCTGTTCACCAAATGCCATCAGCTGGAGAATGAGACGGAGGAAGAAACAGCGCCTAAGGGGATACTCAACCCCATAAAGCAGATATACATGTTCCGGAAAGAACAGAACGCCATAGAAAGCAACCATATTTACGATGTTGCATGCAAGAGCTTTAACAATCAGGGAGGCCTGCCCAACGCCTTCCATGCTATGCTCCGCTGCTCACCCTACGGCTATAATGCGCCGGCAATAAACGTGGTAAAGAAAACTGTTGCAGATAACAGAGAGCGGATTCTGAGAGAAAAACCTGAATTTGCAGGTTATTTTGAGGAGTACAAACCGAGCCTGCTTTCAAAAATCACCAGGGCATTCCAGGATCTTTTTGAGAACAGGCTGAAACGCCCCGAACCGCGAAATATTGACAACCTGATGCGGTGGATACTCTGTGTTAACGGGTGCATTCCCACAGTTTCCCAGTATAAACCCCATTTGAGCTCCAGCGAAGTATTGGAGATTAACGATTACTATATCAACAGGACACAGCACAGAGAGCAAAATCCCCAGAAGGGGCAGGAAGTTGAGGAAGCCCTGGCACGCTGCCGACTGTTTGAAAATCCCGGGAAATACGACCAGACATTTGTAAAATTTTATGCACAGAAGGCACGGCTGTTTACAGAGAAATTGATGGCCAAGCCCAATACCAACGCGGAAACCTGAGAGGGAGGCGTAATATGGGACGGTATGGCATTTTTAAAGGAACCAATAAAGACGGTCTATATACCACAATTGGGTTTTCAGACGGTATTTTAAACTTCTTGTCAGCACAGGGCGCAACCAATGCGACCCATACTCTGGATACCATATGCAACATCAGCGGCGGATTCACTGAGATCCCCGGCTATTTGGATCAGCCGGCCAATGACTATCCTGTTGCGTTTCGCTACGTTCCAATGCATCTCAGTAAGCGCAGCGATATGCCGAACGCGATCCAGCCCATGTATGTGGTGTCCATCAGCGGCGCGGAAAACAAGAGCCGCAACACAAACTATTCCTGCACGGCAATCATGGACCGGGATGAAGTACTCGGGTCTGCCAAGGCAAACTACCTTGAGCAGATTTTAGGCACTCCACTGGTCACTGACCGGATGATGAGCGATATTCGCGAAAAAAACGAAGCGGCAGACTTTTCCCTTTCCCCCAAGCCCCTCTGCCCGGTAATGAAGCCCGGCGACCGAAAGGCAGTCCTGGCGGCGGTCAACGCGATCTATGAGGATAAAAAGGTACTGATCAAGCTGGAAAGGGGCTGCTCTTTTAACCTGAGGTCTATGGAATTGCTCCGGCAGATCTATTCCATGATGCAGCCAAGGCTAGCCATTGAAGTTGGCTTTGCCAGCTATCAGGCGCCCAATTTCATATACGATCTGGTTCAGGAAGCGGGAATACGCATTTTTGTGCTGCCCTACGGTGTTGATGAAGGCTATCTGTCCAAAGATTTCCTGGTTCTGGATATGAACGACGTGGAGCATATTGCTGTTGATGAAAAAAGCGATATGATCAAATGCCTGAAAAGCTGGTATGGGCTCTCTTGGGAAAAGCGTCTTGAGGCAATGACCAAGCTGTTTGATCTTCCGGGGGCCGGTTTTAAAGATGCGGAAAAGTTTGTCGAGATCAGTAAAGAACTGTTCTCCGGCGATTTTGCGAAATGGTACCGCATGGGCAGCAATATTCCTGAGGCAGGAACGATCACTTCGCTTCAGACTCTCTATGA
>JALFOM010000077.1 GCA_022782265.1 Clostridiales bacterium | reverse complement strand
CTTTTGGTACGCCGTGAGGGATTCGAACCCCCGGCCTTCTGGTCCGTAGCCAGACGCTCTATCCAGCTGAGCTAACGGCGCATGTCTCACAGACAGCTTAGTTATAATAGCACGGCTCAAAGAAAAATGCAAGAGTTTTTTGAAAAAATTTTCACTTTTTTCAGAGGCTTGTAAAAGCACGCATTCTGTGCTAAAGTAGCACGTGACAGAAAGAAGAAAGTGGTGGGCTTATGGAGAACAACACCTTTAAGACCGTTACATTCGGTGGCTTTGCAAAGCAAGACGTCATTGATTATATCGAAAAAAACGCCCGGGATTCCGCCGCTGTACAGGAAAAGCTCCGGCAAGAGAACGAGAGCCTGAAGGCGGAGGTCGATGCGCTGCGGCTTCAGGTAGACGGGCTGAGGACTCGGCTGGATGCCATGGATGTGGAACGCAGCCGTCTGACGGCGGAGCTGGAGAGAGAGACCCAGCGCCGGCAGGAGCTGGAACCTTTGGAGCCGGAGGCGGCCCGCTTGTCTGAAGAGGTGGAGCGGCTGCGGCCGGATGCGGAGGCCTATGCCCAGTTCCGGGAGCGGATCGGCGCCATTGAGTGTGAGGCCCGGAAGCGGGCGGCGGACTTGGAGGCAGCCTCCCAGGCTCAAATGCGCCGGACTGTGGAGACCTTCCGCGCCCAGTATCAGGCGCTGATGCATACATTTAATAGTACAGCGGCCCATGTGACGGGCGAGCTGAGAAAAGTGGAGGTCAATCTGACCCAACTGCCCCGGGCCATGGACCAGGCCGGCGTGGAACTCAAGGAGCTTGAAAAGCTCTTGGAGCAGAACAGCGGCCAGAACGGATAAAAGGTGCCAAGGAGCCGGACATACAGTCCGGCTCCTTTGACGTTGCAGGAAACATAAAAGCGCCTCCGCTGGAAAATACGCTTTTTGAGCAGGAAAGCAGGCCCTGCCCGGAAAAGGCGTATAGAAGTGCCCTCAGCTGTTAAAAATAAAACAAAAATGGAAACAAAAATAGGAAGAGAATACGTTTGCGAAAATACACGTACACGTTTGCGTTTCATTATTTACAAAAAGATAAGATAACTTTTGTGCAAATGGAAGAAAACGATTTCCTACGAAAATAATTCTTGCAGAGATGAGCAAGGTGCCCTATACTGATGCTGTGAGCTGACCGCCTCGGGTGGGCAATTGTATTCATGGGATGTGTGACACTCCCGCGGATTTGTCCGTTGCCTGCGCGGCGCGGCAGTGATAGGATAGAGGAACGGTGAGAGAGTTTCCTGTACAGGAGAGAAGGTGAGATACGGATGTCCCTGGAAGCAATCGAAAAAGTCACGGAAGTGGAACAGAAAAGCAAGGAGCGCAGGTTGGCCGCGGAAGCTGAGGCAAGACAGATCGTCGCCGATGCGGAACGGACGGGCCTTGCGCTCTTGCAGCAAGTGCGCGCGGATGCGGCGGAGGAAGGGAAGACCCTTTTGCGCCAGGCGGAGGAGCGGGCGGCGAAGCGTGCCGCTGAGATCGACGCCGGTGCGTCCCGTGAAGCTGACGGGCTGCGGCAGATGGCGGACAAGCATATGGAGGCGGCCGCGGAGTTTATTGTCGGAAGGGTTGTGAAACACTGATATGGCCATTGTAAAAATGAAGAAACTCCGCGTCATGACCATGGCCAGCCAGCGGGACGAGCTTTTGAGAGGGCTTTTGCACTTGGGCTGTGTGGAGATCAGCGAGCCGGACGGCAAGCTGGCAGACCCGGCCTGGGCGGCCCTTTTAAAGCGGGAGAGTTCCCGGCTGGTGTCCACCCGAAACGAGATCGCGGATGTGAACACTGCCCTGGCGGCTATTAAAAAGTATGCCCAGGTCAAGGACGGAATGTTCATGCAGCGGCAGCCCGTTTCGGAAGAGGAGTTTCTGGGAAGAGGAGCTGTGGAGCAGGCCAGGACGGTGAGCCGGAGAGTCGGAGAACTGCTCCAGACGATCTCCCGCCTGCAAAGCGAGGAGAGCCGGCTGCTGGCCAGGCAGGCGTCCCTGGCGCCGTGGAAGGCGCTGGACATGCCGCTGGATGCCGAGGGGACCGCACATGTGGTCTACCGGATGGGCGTCTGTCCGGCTGGGACCGATACGGCGGCGGTCAAGGCGGAGCTGAGGGAGCTGGCCGCTGCGTTCTATGAGATCAGCAGTGACCGCCAGCAGAGCTACTGCCTGCTTATCTGTCACAAAGCGGATGAAGCGGCGGCGATGGAGATCCTGCGCCCCCGCAATTTCAGTGTCGTGACGTTCCAGGGCACTGAGGGGACCGCGGCGGAAAACCTGGACAAGCTGTCCCGTCAGTTAGCGGAAAACCATGAGGCACAAGAGCGCGCCACACAGGAGATCGTCCAGAGCGCGGAGGCCAAAGACGCTCTGCGGCTTTATGCCGACCGGCTCAATGCTGACGCGGACCGGGAGACCAACACGGAGCGGCTGCTGACAGATGGGACCATCCTCTTTTTCGAGGGCTGGGCCCCGGCGGATACCATGAAGCAGGTGAGTGCCTTCCTGGACCGGCTGGGCTGCGCCTGGGAGTCTGAGGACCCCACGGAGGAGGAATATCCCCAGGTGCCGGTGAAGCTGAAAAACAACATTTTCAGCCGCTGCATGAACGTGGTGACGGAGATGTACTCCCTGCCCGCCTACAACAGCGTGGACCCCAACCCGCTGATGGCGCCGTTTTTCATCTTGTTCTTCGGCATCATGATGGCGGACATGGCGTATGGCATTTTGATGGTCCTGGGTGCGTTGTTCGTGCTGAAAAAGAGCAAGCCCCGGGAAGGGACCCGCAACTTTATGGAGCTGGTGTTCTGGTGCGGCATCAGCACGTTTATCGTCGGCGCCATGACCGGCGGCTTCTTCGGAGATTTTATCCCGCAGATCCTGAAAGTCATCAACCCCAACAGCACCTTTGAAATGCCGGCGCTCTTTACGCCGCTGAACGACACGGTGGCCATCATGCTGGGCTCTTTGGTGCTGGGCGTGATCCAGGTGTTCACCGGCATGGGCGTCAGCGTTGTGAAGAAGTTCCGCAGGGGCCAGTATATCGACGCCCTGTTCGACGAGTTCACCTGGTGGATCATTCTGGGCGGCACCGTGCTGGCGATCTTTGGCATCGGCACGGTGAAGGGCGTCCCTGTGGTGCTGGTGATCGGCATTTTGATGCTGGTGTTCGGCGGCACCCGGGAGGCCAAGGGCTTCGGCAAGGTGACCAAGCTGGTGGGCCTGGTTTATAACGGCGTCACCGGCTATTTCAGCGATATTTTGTCCTATGTCCGCCTCATGGCCCTGATGCTGTCCGGCAGCGTGATCGCCCAGGTGTTCAACACCTTGGCGGCCACCTTCGGCAACGTGATCTTGTTTATCATCATTTCCATGATCGGCAACGCACTGAACCTGGCGCTGAACCTGCTGGGCTGCTATGTCCACGACCTGCGCCTGCAGTGCCTGGAATTTTTCAACCGTTTTTACGAGGAGGGCGGCAAGCCCTACAAGCCCCTGGCAATTCAAACAAAATATGTAGATGTAATCAAGGAGGAACATTGACATGGCTGCTTTTTTTGAATTATTTGGTGGTACTGGTCTGGCATTCCTGGGCGCGGCTCTGGCCGTCGGCCTGTGCTGCATTGGCTCCGCGAAGGGCACCGGCATGGTGGGTGAAGCCGCTACCGGCGTCATCAGCATGGCTCCCGAAAACTTCTCCAAGTGCCTGATCCTGCAGGTGCTGCCCGGCACCCAGGGCCTGTACGGCATGGTGGCATGGTTCTTCGTGCTGCTGACCATGGGCGTGTTCGGCGGCAGCGGTATGGTGAGTCTGACTGTTTCCCAGGGCCTGACCATTTTTGTCTCCTGCCTGCCCATCGCGCTGGGCGGCTGGCTGTCCGCCATTTTCCAGGGCCGCGTGGCTGCCGCTTCCATCAACATCGTCGCCAAGCGTCCCGACGAGGCCACCAAGGGCATCATCCTGTGCGGTATCGTGGAGTTCTATGCCATTTTGTCTCTGCTGGCCACCATCCTGCTGCTGATGAACGCCCTGTGATGCACTTACCACATCAGAAAGGTGGTAGTACAAAATCATGAACGGAATCGAAAAAATCACCCAGCGCATCGAGACAGATACACAGGCGGAGATCGACCGCATCCTGGGCGACGCCCGGGCGGAGGCCGATGACATCACCGACCGCTATCAGGCCCAGGCGAATAACGAAGCCGCCGAGCTGACGGCCAAAAACCAGAAGGCCGCCGCGGAGCGGGAGGAGCGTCTGGTGAGCACGGCGCAGATGGAAGCCCGGAAGGTGGGCCTGGCCGCCAAACAGGAAATGGTGGAAAAGGCTTACGACCTGGCTCTGGAGAAGCTGTGCTCCATGCCGGACGAGCAGTATGTCAAGACGGTGGCGGACCTGTTGGTCCAGGCGGCTCCCAATGGCCGCGGCGCCGTGATCTTCGCACCGGAGGAGAAAAAGCGCATCGGCGAGGCCGCTGTCCGCGCGGCCAATGCGCAGCTGAACGGCGGCAAGCTGACGCTGTCGGAGGAGACCCGGCCCCTGAAGGGCGGCTTCATCCTCTCTGACGGCAAGGTGGAAGTCAACTGTTCCTTCGATACCCTGGTACGTCTGCAAAAGACGGAGACCGCGGGAGAGGTGGCAAAGCGCCTGTTTTCTGAGATCTGACAAGGAGGAAGTGTCTTGCGAAAAAAAATCAAAGACACCGATTACCTGGCGATCTCCGCCCGGATCAAGGCCATGGAAAACGGCCTGCTGACCCGGGAGCGCATGGAGCAGGTCCTGGAGGCCCGCACGGATGAGGAGGCCTTGAAGCTCCTGCAGGAGAGCGGCTATCCCGAGCTCCACGCCACGGACCCGGAATCTCTGGACGCGGCGCTGTCCGCTTCCCGGGAGGAGACCCTTGCCGATCTGGCGGACAGTGTGCCGGATCCCAGGTATATCGATATTTTTAAGCTGAAGTATGATTATCACAATGTAAAGGCCATTTTAAAGGCCGGCGCCATGGGCGTGAGCCCTGACCATATGCTGATGGACATGGGCCGTGTTTCCACGGCGGAGCTGAAAAAAGCCCTCCAGAGCGGCGAGCTGGAAAACCTGCCGCCCATGGTGGCTTCCGCCGCGGCGGAGGCCCGGGAGGTGCTGGAGACCACCCGTGACCCCCAGCTCAGCGACATCGTTCTGGACCGCTGGTGCTACAAGGACATGGACGCCGTGGCGGAGACTACCGGAAGCGCGTTCCTGCACGGCTATGTAAAGGCCCAGATCGACGCGGCCAACCTGCGCTCTCTGGTCCGCACCATCCGAATGGGGAAGAACGAGACTTTCCTTGCCGGCATTTTGTTTGCCGGCGGTGAGGTGGCGGAGGACGCCATTTTGAAGGTCAGCGCCGGAAAGGGCAGCGGCCTGAAGGAGCTTTACCAGTCCACCCGGTTCCGGGCTGCGGCGGAGGCCGGTGCCCAGGCGCTGAGCGGCGGTCCCCTGACGGAGTTTGAAAAGCTCTGTGACGATGCTGTGGGCGACTATCTGGCGGGAGCCCAGTTCATCCCCTTCGGAGAAGCGCCTTTGGTGGGATATCTGGCGGCCAGAGAGACGGAGTACACCAATCTGCGCATCCTTCTCATCGGACGCAGTACCGGCCTGCCGGCGGATGTGGTCCGTTCCCGGCTGCGGGCCAGCTATGTGTAAGGCGGGAGGTTGAGTATGGCTACAACGTATCGCATCGCCGTGATCGGCGATTGGGAGTCTGTCATGGGCTTCCGTGCTCTGGGCCTGGATACCTATCCGGTCACCTCTGTGGATGAGGCCAAGGAGAAAGTGAAGGAGCTGGCCAAAACCGACTGTGCCGTGATCTATCTCACGGAGCAGCTGGCTAAGGACATGGATGACGTGATCTCCCGCTACAAGGATGAGCTGCGGCCCGCCATCATTTTGATCCCGGGCCGGGAGGGCTCCTTGGGCATCGGCAAAAACAATATCCAGCGGGCCATCGAACGCGCGGTGGGCGCGGATATCCTCTAAAGCAGTCCGCGCAAAGCGCGGCAGTCCTTCCGCGAATCTGATGAAAGAAGGTTTTACAGTTTGAGCGGTAAAGTTGTTAAAGTTTCCGGACCGCTGGTTGTGGCCACGGGCCTGGCGGACGCCAACATGTCCGACGTGGTCCGTGTGGGCCCCCAGCGTCTGATCGGCGAGATCCTGACTATGAAAGGGGACACCGCCTCCATCCAGGTCTATGAGGAGACCTCCGGCCTGGGCCCCGGCGCTGAGGTGGTCACCACCGGCGCGCCCATGAGCGTGGAGCTGGGCCCCGGCATGATCGAGGGCATTTACGACGGCATTCAGCGTCCTCTGGAGAAGATCGTGGAAAAGGTGGGCGCCTGCATCACCCGCGGTGTGGAGGTCCCCGCCCTGGACCATGAGAAGAAGTGGGAGTTCACTCCCACCGTCCAGGTGGGCGACAAGGTCATCGGCGGCGATGTCATCGGCACCGTGCCCGAGACCTCCGTGGTGCTCCATAAGATCATGGTGCCCCCCAAGATGAGCGGCACCATCATCGACATCAAGAGCGGCTCCTT
>JALFOM010000021.1 GCA_022782265.1 Clostridiales bacterium | reverse complement strand
CGCAAGGTCAAGCTGTTCAGGGATCTGCTCTTCGGTGATATATCTCAGGTTCGTGCGTTCAAGGTTTACGACTCTCTCGTCGTTTCTCAGCTTCCAGGCCAGCTGGCCGTAGCCCACATCCACAGCGTACACCTTCGCCGCGCCGTGCTGCAAAAGCACGTCGGTAAAGCCGCCGGTAGAGGCGCCGCAGTCGATACAGGTTTTTCCGGCAGGGTCCACCGGAAAGACCTTCAGCGCCTTGTCCAGCTTAAAGCCGCCCCGGCTGACAAAGGGTATGGCCTCTCCCCTGACCTCGATCTTCGCGTCAGGGGCCACCGGCATACCGGGCTTGTCCGCCCGCTGGCCGTTGACAAAAACAAGGCCGCTCATTATGGTGGTCTTTGCTCTCTCCCGGCTCTCTGTATAGCCCAGGTCAAAGACCAGCTGATCCAATCTGACTTTTTTCATTGCGTTTTTCCGTTATCCGAACAAATTTCCATAGCAGAGCGGGCGATCCCCTCTCCGTCCAGGCCATAGTCGCGCAAAAGCTCCTGCACGCTGCCGTGGGTTACGATACCATCCCCCAGGTTCAAAAGCTTTATTCCCTTCAGGACGATCCGGCTCTCCGCAGCGGCGGCGGCCAGCTGCTCTCCCACTGAGCCGGGAGCGCATACCTCCTCCGCCATAAGCAGACAGCCGGTCTTTTTCAAAGAATCCAGCGTCAGTTCAAAGGAATTGGGCCTGATGATCCCCAGCTTGACGATCTCCGCGCTGATCCCCTGTTTTTCCAGTAATGCCGCGGCAGAAAGAGCCTGGTTTACCATGGTTCCATAGCAGACCAGGGTGAGGTCGCTGCCGGTGCGGATGATCTGCTCCGCCGCAAGGGAGGAGGACGTGTATTCGCCCTCGCCGCCTCTGGGGTAGCGCACCGCCGCAGGGCCGTTGATCTCTTCAATGGCATAGCGGAGCATATCGTGAAGCTCCGAAAAGCTTGCAGGGCAAAGAATAGACATCCCCGGCACGGAGCAGAGATAGTTCACGTCAAAAACGCCGTGGTGGGTTTCCCCGTCGCTGCCTACAAGGCCGGCCCGGTCCACGGCAAAGACCACATGGAGCTTCTGCAGGGCCACATCATGGATCAGCATGTCGTAGCCGCGCTGCAGGAAGCTGGAATACACGGCAAAAACCGGCACTGCGCCCTGCTTTGCCATTCCGGCGGCCATTGCTGTGGCGTGGCCTTCCGCGATACCCGTATCGAAAAACCGCTCCGGGAAGCGTTTGGCAAAGCCGTCAAGCCCGGTTCCTCCGGCCATGGCGGCCGTTATGGCCGCGATCATTTTATTCTGCTCTGCAAATTCGCAGAGGGATTCTCCAAACCTGGAAGAGAAGCTGTCCCCCGATTTTTCCAGCTGGCCGGTCTGCGGGTCAAATTTCCCTACGCCGTGGTACATATCCGGGCGCTCCTCCGCGTAAGCACAGCCCTTCCCCTTGGTGGTGACCACGTGCAGCAGTACAGGCTCCCGCATATCCTTTGCCCAGCGCAGAACTGTCTCCAGCTTGTTCACATCATGTCCGTCCACAGGCCCCAGATAATAAAGGCCCATTTCCCCAAAGGTATTTCCCGGCAGCAGTCTGGATTTCAGCCACTCCTTGATTCTATGGTTAAACCGGTACAGCACCGGAAGCGTGCTGAACACTTCCCTGTACCAGCGCTTAAAGCTGATGTAGCCGGGCTTCACCCGCATGTCCTGCAGAAGCTTTGCCATACCGCCCACATTCTCATTGATGGACATGTTGTTGTCATTGAGGATGATGACCATGGGCTCGCCGCTGGCAGCGGCGTCTGAAAGCCCCTCATAAGCAAGGCCGCCGGTGAGCGCCCCGTCGCCGATAATGGCCGCCACATCGTAATCCTGGCCGGCCAGAGTCCTGGCTCTGGCCATGCCCAGCGCTACCGACACGGAATTGGACGCGTGCCCGGCAATAAAGGCGTCGTCTTCCTTTTCGTAGGGCTTGGGAAAGCCGGAAAGACCACCGTGCTGGCGCAGGGTGGAAAATGCCTCTCTCCGGCCGGTTATGATTTTATGGGAATAGCTCTGATGTCCTACGTCAAAAACAATTCTGTCATAGGCGGTATCGTACACACGGTGCAAAGCCACAGTCAGCTCCACCGCCCCCAGATTGGAAGAAAGATGACCGCCGGTATGGGATACGCTTTCGATAATGAAAGAACGCAGCTCGTCACAGAGCGGACGCAGTTCATCAGCATTCAATTTTTTTACATCATCTGATGAATTGATCTTATCCAGTATACTCAAATCAAACCCCTGATTTCAGAAGGGCGTATAAATACCTTCCTTTATTTTTTTCTTAGGGCAAGGGAATCCGCAAGGCCGCACAGAAAGCCGGTATCCGCAAAGACGCCGTTGAGGGCGCTCTTTGCGTAATCGGTGAGCTTGTTGACCATACGGGCGCACTCCTCCTGGCCGTAAAGCGCCATATAAGTGTTTTTGCACTCCTGGGCGTCGGAGCCGATGGGCTTGCCCAGCTCTTCCTCGGTGCTGAGGACGTCCAGCATGTCGTCCCTGATCTGAAAAGCCATGCCAAGACCCGCGCCGAACATGCCCGCCGCTTCCAGCATCTTCTCATTCCCGCCTGCGGCGGCAACGCCCATCTGGCAGGCGGCCGTCAGCAGCGCGCCGGTCTTGCGGCTGTTGATCTCGTCCAATTCCCGGGCGGTGAGCTTTTTCCCCTCGCCCAGCATGTCCAGATACTGCCCGCCGCACATGCCGTCCAGGCCTACCGCCCCGGCAAGGATCTCCGCGCAGGCGGCACGCCGGTCAGCCGGCAGGCCGCTGCGGAGAATGGTGCCGAAGGCCTCTGCCTGCAGGGCGTCTCCGGCCAGCGTGGCGGTGCACTCACCATAAACCACATGGTTTGTTGGCCTGCCCCGGCGAAGCTCGTCGTTGTCCATGCAGGGCAGATCGTCGTGGATCAGGCTGTAGGTATGCAGCATCTCCAGGGCGCAGGCCACAGGCAGGGCTGCGTCCACGTCCCCGCCGGAAACCCGGCAGAATTCCAGCACCAGCATGGGCCTGATCCGCTTTCCTCCGGCCAGCAAACTGTAACGCATGGCCTGGGCCAGGCCGCCCTGAGGAAGCTCCTCATGGGCTTTAAAATATCCGTCCAGCGCCTTGTCAATAAGCGCCTTGTATTCTTTTTCCGTCATATCACTGTTCACCCTCGAAAGGCAGCTCCACAGGCTCACGGTTTTCGCCCTTTTTGAGCTTTACCACCTGCTGCTCGGCCTCATCCAGCATGGTCCCGCAGGTTTTAATCAGGGCTGTCCCCTCCTCAAAAAGGGTCAGGGATTCCTTCAAGGGCAGATCACCCTTTTCCAGATGGCGCACAATCTCGTCCAGTCTGGCAAGGGACTGTTCAAAACTGAGTTTTTTTGCAGCCATAGCTCTCTCCTATCGTTTGTCCGAAACGGATTCCACCAGACAATCCGCGCTGCCGTCGGCAAGGCGCAGGGAAATATGTTCTCCGGCTTCAAGCCTTTTAACCGACCGCACGGGTTCTCCGTCCTGCTTTGAAGCAATCGCGTAGCCTCTTGACAACACCCGCAGGGGGCTCATGGCGTCAAGAGACGCGGCAAGCCGCACATAGCTCTGCTTTTTGGCTGAGAGCACCCTCTCCTGGTCGGAGATGAGCCGGTCTCTCCCGTGGTCAAGTTCTATGCGCCTATTGTCAATGTATACGGACGGGTCTGACAGAACCCTTTTGCTCTCCAGACTGCTGAGCCGCTCCTTCAGCCTGTCCAGCAGCTTTGTCATGGCCTGGGCAGAGCGGATATCATAGCTTCTCAGCACATCCAGCATCTCATTTTTATCCGGCACGGCGATCTCCGCCGCGTTTGAAGGCGTGAAAGCCCGCCTGTCGGCCACATAGTCCGAGATGGTCACATCCGGCTCATGTCCCACAGCGGAAATGACCGGGATTTGGGAGGCATAGATGGCTCTTGCCACCCGCTCGTCGTTAAAGGCCCACAGGTCCTCGATGGAGCCGCCGCCCCGGCCGGTGATGATCAGGTCCGCCACCTTAAACTCGTTTGCGTAGCGGATGGCTCCGGCAATCTCTGCCGGGGCTTCCGTGCCCTGTACCCTGACCGGCAAAAGCAGCACTTTTGTCATGGGCCAGCGATGGCCCAGAATACGGATCATATCGTGTACAGCCGCGCCGGCCGATGAGGTGATAATGGCGATACGTTCCGGAAACTGGGGCAGGGGCTTTTTATGGGCAGGGTCAAACAGGCCCTCCGCGGAGAGCTTGGCTTTGAGCTGCTCAAAGGCCACCTGCAGGTCCCCTGTGCCTTCCGGCATCAGGGCATTGCAGTACAGCTGATACGCCCCGTCCCGGGGATAGACGGAAACCCGGCCAAAGGCGGTGACGCCCATCCCGCTCTCCGGACGAAAGCGAAGCCTGGAAGCGCTGCTTTTGAACATAACACAGCGCAGGCTGCTCTCGCTGTCCTTCAGGGTGAAATAGTGGTGGCCTGAGGGGTAGATCTTATAGTTTGACAGCTCCCCTCTCACGCACACATCCGCAAGAAGGGGGTCACAGTCCAGCAGATTCTTGATCCGGTTGTTAAGCTCCGTTACGGTGAAGGTCTGCTTTTCCATCTTACTGCTGTTCAGGCTGTTCGAGCTGAACACCCAGCTCGCCTCTGACGAAGCCACCCAGAACACCGTTGACAAAGGCGACGGTATCCGGCTCGTCATAGCCCTTGTCCAGCTCCACCGCCTCGTTGATGGCGGCGGCGTTGGGGATATCGTCCATGTAAAGGATCTCGCAGATGGCGCAGCGCAGAACGGCGGCCGCCGTTTTGGAGATGCGCTCCACCCTCCAGCCCTTGGAATAGCGCTCGATAAAGCCGTCCAGCTCGCTTCTGTTCTCCGCGATCAGGCCGGTGAGACGGCGGATATAGGCCATCTGCTTTTTATCGGGAACTTCGGCAAACAGCTCGTCCTCTGCCGCAAGGCTGGCATAGTGTTCCTCGGAAAAGAAATCGTCCAGAAGCTCCGCCGCCTCCATGCCGTTGGCGGCTGCGGCAAAGCTGAGCTGTATGGCGATCTCCCGTGCTGTGGTCCTTGTCATATCCGTTCCTCCAGACCTTTACTTCTCAAAGGAAATGCCGGAAACATGGACATTCACCTGAGAATGCTCAAAACCGGTGGTGGAAGAAATGACGTTCATGACCTTCTCCTGCACACTCTGGGCCACCTTGACAATATTGCAGCCGTAGCACACGGTGATAATGGCGTCCACCACGATCTGATTATCCACGAACTGGATCTTTACCCCTCTGGATACGGTCTTCAGGCCGATCAGCTCGGCCAACTCCGCGCCGGCGGTATTGGCAAGTCCGGCAACGCCCTCCACCTCGGATATGGCCGTGCGAACCATGCTGGAGATCACTTCTTCGGAAATATTGATGCTGCCGTTTTCCTCCTGGCAGGTAATATAATTGTCGCTCATGGTAATCCTCCTATATGATTTCACGGTATTCTACCACGTTGCCGGGAAAAAATAAAGTATAATTATTGAATTTCCCCTGAATATACAAACTTATCCCGCCTCCCGGACATAATCCGGGCGGCGGGATAACAGGACAGATCAGGCTTTTACCTGGATGATACTCAGCTGGGACGCCTCATATTCGGTTTCGCTGCAGATGATCTCGGTGATCCTTGCCACCGCGTCCTCGCTCAGGCCCTCTTCCGGCGCGGGCACAGCCACGGTGATTTTGCCGTCTCCTATGTACACAACGCAGTCGGAGAACTCTTTGGCGATCAGCAGGTTTTCGATCTGGGCCTCCTTCATTGAGGTGGTCGCCATGGCGGAAATGGCGCTCATGGCGCTGTCAATGGTCTCCTGCGAGGCCGTCTCCGCTGTAGCCGCCGTCTGCAGAAGCTGCAGAGCCTCATCCCGGGATACCTGCCGTGTCAGCCTTGCCTCGGCAAAATAGCTTGCCGCCACGCTCTCTTCGCCCGACAGCGCATTGGCCTGAGCCATCGCTTCATCCTCAGCGGATACCATCTCCGCGTCCGGCTCGCCCCACCTGTTGTTGTAGGACCAGTTGAGCAGCACCGCCGCGCATACGAACAGCAAAACCGCGATCATCGTAATGTTTCTTTTCTTGTTTTTCATTTTTGCTACTCCTCCCTAACTTTAATCCGCCAGCTTAAGTATGGTTATCCTGTCTGAGCCAAAACCAGTATATGCGCTTATGGCCCGGATAATATCCAATCTTACGGCGGCATTTTCCGCGCCCCGGCACACAACGACCACCCCGTTGTCGGAGATGATCACCTGGGCCTCTCCCACGCCCTCCACGGAGGAGAGCATCTGCTGTATCCGCTCATCGCCTTCTGCCTCTTCGCTCTTTGTGCTTCCTGTGGGGAGCAGCATGAGAATAACGCCAAGGACAAGGATCAAAAGGGGATATTTGAATTTATCCAGCAGGTCCATTGCCTTCGTCTTATTCATTGCCGCTCCATTCCTGATTTTCCGCCGGGATCCCCAGATCCGCAAAGATCACATCGGACAGACGCTTTCTCTCCCTCTCCGTACAAGCGGACCGTATCTCCGCCGATTCCGGCACCCAAACGCCCTCGCTGCTCCAGAACGCTCTCACCTTAACCGTGTCGACCGTAATGCCCATTGCTTCCGCTTTGTCCATAATATATGCCTCACATTCCTGCTCTATGACTGTCCGGCTCATGCTGTCCCTGACCGCGTCTCCCCTTTCCTCCAGCTGTTCCCCCATCTCCCTGTATTTTGCCAGTTCCAGGGAATATTGGGAGACATCCAGTGTTCCCAGGGGCAGAAGGACCGTCATCACCAGCACAACGGTACAGGCAATGGAGGCCGCTTTTTTTACGCCCCCCTCCGGCATCAGGCCCAGAGCGATCCCGCAGAACAGGGACAGGCCGCAGAGCTGCCGCAAAGCCTCAGTCATGCCGCCACCACCTTTATCGCCGCCATAAAGGAGATAAACAGCATGATCCCGCAGCAGCCCACCAGGCCCAAAAGCATGGACATGGCCGTTCCGATGTCATTGAGCAGGGTGGAGAGCCTGCCTCCCGGGATCATGTCCGCCACAGCGGCGGAGATTTTAAAGAGAAACACCTTCACTGACAGCATGGCAAAGGGGCCTGCGCACAGCGCGCATACCGCCACAAGGCAGAAGACCCCGGCGGAATTTTTGATGATGGAGGCCGCCGACAGCACCACCGACGCCGCGTCGGCTATGATCCCGCCTACCACCGGCAGGGACGAGGCGATGACCGTTTTGGCGGTCTTTACTGCTGTTGCGTCGGTACTGCCGGTGATCAGTCCTGTCAGGCCGATATAGGCGCTGAAGACAATGGTCAGCCCGGTCATCACCGTCGTTGCCGTCCATTTGACCATGCGTCCCGCCGTGCTGAGCAGAGCGTTGGGGCTGATGCTTCTGGTAATGGATATGGCGATAAAGCAGTAAATCAGAGGGATGACCAGCTTTTGCGCTGCGCTCATCAGCACATCCAGCGCAAGGCATACCGCGGCGTATTTGGCCGGTGAGGACACTATGGCTCCACAGGCAGCCGAGGCGGAAAACACAGCCGGCATGGCTGCTTTGGAGTAGTCCGAAAGGCGGTTCAGCGCTGCGGTTGCCGTGGAAACGATCCCGTCCATGCCGCCGGCCAGCATAGCCGACACCACAACGCAGGCGGCCATGCTGATATATTCGCCCATCCCCTTTTCCGCGCACACAGACATCCCCACAGCGCAGAATACCGATATGGCGGCAATGACAAAAACCGATTTCCATTCGGCTTTTATCGCCGCGCTGATTTTCTCCAGCAGGCTCTTCCACAGTCTGGACAGCGCGCCGCCTGTATCGTAATCTCCGCTGAGGTCCAGCTCTCCGCTTATCTCTTTTTCCTCCCCGCTAAGCCCCTGCTCCACGGAATAAACACCCAGGTCCTCCGCCGCGCTGTCGTACAGCTCTTCGGCATGGCAGGTCGTGGAAAAAAGGGGTATTATCAGCAAAAAAACAAGCAGCTTTTTCAAATCATTCCCCCTATCGCTGTCAGCATACTCATCAGAAGCGGCATGATGATGCACAGCGCGCACACCGTCCCCGCAAGCTCCACGGCGGAAGCCGCCGCGGCCTGTGACGAGTCCTTGCATAGATCGGAGGTCATTTTGGTAATGATCGCCACGGCCACACATTTGAGCACCGGCTTGATCAGCGTCTCGCTGACGCCGAAGATGCGCTGCACAGTCTGGGCAAGCTCGGTAAAGCTTTTGGCAAAACCCAACGCCGCCCCCATGATGAGCACTACCGTGCAAATACTCAGCAGCAGTGACAGCTCCGGGTTTGTCCGCCGGAGAACAATGCCGATCAGCGCGGCAGTCAGCGCCAGAGCCGCCGCTTTCACAATAAGCTCCATCACAGCCCGAACAGGCTTTTTATCATGGTGAAAAGCTCGCTTATTTTCTGTACAACGATCATCAGCACCACAACCAGCGCGGTTATGGTGGTCATCAGGGCCTGTTCCTCCCGGCCGGAGCGTTGGAGGAGGATATTCAGTACGGCTACCAGTATGCCCACTGCGGCAATTTTGAAGATCAGGTCAACATCCATTGTACTCTCCTAAAGTAAAAGAATAATGATAAAGCCGCCTGCGGCGGCACTGAGGCCGAAGAAAAGCTTTCTGGTCTGAGGATAAGCCACTCTCAGTCTTTCTTCTCCGGCTTTCAGCTCCGTCAGGCAGGAACCGATCACGGCCAGCTGCTCGGACAGCTCGTATTTTCCCAGCACCGTACCCACTTTTTTTACCGTGTCCAGCTCTCTTTGGCTGAGACAGCAGAGAGCTTTATCCGCCGCCATACTCCACAGCGAGGAAAAATCCCTCTCCTCCAAAAGGGGCAGGGCAGTTCCGACGGCCCGGAAAAAGCCCCCGGCCTCACCGGCACATTGTTCCTCCAAAAGGCCCAATAGCTCCGGCATGGGGGTCAGTCTTGTTCCCAGCTCCGCCCGGATCAGTTCAAGGCCCCGGCAGAGCTCTGCAAGACAGTCGATCTCCGCCTTTCTGCGCCCTGTCAGGTTCAGCGCAAGCAGAAAAATGGCGCTGATTATTGCTCCTATGCCCAAAACTTTCATGATAGTCTCTCCGTCCGGTAACGCCGCTCCCCTTTTTCCAGACTGATCACAATGGCATGGCGGAATATCCCCTGCTCCAGAAGCTCCCGGTATATCGGACGGCTTTTCAGCTCATCGGTGCCGGAGGCATGGGCGCTGGCCAGGA
This sequence comes from Clostridiales bacterium, assembly GCA_022782265.1. GTDB lineage: Bacteria > Bacillota > Clostridia > Oscillospirales > Oscillospiraceae > Limivicinus. The sequence continues at coordinate 5,324 of JALFOM010000021.1, read as the reverse complement.
TGCCCACGCCGCAGCCGAATATATCCCTGATCACCAGGGCGTCCTCCTTTTTTGTGATCTCGTCCATAGCGATGATCTCCGGATTCATTCCGCGAAGCAAAATCATCGCCGCGGCGTCCTTTGGGGCCCCGGTGATCACATCGCTGCGCCTGCCCAGGTCAAACCGGGCCGTGCCGCCGTCAGAAGCAGCCAATTCGTTTCGCTCGTCAATCACGCCCAGTCTTGTCCCCCTGTCGGACAAACGCCGTATGATCTCCCGAAGGGCTGTGGTCTTGCCGGTCCCCGGCGGAGAGATGACCAGCGTGTTTTCATAGCCCAGAGCAAAAAGCTCCTTTATCACCCTGTCGCATATACCACGGTGCTCCTGGGGTATGCGTATAGCCAGGGAGGATATATTCCGAAAGCCTTTGATCTCTCCCCCGCTCATTACCGCCGCGCCGCATATCCCTATGCGAAGTCCCTTGCTGCTGATATAGCCATTGGCAATTTCCCCCATGGCTGTATGAACCGAGGCTCCTGTGGCTTTTTCCATGGTGCGGAACAGGTCCGTCTCTGTAAGCACATCCCCTGTAAGGCTATGCTCCGTTCCCCTGCAGATAAAGCCGGGCCTGCGCCCCGCCCTCAGCCTGAGCTCCTCGGCATGTCCGAAGGCGGTTCTCCTGTATTCCTCCATGTATCTGACCGGCAAAAGCTGCATTGCGTGCTCATGGTTGTTCATTGTCTCACTTCCTATGGACAATCTATGCTTCGCCGCTGTAAATATTCTTGAAACTTGGGATTGATTGTGTTATGATGACAAACATAAAAAATTCGGTTTTTTGGAGGATTCACCATGGAAATGAAAATCATTTTCGCCGGCGCCATTTTCTTCGGCGGCTGGCTTTGGTTCTATCTGTTTTTAAGACAGCTTCTTTTCAACTTCTGCACCGCTTTTCCCCTGATTAAGGCCATGAACGCGGCCCAGCCCGATCTGATCGCCATCGGCGCCAAGCGGTACACCATTGTCTCCGTCTGCTCCTGTCTGGTGGTATGCGCGATCATCGTGGCCATCGTTGTTATCTTCTGCCCGCTCTATCTGCTGATCAGCTTTTTTGTGGGCGCTGCCGTGGGCCTGCTCATGTACCTCGGCAAGCTGAGTCCCAAAAACCGCCCCATGTTTGACACGTTCTGCAACGCTTACTACCGCTTCGTGCCTGATGATGAGCTGCGCACCCACATGTATAATAAAAATCCCCACAAGATGAAGGTCAGACTTCATACCATGGGCGTCAGCACCGACTGGGTGCCCAATTTCAAGGATAAGGATTAATAATATAGTAGAAAACGTATGAAAGCAGCTGCTCACGCCTTTTGTGAGCAGCTGCTTTTTGGTGTATATTACAGCTCCGCCGTGTCCCGCAGCTCGATGATGGTGCCCTCCGGGGCAATCACTTTGCAGAGCTTGCTCCCCAGCACCTCATAGACGGCACTTCCGTCCTTGCGCCGGAAATGGTCATATCCCGCGCTGAGGATGCGCTGTGCATCCTTCTCCACATCCTCTACCAGAAAACAGATGTGGGCAATTCCCTCCGCTTCCTTATCCATCGGGGAAAAGAGGGCTTTTCCTTTGGGCGTCTGCAGCTCAATCATCAATCCGTCGGGCCCACGCAGCCAGGTATTATAGGCCCGCATGTGGAAATTTTCCGTTTCAGAGAGAACCTCAAAACCCAGTAACTGCGTATAGAACGTTTTTGAGGCTTCATAATCGTTGGTCTGAATACAAACATGGTGCGTCAGCATATATGATTTCCCCCTCCATATTTTATTCCGAATGAAATATAGCATATAATTCTATTTCCTGCAAGGAAATGAAAAACGGCAGGGCATAAATAGCCCTGCCGCATGAAAAAGTCATTCTGAATGGGGAGGAACAGCGAGGAAACCGCAATGCGATAAAACCAGCTTGTTTTCAGCTTGACTTATTCATCGATCTGTAGCGCGTCATAGCCGGATTCGCCGGTGCGGATACGGACAACATCTTCCACGTCGTAGACGAAGATCTTGCCGTCGCCCAGGTTGCCGGTGTGGAGCGCCGCGTTGGCCGCTGCAACCACAAGCTGGGGATCCACCTTGGAGACAACGATGTCGACCTGAATTTTGGGAGTCAGGTGCATGCTCATCTCAACGCCGCGGTACTGTCCGGACTTGCCCTTCTGGGTGCCGCAGCCCATGACGCTGGTGACGGTCATGCCGGTGACGCCGATGGCCTCCATCGTGTCGCGCAGAGTACCGAAGCGCTCCTCGTTGCACAGGATACGTACCAGGGTGTAGCGCTTCTTGCCAACGGGTGTTTCCCTCACAGAACCGGACAGGTCAAGAGTAAAGGGCTTGAGACCGGCCACGTCCGCAGGACCGTCGGACTTTGCGCCGAAGTGTGCCTCAAGGGGCAGGAAGTCGGCATAGGCGCTGGTCAGGCCATGCTCGGTGATATCCAGGCCCTCGATCTCCTCCTGTGCGCTGACGCGCAGGCCGTTAACCGCCTTGATAACCTTGAAAACAACAAACATGCAGATAACGGTATACACCGCGATAGCCACAACACCGGCTGCCTGTACAAGCAGCTGATGTACGCCGCCGCCGTAAAACAGGCCCTTGCTGCCGTAGCTCTCGTTGCAGGCAAAGAGACCTACAGCGATGGTGCCCCACATGCCGTTGACGCAGTGGACAGCCACAGCGCCCACAGGGTCGTCAATGTGGAACTTGAAGTCCAGGACCTCAACAGCCACATCCACCAGAATACCGGAAACAATACCGATGATTGCAGCGCCAAGGGCGTCCACGCTGGCGCAGCCTGCGGTAATGGCCACAAGGCCCGCAAGGGAGGCGTTCAGACACATGGAGACATCGGGCTTGCCGTTTTTGAGCCAGGTGTAGATCATGCAGGTGACAGTAGCCACAGCAGGTGCGATGGTGGTGGTGCCGAAGATCTTTGCCATCTCGTCCACATCGCCAGCGGCAGCGCCGTTAAAGCCGTACCAGCCGAACCAGAGAATAAACACGCCCAGAGCACCCAACGTGATGGAGTGGCCGGGGATAGCGTTGGAGGTCACCGTGCCGTCCTCGTTTTTGGTGTACTTGCCGATACGGGGCCCCAAAATGGCAGCGCCCACCAGAGCGGACAGGCCGCCCACCATGTGGATGACGGAGGAACCGGCAAAATCAATGTAGCTCAGTTCCGTCAGCCAGCCGCCGCCCCAGACCCAGCCGGCTTCAATAGGGTATACCACAAGGCTGATAATGGCGGAATAGATGCAGTAGGCAGAGAACTTGGTGCGCTCGGCCATTGCGCCGGACACGATGGTGGCGGCCGTTGCGCAGAACACCAGCTGGAACACAAAGGCAGACCAGTCAAAGCGCTCAAAATCCGTAAACAAGGTCAGATCGGGCTTGCCGATCAGGCCGAAGAAGGTATGCTCCCCCATCATCAGACCGTAGCCCAGCAGCATGAACACTACCGTGCCGATGCAGAAGTCCATCAGGTTTTTCATGATGATATTGCCGGCGTTTTTCGCTCTGGTGAAGCCGGTCTCCACCATAGCAAAACCGCACTGCATAAAGAATACCAGCGCCGCGCCGATCAAAAACCATACTGACATATCCATATTCTTTTCTCCTCTCTTTCATTAAAAGGGCAAAGGCGCCTGACCAAAATCAGACGCCTTTGCCTGGTATAAACGGTTTATCTGTCTTATTTTACGCTGAACAGGATATCGCCGTAGGAGGGATAGGGCCAATATTCAGCAGAAGTGTGGGTCTCCAGCTCGTCGACAACGATGCGAAGCTCGTTCATGGCGGCAAACACCGTGTCTTTGTAATATCTTGCAAGCTCCAGAGTATCTTCGATGTTCTTCACATCCATCACCGCGTATTCCAGAGCCTGGGTTTTCTTAACGGCCTCTGCGGTCAAGGTGCTGATCTTCGCCGCAAGCTCGGTCTCAAAGCTGCAGTCGATGCTGTCGCTCAGTGACTTCTTTGCCAGGGCAGTATCGGCAAGCTTCTTGGAATAGGCGCTGACTGCGGGGAGGATATCCTTCCAAACCATGTCCAGCATGGTCAGGGCCTCAATGTGCAGGACCTTGCAGTAGCCGTCCAGCTTGATCTCGTATCTGGCGTGCAGCTCAACAGGGGTATAGATCTTGTGGCGGGTGAAGAGCTCCACGTTCTTCTCGGCAAGATAGTAGGGTACACAGTCGGGGGTGGATCTCAGATTGAGAAGTCCCCGGCGCTCTGCCTCTTCGATCCAGGCGTCGTCATAGCCGTTGCCGTTGAAGATGATGCGCTTGTGCTTGGCGATCACGCTCTTGATGAGCTCATGCAGGTCGTTTTCAAAGTCCTTGGAGTTTTCCAGAATGTCCGCGTACTGGCGGAGAGACTCGGCCACGGCGGTGTTGAGAACCACGTTCGCGCCGGAGATGGAGGCGGCGGAGCCCAGCATTCTGAACTCGAACTTGTTGCCGGTGAAGGCAAAGGGAGAGGTGCGGTTGCGGTCGGTGTTGTCCTTGGGGAACTTGGGCAGCACATGCACGCCGACTTTGATCAGTTCCTTTTCCTTGCTGCCGTAGGGCTCGTCTTTCTCGATGGCGCTGAGAATGCTCTCCAGCTCGGTGCCAAGGAACATGGACATAACAGCGGGAGGCGCCTCGTTTGCGCCCAGACGGTGGTCGTTGCCGGCGGAGGCGACGGAGATGCGGAGCATGTCCTGGTAATCGTCCACAGCCTGGATGACTGCGCACAGGAACAGCAGGAACTGGGCGTTTTCATAAGGGGTATCGCCGGGATCCAGCAGGTTAACGCCGGTGTTGGTGGTCATGGACCAGTTGTTGTGCTTGCCGCTGCCGTTGACGCCGGCGAAGGGCTTCTCGTGGAGCAGGCAAACCATGTCGTGCTTCTTTGCCACCTTCTGCATGATCTCCATGGTCAGCTGGTTGTGGTCGGTGGCGATGTTGGTGGTGGTGAAGATGGGGGCCAGCTCATGCTGCGCAGGGGCAACCTCGTTGTGCTCGGTCTTGGCCAGAACGCCCAGCTTCCACAGCTCCTCGTTCAGCTCCTTCATAAAGGCGGCCACTCTGGGCTTGATGGTGCCGAAGTAGTGATCCTCCAGCTCCTGGCCCTTGGGAGGCTTTGCGCCGAACAGGGTGCGGCCGGTGTACATCAGGTCTTTGCGTTTTTCAAATACGCTTTTATCAATAAGGAAGTACTCCTGCTCGGGACCGACGGTGGTCTTGATGGAAGTCACATCGGTGTTGCCGAAAAGCCGGATCACTCTCATGCCCTGCTTGTTGATG
>JALFOM010000151.1 GCA_022782265.1 Clostridiales bacterium | reverse complement strand
TTGGGTCAAACCGTCGGTGGCCGCCTTGATGGCCTGGGTGTCGGTGCCCTTCAGGGCCTCCTTGACCTTGTTGATCTCGCTCTCCAGCTCGCTGACCTCGCTGGCGTCCAGCTTATCCTTCATCTCCTCCAGGGCCTTCTCGCTCTGGTAGACCATCTGGTCGGCCTGGTTGCGGGTGTCCACCTCTTCCTTGCGCTTGGCGTCCTCGGCGGCGAACTGCTCGGCCTCCTTGACGGCCTTGTCGATGTCCTCCTTGGACATGTTGGTGGAGGAGGTGATGGTGATGTGCTGCTCCTTGCCGGTGCCCAGATCCTTTGCGGAGACGTTGACGATGCCGTTGGCGTCGATATCAAAGGTGACTTCAATCTGAGGAACGCCGCGGCGGGCCGGGGCGATGCCGTCCAGATGGAAGCGGCCAAGGCTCTTGTTGTACTGAGCCATCTCACGCTCGCCCTGGAGAACGTTGACCTCAACGGAGGTCTGGTTGTCAGCGGCGGTGGAGAAGATCTGGCTCTTCTTGGTGGGAATGGTGGTGTTGCGCTCAATGAGCTTGGTGCAGACGCCGCCCAGAGTCTCAATGCCCAGGGACAGGGGCGTTACATCCAGCAGCAGGATGCCTTCCACATCGCCGCCCAGAACACCGCCCTGGATGGCAGCGCCGATGGCCACGCACTCGTCAGGGTTGATGCCCTTGAAGCCTTCCTTGCCGATAAGGGACTTGACCATGTCCTGAACCGCGGGGATACGGCTGGAGCCGCCCACCAGCAGAACCTTGCTGATCTCGCTGGGCTGGAGACCGGAGTCGGACAGAGCCTGCTTTACAGGACCCATGGTCTTTTCCACCAGGTGGTGGGTCAACTCGTTGAACTTTGCCCGGGTCAGCGTCACGTCCAGGTGCTTGGGGCCGGTGGCGTCGGCGGTGATGTAGGGCAGGTTGATGTTGGAGGTGGTGACGCCGCTCAGCTCGATCTTGGCCTTTTCAGCGGCCTCGCGCAGACGCTGCATGGCAACCTTGTCGCCGCTCAGGTCCACGCCTTCAGCTTTCTTGAACTCGTCCACCAGGTACTTGGTGATGCAGGCGTCAAAGTCGTCGCCGCCCAGACGGTTGTTGCCGGCGGTAGCCAGAACTTCAATGACGCCGTCGCCGATCTCCAGAACGGAGACGTCGAAGGTGCCGCCGCCCAGGTCGTAGACCATGATCTTCTGATCGGTCTCCTTGTCCAGACCGTAGGCCAGAGCGGCTGCGGTGGGCTCGTTGATGATGCGCTTTACGTCCAGACCGGCGATACGGCCGGCGTCCTTGGTGGCCTGGCGCTGTGCGTCGGTAAAGTAGGCGGGAACGGTGATGACCGCCTCGGTGACGGTCTGGCCCAGATAAGCCTCGGCGTCGGCCTTCAGCTTCTGAAGGATCATGGCAGAGATCTCCTGGGGGGTGTATGCCTTGCTGTCAACGGTGACCTTGTAGTTGGAGCCCATCTCACGCTTGATGGAGGAGATGGTGCGGTCGGGGTTGGTAATGGCCTGGCGCTTTGCCACCTGGCCTACCATACGCTCACCATTCTTTGCAAAAGCAACAACGGAGGGAGTGGTGCGCGCGCCCTCGGCGTTTGCGATGACGACAGCCTCGCCGCCTTCCATGACGGCTACGCAGCTGTTGGTGGTACCAAGATCTATTCCTATGATTTTACCCATTGTTATTTCCTCCTGTATATCAGAATCTTTTTTACAATCTATCAACTAAAACGGCTCAGCCGTGTCAGTTTGCAACTTTGACCATGGCGAAACGGATGACTTTTTCGCCCATCATGAAGCCATCCTGGAAGACTTCCACGATCTCGTTTTCGCTCTTTTCCTCATCCTCCACATGCATGACCGCGTTGTGCAGGCTGGGGTCAAACTTCTGTCCCAGACACTCTATTTTGGTGGCGCCCAGCTTTTCCAGCGTGGTGTTGAACTGGGTCATGATCATTTCCACGCCTCTGCGGTAGGCCTCGTCCTCGGTGCTCTGGGCAAGGGCCCGGACCAGATTGTCGTAGACCGGGAGGAACTTTGCCACGGTGTCAGACTTGATGTCGGCGTACAGGCTGTCCTTTTCCTTCTGGCTGCGCTTGCGGTAATTGTCATACTCGGCCAGCAGCCGGAGATAGCGGTCGTTTGCGCCTTTCAGCTCCTCGGCGGGGCTGCTCTGCTCTTCCTTTTTCTCCCCGGCCCCTTTGCTCTCCTTCTTGTCCTGCTTTTTCCCGGAGGGCTTTTCTTCGGCCTTTTTTGCTTCGGCCTTGGCCTCGCTCTTTATTTCCGGCTCCTGCTGGGATTCAGGGGTCTTTTTATCTTCGCTCATTGGTATCATCTCCCTTGATTATCAGTTTGTTGTGCAACCCCTCCGGCGGAGACTCGCCGCCGCCCAGACGCCGGGAGAGCTGGGAGGCGAGGAAGCCAAGCTTGGCGGCCACGGTGGAATAGTCCATCCTTGTGGGGCCTACCACGCCGATCAGGCCTTTGGTATTGTCCCCCGCGTCATAGGTCGCGATCACAACGCTGGAGTCTTTCAGCTCCTCCGCCACATTTTCCGGCCCGATGAACACCCTTACCTCGCTGCCGTCCAGACTGTCTGCCGCGGGGAGAATGTGACCGCCGCCGGAGAGATAGCTCATCAGGCGGTGGGCCTTGTCCGGATCCCGGAATTCAGGCTGGCTCAACAGCCGGTTTTCGCCGGTGATGAAGGCGGAGGGGGTGTTGGCCTCGGTCAGCACCTCGATGACAAAGGCGGCGATCACGGAGGTGATCCCCATGGTGTCGTCCGCGGCCCGCTCGGTGGAGCTGATCAGCAGAGGGGTGATCTGCTCGTTGTCGATGCCGGTAAAGCCGGCGTTGAAGAGGGTGGAGAGCTTCTGCACCATGCTCTGGTCCACGGAGATGGGCAGATGCACTAATTTGTTTTTGACGCTGTTGTTGGAAAGCATCACCACAATGATGAAGGTGTTGGCGTCCACATAGATCAAGTCGAAGCGCTTGATGGTGACGGTGCTCTGGGCGGTGAGGGCCAGGGCGGGATAGTCGGTAAGCTGGGAGGCCAGACGGCCGATGTCGCTTATGGCGTCGTCCAGCTGCTGGAGCTTTGCGTTCAGGCGGCGGTTGATCTCCTCCGTTTCCTCCAGCGAGAGCTTCTGCTTTTTCATCAGCTCGTTGACGTACATCCGATAGCCCATGGGCGTGGGCACACGGCCGGCGGAGGTGTGGGGCTGCTCAAGATAGCCCATGTTCACCAGCTCCGCAAGCTCGTTGCGGATGGTGGCGGAGGAACAGCCCAGACCGGCGTTTTCGGCAATGACCTTGCTGCCCACCGGCTCCGCGGTGCGGATGTATTCATCCACCACTGCGGCGAGTATTTTCTTTTTCCTCTCGCTGATCGCCATTTTCTGCCCTGCCGTTTCCTGTTTTAGCACTCGCGGCCAACGACTGTTGGCACTCTTTGCCTTCGAGTGCTAATATACCATTCGCCTTTCCCTTTGTCAATAGTTTCGGCAGGGCAGGGGTTTAAAATTCACATTTTGGACACGAACCGGACACAGCGGGGAAAAATTTGCCCCCCGGACGCAAAAAACCCTTTTGGCAAGCCTGTTTTATGGCCCCAATTGTCGTTCTCTCATGGGAAAGCTTTCGGACAAGAGCCGGTCAGAATAAAGAAGCGAAGGCCATCACACCGGGCGTCTGGCATCCGTCAGAGTAGACGATCTGGGTCCGGGCTTTGGCGTGAAAGCCGTGGATTTGGCGCAGCACAACGCCGTCCAGACCCCACTTTGACATACTTCTGGGAACCATGCTGATCCCCAGCCCGGACCGGATAATCAGCGTCAGGCTGTAGAAGTCATCGGCATAGATCCGCTTGTTGTTGCCCAGCCCCATATTGAAATACATCCCGGCAATCTGGCTGGCGGAGGAAAGGTTGTCCTGCGCCCGGTTTACCACGATGGGGAGACCCTTCAGATCCCTGACATTGATACTTTCCTGCCTTGCCAGAGGATGGCCGGCACTGATCATCAGCATGCAGGGCTCGGTGGAGATGACCTTACTTACAAGTCCGGGGTTCAGTTCAACGCCAAAGCTGCACAGCACAGCCAGATCCAGCTTTCCCAAAGCCAGGTCCTTGATGACGCTGGAATTGCTTCCCAAAGAAAAACTGATCTCTGCTCCGGGGAATTTTTTGTGGTAGTCTCTGACCTGGTCGGCGATGCTCCACAGCTCATAGGCTCCTACATAACCGATCCTCAGGTCCGTTTCCTGGCCCGAGGCGATTTTTTCACCCAAAGCGACAGCGTTGTTGTACTGGGCACTGATTTTTTCGCAGCGCCGGTAATAGGCCTCTCCGGCCGGGGTAAGCTGCACGCCCCGTTTGCTGCGGACGAATAACGTAAACCCGATTTCCTGCTCCAGCTGTTTGATTTGCTGGCTTACCGCGGTCTGGGAAATACAAAGCTCCTCTGCTGCGCGGGTAAAATTCAGGTTTCTTGCGGCGGCCATAAATACCGGCAAACGATGAATGCTCATAGCGCTTCTCCTGTATATATAAATTTCAATTATCCGTTTATCTTCATGGTATCATAAGCTCAGCTTATGTCAAGATGCAAAAACAATATTAGACAGAAACATCACAAAAGGATAAATTAATATTAATTATATAATATGTGACAGTAATCGACAAGGAAATTTGCACAAATTATATAAATTTCGACCTTGCCTTTTGTCGTGATGGCACATAGTGAGGCAAGAAAATCTTCTTAAAAAATTGATTACAGGAGGATAGTAGAAATGGCAAGATTCAATCCCGGAACATATGAGGGCAGCGGCCGCGGCTATGGCGGCAAGCTCTTTGCCAATGTGACTGTTTCTGAGGATCGCATCGAGAAGGTGGAGATTACCCAGCACAAGGAGTACAGAGGCATTGGCTGGGGTCTGAACACGACGCCCATGGAGCTGTTCCCCGGGCTGATTGTGGAGTATCAGTCTCTGAATATCCCGACGGTGGTGGGCGCGGACCTGACTGCGGCGGCCATTCTGGATGCGGTTGCGTCCGCGTTGAAGGCTGCCGGCGCCAGCAAGGAGACTCTGGCGCAGATCAAATCCGCCCCGGGCCCGAAAGCGCCGGAATATCAGGATGAGGTCAGAACGCTTGACGTGGTGGTCTGCGGTGCAGGCGCCGGAGGGCTGGCCGCGGCTATTGAGGCAAAGCTGGCCGGCGCCGAGGTGGTCATTGTAGAGAAGCAGGGAGTAACCGGCGGCTCTACTGCCCGCAGCGGCGGCAAATTGCTGGGCGCCGGTACCAGGTGGCAGAAGAAGCAGGGCATCATGGACAGCCCGGAGATGGTTTATGATTATCTGATGGACGTGGGCAACCGGAACGGCGATTTTATGGATAAGTCCAAGAACCGCTACCTGACGGACCACCTGAATCAGACCCTGGAATGGCTCAATTCCATTGAGGCCACCGTGCTGGGGAACAAGGAGGAAGTGCTGGCTCAGCCCTGGAAGCCCGAGACTGCGCCTGTGGAAAAGGACGGCGTGCTGAAGACCCATTATGATGTGCTGGATGTGGAGCCCATTCATGTGAGCCTGCAGCCCTGGCGCGTCCATAACTCCCCCGGCGGCGGCGGTCAGACCAATGGCCAGGGCGGCGAGATTTCCACCCCGCTCACCCTGTACTATGAAAATGACCTCCACGGGGAGATCATTTATAACACCGCCATGGAGAGCCTGATTACCGACGAAACCGGAACCGTCACCGGCGTGGTCTGCACCCGGGCCAACGGCGCAAAGCTGACGCTGTATGCCCGCAAAGGCGTCATCCTGGCGACCGGCGGTTATGGCAGAAACAAAGAAATGGTGGCCCGCTATCCGGTGGCCAACTATTTCAGCAATACGCCCCGGGGCAATGTGGGCGAGGGACTGCTGGCGGCAGAAAAGATCGGCGCCCTCAACTATGAGCATCCCGCAGTCCAGGTGGTTTACACCAGTCTGACCTGCGGCATCGGCATCAACGATGAATCCGGTCTGATTGTGAATGACCGGGGTGAGCGCGTTGTGAACGAATGGAGCTATCAGTACACCGTCAGCGATGCCATTGCCAGAAGCGGCAGCAACTGCGGCTGGTACATCACCAGCGGCAAAGAGCCGTACAGCGGCGTACAGTTCGGCTATAAGAGCGCAGTGGCCAAAAAGTCCAAGGACCCCTGCTCTGACAGCATTGAAGGCCTGGCGCAGAAGATGGGCTGCGATCCGGCGGTGCTCCGGGCAACCTTTGACCGCTACTGTGAGATGGTGGAGAAAGGCCATGACGACGATTTCGGCAAGCCCGCGGAGTTCCTCCATCCCATTCAGGGGCCCAAGTATGCGGCGCTCCGTCTCCATCCCTGCGTCACCGTCACCTTCGGCGGCCTTGAGACGGATATTTCCGCCCGTGTAATGAAGCCGGACGGAAGTGTTATTCCTCACCTGTATGCAGCCGGAGAGGTTGCCGGCACCGGCATGTACGGCACCCAGTACCCCACTTGCGGAACCTCCATCGGCGGCGCGCTGTTCTTCGGAAGAATTGCGGGCCGGGCCGTAACGGAGCAGGCTCTGCTGTAACAAAACTATTCCCTGTCCTGCCGGAGGCGGCGGGACAGGGAATATTCGCGCAGACCACAGAGTTCGGAAAAAGGGACGGCGTTGAGATTTGATTCTCCTGCTTTATTTGTAAAGCTTCATCAGCTTTTCGAAGGAGATGAACATCACGGCCAGAAAGACAGACAGAAACAGGGGATAGAGTGCCACGCTGACGGTTTGGGCGATGAGCCCGAAAAGGGGCGGCATCAGGCAGGTGCCCACATAGGCCGAGGCCATCTGCATGCCGATGATCGCCTGGGAATTGCCCGCGCCGAAAAAGCCGGGGGTGGAGTGGATTAGGCAGGGGTAGATGGGGGCGCTGCCCAGACCAAGGATAACAAGGCCCGCCAGAGTGGCTCCGCCGCCCAGAGGGACGCAGACGACGCCCAGCAGAATCAGAGCAAAGCCGGTTCGCACCATGGCGCGGTCATCCAGCCGCAGGGTGAGAAAGCCGCTCAGGGCGCGCCCGACGGTGAGACCCATATAGTACAGCGCCGCAAGACTTGCCGCCTTTTCCGCCGGCAGGCCGTTTTTCAGCACCAGATAGCTGCTGGCCCACAGCCCCGCCGTCTGCTCCAAAGCACAGTAGCAGAAAAAGCAGGTCAGAACCTCCCGGACACCCCGGATGAACAGGGCCTGGCGCAAAGTCACAGGCTCCATGGGGCGGCTTTGCGCTCCGCTGTCCGCAGGCTGCTTCCATTTGGGCAGGCTCATAAGCAAAACAAAGGTGAGCACAATCTGCAAAACGGCGATATAGCCGTAGCCCGCGTGCCAGCTCTGCCCGGCGGTGATGGCCCAGCCCATAATATAGGGGCCCACAGAGGCGCCTATGCCCCACATGCAGTGCAGCCAGCTCATGTGGCGGCTGGCGTAGTGCAGGGCCACGAAGTTATTCAGACAGGCGTCCACGCTGCCTGCACCCAGACCGTAGGGCACGGCCAGCAGGCACAGCTGCCAGTAGGAGCCGCTGAGGGCAAAGCCCCCCAGAGACACCGCAGTCAGCCCCACGCTGAAGGCGGTCACCTTTCCCGGGCCGAAGCGCCGGGTCAGGCGCTCGCTCATCAGACTGGAGACCACGGTGCCGGCGGCGATAATCATGGAGATCAGCCCCGCGCTGGACAGGGGGACATTCAGCTCCGTATACATGCTGGGCCAGGCGGAGCCCAGTAGGGCGTCGGGCAGGCCCAGGCTGATAAAAGCCAGGTAGATCAGAGGCAAAAGTAAACTGGTCATATAAACGCGTATTTTTTCAGCCGCTCCATAGCCTCCTGAAGCTGGCTCAGGGGCAGGGCCAGATTCATGCGGATAGAGTCAGGATAGATGAATGCCTCTCCGTCCTGCCAGATGACACCGCAGCGGACTCCCCGGCCCAGAAGCTCATGCAGCGTAAGGCCGTGTTCACGGAGCCACTGACTTACGTCCAGAAACAGCATATATGTACCCTCCGGACGCATGGCCCGGACGCCCGGGAAGTTTTCACGGATAAAGCGGCAGGCATAGTCAAAGTTTTTGTCCACAACGGTCACCATCTGCTCAGCCCAGTCCTCGCCCTCCGGGCTGTACGCGGCGATCAGCGCGTGCATGGAAAGCACATTGCAGCTGTTGTAGTGGCTCATGTCTCCCCGGCGCTCCAGGCGGCGGCGGAGATAGGGGTTGTACACAATGTGGTAGGAGCCGATCAGACCGGCCAGGGAGAAGGTCTTGCTGGGGGAATAGAGGGCGATGGTGCGCTGCCGGGCATCCTCGGACACAGACTGGGTAGGGACGTGCTTGTGCCCGGGCATGATGATGTCGGACCAGATCTCGTCGGAGACCACCAGACAGTCGTTGGCGGCATAGATCTCCATGGCCTTTTCGATCTCCCAGCGCTCCCACACTCTGCCGCAGGGGTTGTGGGGGGAGCAGAAGACGGCGAAATGAATGCTGTGGGCTTTGAGCTTTGCGTCCATGTCTTCATAATCCATGCGCCAGACCCCCTGTTCATCCCGCTTCAGCTGGCTGTGGACAATGACTCTGCCGGTGTCCTCCATGGTGTGGGTGAAGCCCACATAGGTGGGGGAGTGGATCAATATTTTGTCGCCGGGGTTGGTAAAAGCCTGTACGGCGGAGCTGACGCCGCCCAGAACCCCGTTTTCATAGCCGATATGCTCCTTTTTCAGCTCTGCAACGCCGTTGCGGCGGCTCTGCCAGCGGATGATGCTGTCGTAATATTCATCGGACAGCGGAAAATAACCCAGAAAAGGGAAGTCCAGCCGGTTCTTCATGGCCTTGATGATCGGAGGCGCCACGGGAAAGCTCATGTCCGCCACCCACATGGGAATAACGGAAAAGCCCTCGTCCACGGAGAAGCCTTTGAAGGGGATGATGTCCGCGGCGGTGCAGTCATGCCCGGCCCGGTCCAGAACGGTGGTAAAATCGTATTCCATATCTTTCTCCTGTAATGCTTATGTGTTGTCCCCCCATGGCATGCCTTGGGGGGACATCTTTTTAATTGAGGAAATCTCTCAGCTTCTTGGAGCGGCTGGGGTGGCGGAGCTTGCGCAGGGCCTTGGCCTCAATCTGGCGGATACGCTCACGGGTGACGTTGAACTCCTTGCCCACCTCTTCCAGGGTGCGGGTGCGGCCGTCCACGATGCCGAAGCGAAGCTCCAGAACCTTCTTTTCCCGGGGGGCCAGAGTGTCCAGCACCTCCTCCAGCTGCTCACGCAGCAGGGAGAAGCTGGCGGCCTCGGAGGGCTCGGAGGCGTCCTCGTCGGGCAGGAAGTCGCCCAGCTTGGAGTCCTCCTCCTCGCCGATGGGGGTTTCCAGACTGACCGGCTCCTGGGCGATTTTCAGAATATCCCGCACCTTTTCCACCGGCATATCCATCTCGGCGGCGATCTCCTCGGCGGAGGGGTCGTGGCCCAGCTCCTGGAGAAGCTGGCGGGAGACGCGGATGGTCTTGTTGATGGTCTCCACCATGTGCACGGGGATGCGGATGGTGCGTGCCTGGTCCGCGATGGCGCGGGTAATGGCCTGGCGGATCCACCAGGTGGCGTAGGTGGAGAACTTGTAGCCCTTGGTGTGGTCAAACTTTTCCACAGCCTTGATCAGACCCAGGTTGCCCTCCTGGATCAGATCCAGAAACAGCATACCCCGGCCCACATAGCGCTTGGCGATGGACACCACCAGACGGAGGTTCGCCTCGGTCATGCGCTTTTTCGCCTCTTCATCGCCGTCGGCCATGCGCTCGGCCAGGGCGACTTCCTCATCCGGCGTGAGCAGGGGGACCTTGCCGATCTCCTTCAGGTACATGCGCACAGGGTCGTCGGTGGAGAAGCTGTCGGCCAGATCGTCTGTCCGGCTGATCTCCTCTTCCGTGACCTCTTCGATGCTCGCGATGTCCTCTACCTCGGGCAGCATATCATCGTCAATGGGGGGCAGCACGTCTGCGGCGGCGATGTCAATGTCGATATTGTTCTGTTCCAGCGTTTCGTAGAACTTGTCAATGACCTCCCCGTCCAGGTTCATCTCCTCAAGACATTCCAGCTCCTTGGCGCTGAGCTTACCGGCCTTTTTGCCCTTTTCAATCAGCTCGTTCAGCCGTTCCTCCGGGGTCTTGACCGGGGTCTCCGGCGCAGCGTCCTTCTTCTTTGAAGAGCCCTTTTTCTTGGGCTTGGGCTGCTCCGCCGGCGCTTTCGCTTCTTCCAGAAGTGCGTCAGCCATGGCTTCCAGTTCCTTTTTGGTGTAATTACGTTCTTCAGACATTGCTTTATCCCTCATATCCTTTTGTTTCTCTTAATTTGTCGGCAAGGGCCCGCAGGTCGCTGACCTGCTTTCCCTGCTCCTTGCGTTCTCTTATTCTTTTTATGTAATCTGCCAGGGCGCGGTCACCCTTGGACAGCAGCTCAGGTTTTTGCAGCAGACGCACCAGCAGGGACATCTCCTGCCCGTCCAGCGCTCCGCCCAAAGTGGCGGCGGACGGTGTTTCGCCTCTGTCTATTTTATCCCGCAGTACGGAATAGATATGTCCCAGCACGGGAGAGGAAAATTCTTCCGGGGCAGGCAGCTCCGCGTTTCGGGCAAGTGCCGGGTCCAGGTACAAAAGCCGGATAAGCCCTTCTTCCGCAGCGGCGGAGGAAGGATCCTCATAGCGCAGGGCCTTTTCCTCCGGCTGGAGCTGCCGCTCGGGCCGGCTCTGCTGCCGCTCCTCGCTGCCTCTGGCCTGGTTCACCAGCTTCTTTCGCCGGCGTTCCACCTCTTTTGTCACCACATCGGCGCTGACGCCGGACATGGACGCCACCCGCATGGCATAGACCTGGCGCTCCACAGAGCCGGGCAGCCTTGCCACCAGGTCGGAGGCTTCCTTGAGAAACTCCACCTTCTGCTCATCGACGGAGAGATCATATTTGTCCGTCACGGAGCGGAGCCGGTAGTCGATCTGGTTTTCTGAACTCTCCAGCAGATTGCGGAAGGCGTCGGCCCCTTTCAGTTTGATGAACTCATCCGGGTCCTTTGCGCCGCTCATGCGCAGCACCTTGACCTTCAGGTCCAGCTTTTCCAATATGCCGATGGCGCGCTGGGCGGCCTTGATGCCGGCCCCGTCGTTATCGTAGGCGATGATGACCTGATTGGTGTACCGGGAGAGGAGCCGGGCCTGCTCCGGCGTCAGGGAAGTGCCCAGAGAGGCCACGGCGGAGTCGAAACCCGCCTGATGGAGCGATACCACGTCTATATTTCCCTCTGAAAGGATTATATATCCGCTTTTTGATTTTTTAGCCAGATTCAGGGCGAAAAGGTTGCGGCTTTTGTTGAACACAAGGGTTTCGGGGCTGTTCATATACTTGGGCTCCCCGTCGCCCAGAATACGGCCGGAAAAGCCGATGACGTTTCCCCGCACGTCGATGACGGGGAACATCAGGCGGTTGCGGAAGGTGTCGTAATAGCCGCCTTTATTGCCCTTGCGGACAAGGCCCGCGTCGAAAAGCTCAAAGTCCGTGTAGCCCTTTTCCCGCATAGCCTTTTCCAGGCTGTCCCAGGTGTCCGGGGCAAAGCCGATACCGAAATTTTTGGCCGTTGCGGGGCCGATGCGGCGCTTGGCCATATAGTCTCTGGCGGCGCCCCCCTGGGGGGTGGAGAGCTGGGCATAGAAAAACCTGGCCGCGTCCCGGTTCAGAGACAGCATCCGGGAGCGCTTGCGGCTCTCCCGGTCGTTTTCCTCCTCGGGTATGGGCATTCCGGCCCGTTTGGCCAGAAACTCCACTGCCTCGGGGAAGCTGAGATTTTCGATCTCCATGATGAAATTGATCACCCCGCCGCCCTTGCCGCAGCCGAAGCAGTGGTAGATCTGCTTGTCCGGCGAGACGGAAAAGGAGGGGGTCTTTTCACTGTGAAAGGGGCAGAGCCCGAACATGTTGGAGCCGCTTTTCTTGCCCAGCCGCACATAGCCGGACACCACGTCCACAATGTCGTTGCGCTCCGTCAGCTCAGTGAGGAAACTCTCGGAAAAGGCCATTACATTACCTCATTTGACGGTCCAGGCAAAGGGGATGAACAGCTGGCCGTATTTCTCCATGGCGTAGCCGTCGGTCATGCCGGAGATATAGTCGCAGGCGGCCCGCTCCCGACCCTCCCGCTCGATCACCGGGCGGAAGTCCTCCGGCAGCTTGTCGGGATGCTGCACATAGTAGTCGTACAGCCGGCTCAGAATGCCGTCCACCTTGCT
>JALFOM010000113.1 GCA_022782265.1 Clostridiales bacterium | reverse complement strand
GGAACGAGCCTCAGCGCATACCTAAAAGAGCAAAAGCGCTTCGGCTGTGTGCTGACCTGTATCAGGAAGCCAAAACAGCAATCCAATCCATAATACCGCAGCAAATCGGCGCACTGCCTAAAACAGTGCGCCGTTTCAGTTTATGTCGTGCGGCATTTCCTTATGCCAGCGCCCCAAAGCCCAGCACAACAATGCCCAGGACCATCAGAATCACGCCGGTGGCACGATTCAGGGTCTTCGGAGTGGCCTTGTTGGCAATAACAGCGGCGATCCGGGCCCACAAGAAGGTGAACACCACGCAGAGAATGAATACCGTCCAGTCCGGTGCGCCGCCGATGGTGAAATGGGAGACGGCACCGGTGAGGGCCGTAAAGGTCATAATGAACACGCTGGTACCAACGGCGGTTTTCAGCTCATAGCCCAGGACGCTGGTCAGGATCAGCAGCATCATCATTCCACCGCCTGCGCCCACAAAGCCGCAGATGAAGCCGATGAGGCAGCCGCAGACCAGGGACTGGATGGCCCGTTTTTTCGCGGATACCCCCTGCATGGCCTCTTTGGTGGTCATAACAGGCCGAATAATAAACTTCACACCCAGCAGGAAGGTCATAAACACTGAGAAATTCCCCATGGTCCGGGAGGGCACCAGGCTGGCAATGTAGCTGCCGATGACCGTAAAGGCAAGGACGCTGAACATCATGATCAGTCCATTGCGAATGTCCAGATTTTTATTTTTCCCGTAGGTATAGGCGGAAACCGCACTGGCCAGCACGTCCGAAGACAGGGCAATGCCCACGGCCATATAGGGGTCCATGTGCAGGAAGGTGATGAGCATAGGGCTGATGACGGCAGCAGCACTCATGCCCGCAAAGCCTGTACCCAGGCCGGCGCCCATGCCTGCAAAAAATGTGACAAGAATGGTGATCCATATCTGCATGTTAGTTCTTTTCCTCCAATAGTCTGTCCATATTTTGATTCATGATCTCCAGGGTTCGCAGAAATACGGCCATGGAGTCGGCATCAATGTTTTCCTCCAGCTTTGAAAAAAAGCTCTGCTGAAGGGCTTTGCCTGCCGTCACAATGGGGTCCGCTTTTTCCGTCAGGCGCAGCGCCCGCTTTCGCCGGTCCCCTGCCACGGCAGTTCTCATCAGATACCCCTCCTCCTCCAGGCGGTCCAGGTGAATGGAAACCAGGTTGGCTTTCAGGTGCCGCACCTGCACGATGTCCCGGGCCGTATTATAGGCCGGATTGTTGGCCAGGAACAGCAGGATATCAAAAGATGTTCGGGCAATCTCCTGCTCCCGGCAAAAGGTCGCACAGACCTGATCGTAGCCGGTCAGTATTTTTCGGGTCAGCTCATAACAAAAAAGCATTCTGCGCCTTCTTTCTTCAAATTTAGATATTTCAAATTTGAACTAAATAATATCACAGCAAGTAATACTTGTCAAGTGGTCCGGCAGACTTTCTTTTTCCATGAAGATTATACAATTTTGCAAATATATTCCTTTTATTTGCAACTTTTTTCTTGCACGAAACGAATGTTTGTGCTACAATTAGAGAAATTTGTCCGCCCCTGCCGGATTCCTTCCGGCAGGGGGTAAGAGAGAAGGGGGAATTCATTTGATATTCGGAAAACACATCAACGTCTACTATCGAAAGTATGCGTTGGCCCTGCTGACAGGACTGCTCGCCCTGTTCACGGTGGACTATCTTCAGCTGAAAATCCCAGAAATCTATCAGTTGGTCATCAACGGCCTGAACCAGGGCTATATCCTGGAAAATGGCGTGCAGATCCCTTTTGATATGGATTTCATGCTGGACCGAATCTGTATGCCCATGGTGTCCATCATCCTGGCCATTGTATTCGGCCGCTTTTTGTGGCGCGTCACCATCTTCGGCGCGGCCACCAAGGTGGAAACGAACCTGCGCAACAAGATGTTCCGCCACGCCGAAGACCTGAGCCGGGAATACTATCAGGTCAACAAGGTTGGCAACCTCATGAGCCTGTTCACCAACGATCTGGACACCGTGCAGGAGTGCTACGGCTGGGGCTTCATGCAGTTCTTCGACCCCATTATTCTGTGCACCCTGGCCATTACGAAGATGTGGCGTATGGACCATCTGCTGACCGTTCTGTCCCTGATCCCCATGGTTCTGCTCTTCGCCACCGCCACCATCGTTGGCAAGAGCATGACCCAAAAATGGGACTACCGGCAGGAGT
>JALFOM010000093.1 GCA_022782265.1 Clostridiales bacterium | reverse complement strand
GATGGAGACGATGATGCCGATAATCAGGTTATAGATGCCCTTCAGCGCATAGTACACGCCGGCGGTCAGGTTGGAAAGCAGGCTGCCCAGCTCCGGCAGCACCGTATCCTGCAGCCACTTCATCAGGTTGGTGTTGGCGTTGTTGATCATGTCCAGAGCGTAGCGCTCGATTTCCGGGTAATCCGCCAGCAGCTTCTCCACCCATTTGGCCAGGTTGCTCAGATAGGTAGGACTGTTTTTCACAATGGTGTCGATACTGCTGTATAACTGGGGCAGGATCAGATAGACCAAAGCCGCGATGACCGCCAGAAAGATCACAATGGCCATAAACACCGACAGACCCCGGGACAGCTTTTTCCCCGTGTGCTTTTTGCTCTTTTTGAATATCCGCCGGGAAAGGGGCAGGAAGATGTTTTTTTCCATGGACCGCATAACCGGCATGAGCAGATAGGAGATCGCCAGGCCCCAGATAAAGGGGCTGAGAATCCGCACCACCCCGCCGATCCATTTGCCGATGTTCGGCAGATCGCGCAGGGCCATATAGAAAAAGATGGAGGCGGCAATCACACAGAAGGCCGTTATGCCCCAATAAAGATATTGCTTATCCCACTTGAACGGTCGTCTCATTGCCGCACCCCTTGCTGTTTTTCTTTATTTTACTATTCCTTATCCCCATGCGTCAACACCGAAAATGTTAAGATTTGATTGAGAAAAATTAATTGTTATGTAAACTCTTTTAATGTTTTCCCCAGGCTTATTCACTTTGCGGGGTGTTGAAAACCCTGTTGAAAATGTTAAAAAGTCTTGATTTTTCCTGCTGTCTGAAATTCATCCCTGTCCATCCATTCATTTTTACTTTGTCGAATTATGCATAATTGTGTAAACCATGGCATATGGCCTGTTTTGTTCTCATAAGTTCCTGTAAGAAAACTTGGGGAGGCAAGCATGAACCGTATATTATCCTTTATCATGGCCATCGCCTGTCTGCTGCCCACCGGGGCAATGGCGTCTGCGCCGCTGAGGGACGGGGATATTGACATCACCGCGCCCTCGGCCATACTGATGGAAAAGGAAACCGGCGAGGTACTGTATGAAAAGGACGCCCACAGCAGGGGCTTCCCGGCCAGCGTCACCAAGGTGATGACCATGCTGCTGATCGTGGAGGATCTGGAGGCCGGGAAGATCCGCCTGGAAGACACCGTCACCGCCAGCGCCAGAGCCGCCTCCTTTGGCGGAAGCTGCGTGTATCTGGAGGAGGGGGAGCAGATGAGCGTCAGCGACATGCTCAAATGCATCGCCGTGGTATCCGCCAACGACTGCGCCGTGGCCATGGCGGAGCATTTGTCCGGCACGGAGCAGGTGTTTGTGGAGCGGATGAACAAACGGGCCGAAGAGCTGGGCCTGGAAAACACCCACTTCACCAACTGCACCGGGTTGTTTGACGACGGGGATCACTACACCACCGCCTATGATGTGGCGGTAATGTCCCGGGAGCTGGTCAGGCACGACGTGATCAAGGAGTACACCACCATCTGGATGGACAGCATCCGAAACGGCGAATTTGAGCTGAGCAACACCAACAAGCTGGTCTACTGGTATCCCGGCTGCACCGGGCTGAAAACCGGCTATACCAGCACCGCCATGTACTGTCTTTCCGCCACGGCGGAACGGGACGGGGTGGAGTATATCGCCGTCATCATGCACGCCGGGAGCATCAACGACCGGAACAACGACGCCAAGGCTCTTTTGAACTATGCCTTTGCCAATTACACCCTCTGCTCTCTGCGTTCCCAGGAGGCGCTGCCTCAGGTACCTGTGGAGCTGGGCCGGGAGGCGTATGTGGATGTGGACTACGCAGGCGAGGAATACGCCCTGGTGCCCAAGGGCGGCGGAGAGACGGAGTACGATGTTAGGCTGCTGGATAAAGTCCATGCCCCGGTGCAGACCGGAGACCGTCTGGGCACCCTCACCGTGACCCTGAACGGGGAAACTGTGGCCCAGATCCCCCTCTGTGCCGGCAGCGACGTGCCCAGAATCGGCTTTTTCGGCATACTTTCCAAGCTGGCGGGCAGCCTGATCGGACTTTAATACTTGAAATCCCTACAAAAAGCGGTATAATCATTCCTGTAAATATGTTTTTTACAGGAGGCATTATGGTTAAAGTTGATTTGTCCGGCGCCACCGGCTTTTTCACGGCGTCCGGCCCCGATTACGCGCTTGCGGAAAAAGCGCACAAGACTCTTGCCGAAAAGTCCGGCCTGGGAGCCGATTTCACCGGCTGGATGGAGCTGCCCCTCCGGATCAAAGAGGGCGAGCTTGACGCCATCGTGAAGGCCGCGGAGAAGATCCGCAGCCGCTCCAAGGCGCTGGTGGTCATCGGCATCGGCGGCTCCTATCTGGGCGCGAGAGGCGCCATCGAGCTGCTCAAGCCCCTGCCCGGCAAGGACGACCCCAAGGTATTTTTCGCCGGCAACGGCCTGTCTCCGGATTATCTCAGCGACATTCTGGAGCAGCTGGGCGACCAGGATTTCGACGTGAACGTCATCTCCAAGTCCGGCACCACCCTGGAGCCGGCGGTCTCCTTCCGTATCTTCCGTGAGCTGCTGGAGAAGAAGTACGGCGATCAGGCTGACGAGCACATTTTCGCCACCACCGACGCCCACCGCGGCGTGCTCAAGTCCCTGGCCGACGCCAAGGGCTGGCCCTGCTTTGTGGTGCCCGACGATGTGGGCGGCCGCTTCAGCGTGCTGTCCGCCGTGGGTCTGCTGCCTATGGCCGTGGCCGGCATCGACGTGGTGCGCGTGATCAACGCCGCCGTTGAGGAGCTGAAGGCCCTGGATCTGCGCTCCCCCGAAAATCCCGCCTGGCAGTACGCCGCCGCAAGACAGCATCTGTACAATAACGGCAAGCTGATTGAGATCCTGGCCTGCTACGAGCCCAGCTTCCGTTTCATGGCTGAGTGGTGGAAGCAGCTCTACGGCGAGAGTGAGGGCAAGGACGGCATCGGCATCTACCCCGCCTCCGTGGAATTTACCGCCGACCTGCACTCCATGGGCCAGTTCATTCAGGCCGGCCCCCGTATTCTGATGGAGTCCGTGGTCCGCTTTACCCAGGCCAGAAACCGCTTCCCCGTCCCCTTTGAAGAGGCCAATTCCGACGGTCTGAACTACATCGCCGGTCTGGACCTGGCGGAGGTCAACCGCATCGCCGCCGACGCGGTGAAGGACGCCCACATCTCCGGCGGTGTGCCCAACATCGTCATCGAGGTGCCCCAGCGCAACGAGGAGGGCTTTGCCGCTCTGGTCTGCTTCTTTGAGGTGGCCTGCGCCATCTCCGGCTACATGTCCGGCGTCAACCCCTTCGACCAGCCCGGCGTGGAGGCCTACAAGAAAAATATGTTCCGTATGCTGGGCAAACCTGGCGCGGTCTGATACTGTTTTTCCTTTCAAAAATTATACCCCTCCGGGGAGCATGTGCTCCCGGAGGGGTATAATTATACTGTCGTTTATTTTCCGAAATGGGCCGCCACATCCTCCAGATATTTCCGGATGGGCAGATGCTGGGGGCAGATATGCTCGCACTGGCCACACTTGATGCAGTCGCCAGCCATGCCGAACTTGCCCTCGTAATTGTCATAATAGCCTCCCTGGGAGGTCCACTCCTTCTCCCGGCTCTCCTGCATATCCAGGTTGTAGAGGGAGAAGTATTTGGGGATCGCAATATTCATGGGGCAGCCGTCGGTGCAGTAGGAGCAGCCGGTGCAGGGGATGGCGATGCTGCGGTTGATGATATCCACCGTCTGGCGGATGATGGCCTGCTCCTCCCCGTTCAAGGGCTTGAAGTCCTGCATGGTGGCGGTGTTGTCGTCCATCTGCTCCAGGCTGCTCATGCCGCTGAGCACCATAAACACATTGTCCAGACTGGCGGCAAAGCGGATGGCCCAGGAGGGAATGGACCTGTCCGGCGCGTAGGCCTTGAACAGCTTTTCCGCCTCTTCCGGCAGCTTTGCCAGGGTGCCGCCCTTCACCGGCTCCATGACGATGACCTTTTTGCCGTGCTTTTTCGCCGTCTCATAGCACTTGCGGGACTGGACGCCCTCGCTGTCCCAGTCCAGATAGTTCAGCTGGAGCTGCACAAACTCCATTTCCGGGTGCGCGGTCAGCACCTTGTCCAGAAACTCGGCGGTGTCGTGGAAGGAAAAGCCCATGTGCCTGACCAGCCCCTGCTCCTTCTTCTCCCGCAGCCAGTTGTAGCAGTCGTACTGCTCATACACCTGGTTGTGCAGGGGCCCCACGTCGTGGATCAGGTAGTAGTCAAAGTAGTCAACGCCGGTTTTTTCAAGCTGGGCTTTGAATATTTTGTCCCTGTCCTCGAAAGAATGGATATAGTCCGCATGGAGCTTGGTGGTCAGGGTGTAGCTGTCTCTGGGGTAGCGGTCCGTAAGGGCAGGCTTTACCGCGCTCTCGCTCTGATAGCCGCAGTACATCCAGGCCGTGTCAAAATAGGTGAAGCCCCGCTGAATGAACATATCCACCATCTGCTTGAGCTGCTCTATGTCAATGCTCGCTTCATCGTTTGGGTCCAATCTGGGCAGGCGCATCAGTCCGAAGCCAAGTTTTTTTGCCATGATCGTTTACCTCCGTTTTTTCTTTATTATATTGCTGCCGCCGGGGCCTGTCAAACCCATTTTAAGAAAAGCTTAATTTGCGCTGTTTTCCCGGCTGTGGTAAACTCAGTACATACAAGGAAAGGCAATTCTCCGTTCACCATGAAAAAAGCGTTCTGTAAAACACCTGAATTTCTGATCTCCGCCGCCGGGCTGCTTACGCTGGGAGGACTGTATCTTTACTGGTGCGTCAGCACCAGCGCGCCGGTATACGGGCGTATCTCCGCCTTTGTCTGTGCGGCGCTGTTTGCCGGGGTATGTCTGCGCTTTGTCCCCGGGTGGATGGACTTCTGGCGCAAAGGCCCTCCCGCCTTGACCGAAGCCGGAGACGAGCCGCCCCATATGGGACTGAAAGTCTTCCTGGGCCTTCTGACCTATGTGCTTTTTATTCTCCTGCTGACCTGTCTGATCCGCGTTTCGGCCGGTTACGGCGGCAGCTTTAAAAATTATCTCCCCTTCTGGACCTGCGCAGACAGCGCCCATTATCTGGACATTGCCCGGGACGGCTATCTCTCAGAGGGCAGCATAGACCGGCTGGTGCAGCTGGTGTTCCTGCCGGGATATCCGCTGGCCGTCCGGCTGATGCGGGTTCTTGTGGGGGATTATCTCTATGCGGGTCTTCTGGTCTCCGCCCTGTCCTTTGCCGGGGCGGGCTGGGTCATTTACCGGCTGGCCCGGCTGGATATGGACCACAACAGCGCTCTGCGGACAGTGAAATATTTATGTCTGATGCCTGGGGCCTTTTTCTTCGCCGCCCCCATGAGCGAGAGCCTTTTTCTCCTGCTCTGCGCCCTCTGCGTGTACTGCGCCCGAAAAGACCGTTGGCTTGCCGGCTGCCTTTTCGGGGCTCTGGCCGCCTTCACCCGGTCCCTGGGGCTGATGCTGTTCGTGCCGCTGTTTTTCGAGTTGGTAGCCTCTCTTATTAAAGAGGGAAAGCCGCTTCCTGTGCGGCATTTTGCGGCCCTGCTTTTGATCCCGCTGGGCTTTGGGGCCTACTGCGCGGTGAATTATTTCGTTTCCGGCGATCCTTTCAAATTCATGGAATACCAGCGGGAGCACTGGGGCCAGCAGATGGGCTTTTTCTTCAACACCGCTTCCTACCAGCTCCGGGAGGCCGTGGAGAATTTTGCCTCAGACCCCACCACAGTGCTGGGCCTGTGGCTGCCCAACCTGCTCTGCGTCTTCGGCAGTCTTGCCCTCATGCTCTTTTCGGCAAAGCGGCTGCGCCCCTCCTATACCGCCTGGTTCATCGCCTGTTTTGTCATCGCCATCGGCGCCACATGGCTTTTGAGCGCCCCCAGATATCTGGCCACGCTGATCCCTCTGCCGCTGGCCTTGTCCTCTCTCAGTAAACGGGCCTGGGCGGACAATGTGCTGACGGTTCTGCTGACGCTTTTTTCCCTGTTTTACCTTGTGGCCTTCGCTTTGCGATGGCAGGTGTGGTAAAGGCAAGCACCGTCATCCTGAGCGCAGCAAAGGATCCCGTAAACAGAACGTCAAACTTCTGAATACGGGATCCTTCGTCGCTTTTGGGCCTTTTACGAAACAAGCAGTTGGATAAAATGCAGCACCAGCATGTGAAGCGGATAGAAGATATACCAGAAAAGGCGCAGGCCCTTTCCGCCCAGGCCTTTTTCCCCGTTATACAGCCAGATCAGGGGCAGGGCCAGCAGGGCAAAGCCCTGTATGGGGAAATCAAAGGCCAGACCAAACAGGCTCACGGGGATGGTCTGCCCCTCAAAAGCGAAGATGTTCAGCACCGCCATAGCCGCCAGCTGAAACAGCCGGTGGTTACGGAACACGAAAAAGCACAGCACGGTCATCACGCCCATGAGCCCATAATCCGGGAAAAGCAGCACGCCCCCCGCCAGGATCAGCAGCAGAGCCAGACAGCGCAGGCTCTTCTTTTTTATGCCCTCTTCCCGGCGCAGTTCATCCGCCTGCCGTATGGCCAGCAGACCCAGCAGCAGGGTGAACAGCACATTCTGATGAAAGGGGAAGAATACAGATCCGGCATAAAACAGGTTGAAGGGAATTTCCGACAGCAGCGCAAAAACCAGCAGTCTCAGGCCATAGCGCCGGTAATCCGAAGTGTGCCTATAGCCCTCGCAGAGCTGAAAGGCGAAAATGGGGAACGCCAGCCGTCCCAGGCAGGTCATCCACAAATTTCCCCGCACCACCGTGGCCCACAGGTGGTCCAGGAGCATGAACAGGATGGCAAGCAGGCGCAGCATCCCCGCGTCAATACCAAAGCTTCTGTTGTCTTTGCCTGTTTGTTTCATGTTACCTCTCTTTTCTTAATAGACTGATCCCCACGCAGGCAAGCCCGATGCCCAGCATGGAAAAACCGGAGTACAGGTCTACGCTGTGCAGCAGGGATGTGACGATCACCGCCACGCCCATGGCCACCGGTATGGCCCTGAGCACAATGTCCGCCACGGCGCCGGCCCTGCTCTCCGTCGGCTCCTCCTTTTTTGGCGTGTTCAAAAGCTCCTCAACCGATATTCCCAGCACCTCTGCCTGGCGGGGCAGAGAATTGATGTCCGGGCAGGACAGATCTCTCTCCCATTTGGACACGGCCTTGTCCGTCACGTTCATCTGTTCCGCCAGCTCTCTCTGGGTCATGCCCTTTTCTTTTCTCAGGCTGCAGATCAGCTCGCCCATACTTTTGTTTGTCATCGTATAACCTCCCTCAATTGGATGGGACAATCGTAAACCCGGTCTCCCCTCAAAGTAAAGCTACCCGAAGCAGAGCGGTGTAAACCATCAGTTTATTTCCGGTTTATCTTACCACATCCCCCTTTTATTCACAAGTGAACATCCGATTTCCCATATATAAAATCTTAACGTGTTCTTTACGGCAAAGTTTATAATTAGTTCAAATATTTTTAATTTTTTCCTTTGCAAATGGAGTTAAGATAAGCTGAATTTTTATCAGCACAGGCAGGAAGGATAGTCATGCAGTTATACCGCGCAGGAATTGATATCGGCTCTACCACAGTCAAGCTGGTACTGCTGGATGAGAAAGGCGAGATCGTCTTTGGAAAATACATACGCCACAGGGCCCACACCCGGGAGGCCCTGGGCGAGCTGCTTCAGGAGGCGCTGAAGCAGACCGGCGAGTGCGAATTGAAGGTAAAGATCACCGGCTCCGGCTCCATCAATCTGGGCAAGGCGCTGGGAATCGACTTTGTGCAGGAAGTGGTGGCGGTAGCCTCCGCCCTGCAGTTTACCGCGCCCCAGACCGATGTGGCCATAGAGCTGGGCGGCGAGGACGCCAAGATCATCTACTTCAAGGGCGGTCTGGAGGAGCGCATGAACGGCGTCTGCGCCGGCGGCACCGGCTCCTTTATCGACCAGATGGCCGCCCTTTTGCAGACCGACGCCACCGGGCTCAACGAGGAGGCCGCCAATTACAAGGAGATCTACCCCATCGCGGCCCGCTGCGGCGTGTTTGCCAAAACGGATATCCAGCCGCTGATTAACGAAGGGGCCACCAAGGCGGATCTGGCCGCCTCCATCTTCCAGGCAGTGGTGAACCAGACCATCTCCGGCCTTGCCTGCGGCAAGCCCATCAGAGGCTGCGTAGCCTTTCTGGGCGGCCCGCTCCATTTCCTGCCAGAGCTGAAAAAGGCCTTTATCCGCACCCTGAAGCTGACGCCGGACATGGTGGTGGACCCGGAAAACTCCCATCTTTTCGCCGCCATGGGCGCGGCCCTGGAGGCAGAGGACGCGGAGGCCGTCTCCCTTACCGCCCTGATCCAAAAGCTGGAGAGCGGCATCGCCATGGCCTTTGAGCTGAACCGGGTCCAGCCCCTTTTCACCTCTCAGGAGGAATACGACGCTTTTGTGGCCCGCCACGCCAGGGCCGTAGTCCCCAAGGCGGACCTGAAGAGCTAT
This sequence comes from Clostridiales bacterium, assembly GCA_022782265.1. Classification (GTDB taxonomy): domain Bacteria; phylum Bacillota; class Clostridia; order Oscillospirales; family Oscillospiraceae; genus Limivicinus. The sequence goes on along the minus strand of JALFOM010000093.1, from coordinate 3,551 downwards.
TCCGGCGACTGCTTTTTGGGCATCGACGCCGGTTCCACCACCACAAAGCTGGCGCTGATCGGCAGTGAGGGGCAGCTTCTGTATTCCTTCTACGCCAACAACCAGGGCAGCCCCATCAAGACCGCCATGCGGGCCGTGGAGGATCTGAAGCAGCACATCCCCGCCTCTGCCCACATCGTCAGAGGCTGCTCCACAGGCTACGGCGAGGCCCTGCTGAAATCCGCCTTTGGTCTGGACGAGGGCGAGGTGGAGACCATCGCCCACTGCACCGCCGCCGCCTTCTTTGATCCCCAGGTGGACTGCGTGCTGGATATCGGCGGCCAGGACATGAAGTGCATCAAGCTGAAAAACCACAACGTGGACACCATCATGCTCAACGAAGCCTGCTCCTCCGGCTGCGGTTCCTTCCTTGAAAATTTTGCCAACTCTCTGGGGCTTACGGCGGAGCAGTTCGCCCAGGAGGCCCTGTTTGCCGAAAACCCCGTGGATTTGGGCACCCGCTGCACGGTGTTTATGAACTCCAACGTGAAGCAGGCCCAGAAGGAGGGCGCCTCCGTACAGGACATCTCCGCCGGGCTTGCCTACTCCGTCATCAAAAATGCCCTTTATAAGGTCATCAAGCTCACCGACCCCGCCTCCCTGGGCCGCCACATCGTGGTGCAGGGCGGCACCTTCTATAACGAGGCCGTGCTGCGCGCCTTTGAAAAAGAAATGGGCGTAGAGGTGATCCGCCCGGATATTGCGGGCCTGATGGGCGCTTACGGCGCGGCACTGTACGGCCAAAAGCAGGCCGAGCCCGGCCGCCGCAGCACACTGCTTACCCCTGCGCAGCTGCGCGCCTTTAAGCAGGAGGTGCGCAATGTCAAGTGCAACGGCTGCGGCAACAACTGCCAGCTGACCATCAGCAACTTTGCACGCGGCAAGCGCTATATCAGCGGCAACCGCTGCGAACGCCCCGTTACCGGCAAGGCCGGAAACGACGATCTGAATCTGTATGATTACAAGCTCAAGCTTTTGCGCCGCTACAAGCCCATGGGCGGCAGCCGGGGCCATATCGGCATTCCCATGTGCCTGAATATGTACGAACTGTTCCCGTTTTGGTTTACCTTCTTCAGCAAGCTGGGCTTTGCGGTGCATACAAGCCCCGAATCCAGCCGCGGGCTGTATCTGGCGGGGCAGGGCACGATCCCCAGCGATACGGTGTGCTTCCCGGCCAAAATGGCGCACGGGCACATCCATGCCCTCAGCCAGATGGGGCTGGATGCCATTTTCTACCCCTGCATGAGCTATAACATGGATGAGCATCTGGGGGATAACCACTACAACTGCCCGGTGGTGGCCTATTACCCCGAAACCATCGCAGGCAACTGCCCCGAGCTGAAAAACACAAAGTTCATCTATGATTATGTAGGCATTCATCGCCCTCACGATTTTGTGTATAAAATGACCGAGATCCTGAATAAGTATTTTCCGGGCATTCCCAAAACGCTGGTGCAAACGGCGTCCAACGAGGCCTATATGGAATACGACCGCCACATGGCGCAGATCCGTGCCAAGGGCGAGCAGATCATTGAGCAGGCCCGCAAGGAGGGCAAGCGCATCATCGTGCTGGCGGGCCGCCCCTATCATGTGGACCCCGAGGTGAACCACGGCATCGACAAGCTGATCACCCGCCACGGCGCTGCGGTGATCACCGAGGACTCCATCAGCGAGCGGGCAGGGCTGGTGCACACCAGTGTGCTGAACCAGTGGACTTATCACAGCCGCCTGTATGCCGCTGCCAAATATTGCACCACCCAGTCGGATATGGACCTTGTGCAGCTGGTCAGCTTTGGCTGCGGGCTGGATGCCATTACCACAGACGAGACCCGCGAGATCCTGCAGGCGGGCGGCAAGCTTTATACCCAGCTCAAGATCGATGAGATCACCAATCTGGGCGCGGTGAATATTCGCCTGCGCAGCCTTTTTGCCGCATTGGACGAAAAGGATGAGCTGCGCCGGAAGGGAGAGTGCTGAACCCATGGAATACAATTATCCCAAGTTCACCAAGGAAATGAAGCAGACCCACACCATCCTGATCCCCAACATGGCCATTCTGCAGTTCCGCATTTTAAAGGCGGCGCTGGAAAAAGAAGGCTATAAAGTGGAGATTCTGAACAACTGCGGCAGCGAAGTGGCGCAGCTGGGGTTAAAATATGTTCACAACGACACCTGCTATCCGGCCCTTTTGGTGATCGGCCAGTTTTTGGATGCACTGAACAGCGGCAGGTATGATCTGGACCGCACGGCGCTGCTGATCACCCAAACCGGCGGCGGCTGCCGTGCCAGCAACTATATCCATTTGCTGCGCAAGGCACTGGTGAAGGCGGGCTATCCGCAGGTGCCCGTGGCAAGCCTGAATTTTTCCGGCCTGGAAAAAGACAGCGGCTTTAAGCTCACGCTCAAGCTGGCCCGCAAGGCCCTGGCCAGCGTCTTCTACGGCGATCTGATCATGGCGCTGCGCAACCAGTGCAAGCCCTACGAGGTGCATGAGGGCGACACACTGGCCATGACCGAAAAGTGGATCGCAGCCTGCCAGAAGTGGATGAAGGCTGACTGCAACTATTCTGCGCGGGACATGAAGAAGCAGTTCCCTGTGATCTGCCGTGATTTTGCTTCGATCCCGCTGAACCGTGTGCCCAAGGTAAAGGTGGGCATCGTGGGCGAAATTTATGTAAAATACAGCCCTCTTGGCAACAATGAGCTGGAAAAGTTTTTGGAATCGGAAGACTGCGAAGTGAATATGCCCGGCCTGATGGGCTTTTTGGAGTACTGCATTTTCAACATGGGCGAGGATGTAACGCTGTACGGCGGCAAGGCAAACACCCGCAGGGTGATGAACCTGCTGCTGCGCTATCTGGACGGCATTGAGATCGCCGCCGGCAAGGCGCTTTCGGAAAACGGCTTCCATGCGCCCGCCCGCTTTGCCGTGCTGAAAACCCTGCCGGAAGGAGTGATCGGCATGGGGGCCAAAATGGGCGAGGGCTGGCTGCTGACCGCCGAAATGATCGAGCTGATCGAGAGCGGCTACGAAAACATTGTGTGCGCACAGCCCTTTGGCTGCCTGCCCAACCATGTGGTGGGCAAGGGCATGGTGAACCGCCTGCGCGCCATGCACCCCACCTCTAATATTACCCCCATTGACTATGATCCCAGCGCCACCCGGGTGAATCAGGAAAACCGCATCAAGCTGATGCTGTCGGTGGCGCGCGAGCGCCTGCAGCAAAAAAATGCCCCGGTGCAGCCCATGGAGCTGTACGGCGAAACGCCCCGCGTGGAGCATCACATTCCCGATGCCATGGCGGGCAGCGCACTGTAAATGTGCCTGCCGGGGGGACTGAAAACAGATTTTTTGCACAAAATAACAGCGACCATATCAAACAAAACAATAGAATTGAGGATTTATGCTGACTTTCCGCGAACTTACTCTTGCCGATAAGCCCGTGGTGGATCGTTTGACCGCACTGGAAAATGACCGCCTGTGTGAACACTGCTTTGCGGATATTTTTATC
>JALFOM010000092.1 GCA_022782265.1 Clostridiales bacterium | reverse complement strand
TGAAGTAGGCCCGTTTACGGGCAGCAAGTAACAGGCCCTACGCAATTGGCAGACCGTATTACGCGTTCTACGCGTGCGCGAGGAACAGAGGGCTTTGCCCGCATAAGCAAAACCACCGGCTTCGCCGGTGGATGCTTATTTCTTAAGAGATATTAAAGCTGTTCCGGAGCCGTGGACAATTTTTCGGCTTTCGTGTATAATTAAAGCAGACCAGATGAAAGGACGGATGAAGCTGTGAATAAAGGAAGAATAAAAGCAGTTGTTTTGATTATCGTTTTTTTGCTTGTCGTGGCTGTGATTTGCTCCTGGCTCACCGGGACGGATAAGAAGGATGAGCAGCCCGGGGAAAATACCGCTCCGCATGAGGAGAGCAGCAGCGTTATTGTGATAGACCCCAACGGTTCGCAGAGCACCGCCCCGGTCAACACCCCGGCCCCGGCGGCCACCCCTGCACCTACCCCTACGCCCGCGCCCACTCCGGCTCCCACGCCCGCGCCCACGCCCACTCCGGCTCCTACGCCCACGCCTACCCCCACGCCCCAGTACGGCGACAATCTTGGCTCCGGCACCTTCAAGTCCGAGACCGGCGTGCCCATTAACCTGAGAGCGGACTGGAGCGTGAAAACCACCAGCGCGTCCCAGGTGGAAGTGACCATCAAGGTCAGCGTGGACTCCTATGCCATCCACCTCCAGGCGGTGCCCTACGCGGTGAAGCTGAGTGTAAACGGCGAGTATGTGACCATGGACGCCCCCGGTGTGGACTATGACGGCAGCGCCGCCACCAACACCGTGTTCGGCAGCAAGACCTTCACGGTCAACCTGTCGGAAGGCTCCTCCGCCAATATCCCCGTGGCCATTGAATGGCACTTCGGCGGCACCTACGGCGGCGAAGAGATCGACGTGATCGAGTGCGGCGGCACCATCAGCGTCTCCCGCTGAACAAAACGAAAACAGCTGAAAAGACCGGAAGGTTTGTGCCTTCCGGTCTTTCCTTATCTCATTTCTCTTTTGTTAAGACTGCCGTGCTGATCAGGGCAGTGATGGGGATGGATAAGATCATGCCGATACTGCTGGAGATGCCGCTGATCACTTCCGTGGCGAAATAGGCGGAGCTGAACAGCTGGTTTTGGGACAGGCCCAGAGAGTAGAGATACAAAATCAGGGTAAAGCCGCTGCCTAAAAAGGCCAGAATCAGGGTGTTGGTCATGGTGCCCACCATGTCCCGGCCCACATTCATGCCGGAGCGGAAAAGGGCCTTTCTGCCCAGCGCGGGGTTTGCCGCGTGGATCTCCGACAGGGAGGAGGCCATGCTCATGGCCACGTCCATCACCGCGCCCAGCGCGCTGATGACAATCCCGCCGGTGAGCAGCCCGGTCAGTCCGATGGGAATGCCCTGCTGCCGCAGCTGGAGCAGGGGCTCCACGTCGCTGAGCCGCAGGCCGTCGATCCGGCTGGTGTACTGCACAAACAGGCCGAAAAGCATGGCAAGCCCGGTGCCCGCCACCGTGCCCAGCATGGCGCAGACGGTCTTTTTCCTTATGCCGCCCAAAATGGTCAGACTGACCACGGCGATGTATGCGCAGAGGAAGAATACCGTGGGCAGGGTGGGCAGCCCCTTCATCAGCAGCGGCAGCAAGACCCAGAACAGGCAGGCCAGCGTAAGGGCCAGCCCCACCAGAGATTTTGCCCCGGTTTTTCCGCCTACCAGTACTGCCGCCAGAAGAAACAGCGCTGCCGCAAAGACCAGCGCCCCCCGCCGGTCGTATTCAAACACCGTGGCGGCGTGGCTGCCGTCGGCATAGGTGGAGACTGTCAGGATCACCCTGTCCCCCTCCTGCACCGGAGCGCCGTAGAGCGGCCCCACGTAATTATAGACCTGTAAGGTCTCCCCCTTATAGCGGCCGGAGCTGACTTCCGCCAAAAGAAGCTGGTCTCCCCGGTAAGCGCCGTCGGAGCTGGGGTCCGGCTCGGTGCTGTCGGCCAGGACGGCGGTGATTCTGGCTCTCTCGTATTCAGCGAATTCCGTGGCCCCTGTGTCCTCCTCCAGCTCCGGCGCGGCCCAGATGCGCAGCAGCACAAACAGCAGCGCCGCGCAGAGCAAAACAATGCAGCTCAGCCGGTTTTCCCGCAGCCAGCCTGCCGCGCCGCCCTTTTCGGCTTTTATTTTCATGGCAATTTCCTTCTATTTCTATATATAATAGTAGATAAACGCAGAATAGCAATTTTCGCCCGACCTGTCAAGAGAGGAGAAAAACAGCGGAACTTTTCTGCCAGAAAAAGGTGGCTGCGGAGAAATAGTTACAATATTATGACACAAATTTGATAAAATTTCTCTGGTAAAGCATAGCGGGATATGATATAGTAGTGAACATAATCATGGAAGAATATGCCCTTATCCCAATGAGGGCAGGGGAGGTTCACTGATGAACAAACGCGGCTTGAGCAGAATGCTTTCCGTACTGCTGCTGGTGGTCATGGTCGTATCCATGTTGCCGGTAAGCGCTTACGCGGAGGGTACTGCTACCTATACGCAGATCACATCTGCCGAGGAACTGGTTACCGGCAAATATGTTCTGGTAACGGCAGACACAGGCTATGCACCGGGTGTTTATGATAACGGCTGGCTGACAGCGGTGTCAGTCACAACACCTGACGCATCCAGCCCTGTTTGGACGATTACTGCCAACGGCGACGGAACGGTTGTTCTCACTGACAGCAACGGCGTCAGCATCGCGCCGGCAGGCGGGAACACCAACGGAATTACCTCCGGAAGCTATAATTGGGCGGTTGCAGTTGATGGCGGGAAATTTGCCTTTAGCGGCCAGGGCGACGATACCGTCATCCTCGCCAGCAACAAGGGCAGTTCCAACAGGTTCCGCGCCTATAAGAACGCCACGGTTTCCGGCAACCCTGGCGGTTTTCCCTCTGCGTTTGTCCTTTATAAGGTCGGGGAATCCGCAGTCGAGCCTACCCCCACCCCCACCCCGGTCGTTGAGACCGTAGCCACCCCCACCGCCAGCCCCGCTTCCGGTGAGGTGGAAAAGGGAACACAGGTCTCTTTTGCCTGTGCCACCGAGGGCGCGACTGTCTACTATAAAACCACCGGCGATTATCAGGCGTACACCGCGCCCGTGACCGTGGATGCCGACACCACCTTTACGGTCAAGGCCGCAAAGGACGGCATGAACGACAGCGCCGAGGCCACCTTTGCCTATACGGTCAAGTCCGAAGTGACCGAAAAGCCCTGGAAGGACGTCGACGCGAAGTACTCCATCTATGAGCTGGTCGACGCGCCGCAGGACGGCGACGTTGTGCTGCTCTATAACCCCAACAGCGGCAACGCCCTTACCTCCATTGACCCCAACGGCAACGCCAGAAACCTGAGCGGCGACGCCGAGACACCCACGAACGGCTACATTGCCATCGATGTGGCGCAGGTGGCGGACAAGGCCGTCGAGTGGACGGTATCCGCCGATGCGGACGGCACTTTCAGCTTTGCGCAGGGCGAGAAGAAGCTTGCCGCCACGAAGAACACCGAGACGTCGTTCTATCTGAGCAGCGATGCCTCCGGCAGCAGCAAGTGGGTACTCTCTGACAGTGTCGCGGCCAACAAGACCCACTACATCGCCAGCAGCGAGCTGACCGGTACCTACGGCAATGTGTACGTGGAGTGGTTCAGCGGCGTCTCTGCGTTTACCGCCTACTGCACCAGTACCGACCGGCTGAACGAAAACGCCTTCGGCTTCGCGTTCTATAAGCTGGTCCGCGAGGGCGTCGAGGAAGATGTGCCGCCCGAACCCGAGTATGATACCATCGCTGAAGCCCTGGCCGGTGCGGAAGGAACCAGCTTCACCGTCAAGGGCGTTGTGACCCTGGTGGACGGCAGGAACATCTTCATCCAGGACGAGACCGGCGGCATCTGCGCCTACATGGCCGCAAAGCCCACCGACATCAGCCTGGGCGACACCATCATCGCCACCGGCAGCTTCAAGGCTTACAATGGTCTGCCCGAACTGGACAAGGCCACCTATGAAAAATCCTCCGGCCTGACCCTGAAGGCCAAACCCACGACCATCGGCGCGCTGACCACTGCCGACGTCTGCACCTATGTGCAGCTCACCGGCCTTGAGATCACCGAGGTCTACGACAATAACGGCGCTTACAGCACCCCCAACATCACGGTCAGGGACGCTGAGGGCAACACCATCCAGCTCTACAAGGCCATTATCAACAAGGTTGACGGCGCTTGGGAATACGCCGTGGGCGACTTTATCGACGTCAAGGCGGCCGTGAGCATCTACAAGACCACGCTCCAGCTCCGCAACACCCTCGCTTCCGAGGTCACGCCCCATGTGGAGCAGGAAAACCACATCGTCACTGATCTCAGCGAGCTGACCGTCGGGGCGAAGGTCGTCATCTTCAACCCCGCCAATATGCAGGCGCTGTCCCAGAACTACGGCGGCTACTATAACAGCGGTGTGCCCGTCACCGCCGCCGACGGCAAGCTGGCCGGCTACGGCGCCACTGAGATCTGGACCGTGGGCGTGAACAGCGACGGCAGCTATACCTTCTCCACCGCTGACGGCAAGAAGTTCTCCATGGGCGCAAGCTATACCAGCACCCCGCTGGACGATGTGAACCCCAACTGGAACATTCTCTCCGCTGCCACCGCGGACTGCTTCTACATCCAGAACACCGCACGCGGAAACTACCTTGAGTGGTACGCCAGCAAGAGCAACTGGAGCACTTACAACAAAATCAGCGACGAGGCCCTCTTTGCCCAGCAGTTCTATCTGGTGGTCAAGGAAGAGAGCCAGCCCGCCGAGGGCGGCCTGCCTGAGGCCGGCGATCAGGTCGTCATCTACAACGTCAGCGCCGAGGGCGTGCTGGCCGGTCAGGATGACAACACCGACAGCCCCTCCATCACCGGCGTGGGCGCTGAAATCGCCGACGGCAAGGCCGTGCCGGAGAACGGCGCGCGCATCTTCACCGTGGAGAAGAACGGCGACTACTTCCGCTTCTACAACGAGCACGACGGCTACCTCTGCTCCAACGGCACCGGCAACAACGCCTTCTATTCCAAGGACGCGACCGACGACGCCGACTGGACCCTGGCCGAGCGCGACGGCGGCTTCACCATGGAGAGCCGCACCGCCAAGTACAACGGCAAGTACAGCCAGTATCTTGAGTATTATGCTGACAGCTACAAGACCTACAGCATGTACAACGTGACCGACTACGCGATCTACACCTTCCAGTTCTACCCCGTGGCTGAGGGCACCAACATTACCGAGGGCATCGTCAACAAGCCCCAGGTGGTGTTTGACACCATAGCGGACGCCTACGTCGGCCAGGATTACAGCCTGAACTTCACCGTTGATGCAGTATTCGGCCTGGACGGCGAGCCTGCGGCAAAGCTGGGCGATACCGACCTTACTGTCACAGAGAACAGCGGCGTCTATACTGCCGCCGTTCCCATGGCCCTGCTTGAAGGCAGCGAAACGATTACCGTCACCGTCTCCGGCAAGGACACCAAGGGCGTGGACTACAGCGGCACCGCGGAGATCACCGTGCTGGATGAGCCGGTCTTCTCCGACCTGACCCCTGCCGCGGGCAGCCAGACCGGCGAGGACAAGCGCCCCCTGATCTCTGCCAAGGTGGCCAACGCCGGTGATAATCCCACCATCACCATGACCGTCAACGGCGAGGACGTGATCCCCTCTTACAATGAGGGCCTGATCAGCTACATGGCTGAATCCGAGATGGAGGAAGGCCGCACTACGGTTTCCATCACCGTGACAAGAGCTGACGGTAAAGAAGCCACCAAGTCCTGGTCCTTCACCGTGGGCACTGCCCGCTATCAGCTCTACTTCGGCCAGTTCCACTCCCACACCACCTACTCCGACGGCTCCGGCACCCTTGACGCCGCTCTTGACTATGTGAAGAACCTGCCCGACAGCGCCAATGTGGACTTCGTGGCCTTCACCGACCACTCCAACTACTTCGACACGACCGGCGCGGCCAACCCCGAGGGCGCGCTCTACGACATGAGCCTGGCCAGCGAAAGCAGCCAGAATCTCTGGAACACCTACAAGAGCACGGTAGCCGCGTTCAACGCCTCCCAGTCTGATGTTGTCGCCATCGCCGGCTTTGAGATGACCTGGTCCGGCGGCCCCGGCCACATCAACACCTTCAATACCCCCGGCATCGTCTCCCGCAACAACACCACGCTGAACAACAAGACCAGCGACGCCGGCATGAAGGCCTATTACGCGCTGCTGAGCCAGCCTGAGGGCGCGGACAGCATGAGCCAGTTCAACCATCCCGGCTCCACCTTCGGCACCTTCAGCGATTTTGCCTACTGGGATCCGGTGATCGACAGCCGTATCTTCCTTGTTGAGGTAGGCAACGGCGAGGGCCAGATCGGCGCCGGCGGCTACTATCCCAGCTATGAGTACTACACCATGGCCCTGGATAAGGGCTGGCATGTAGCCCCCACAAATAACCAGGATAACCACAAGGGCAAGTGGGGCAACGCCAATGACGCCCGCGACGTCATCATCACCGACGACTTCAGCGAGCAGGGCATCTATGCCGCCATCCGTGCCATGCACATGTACTCCACCGAGGATAAAAACCTGGAGATCGGCTACACCGTCAATGACCTGCTGATGGGCTCCAGCATCTCCGTTGTTCCCGAAAAGCTGAACATCAGCGTCACCGTCAACGACCCCGACGCCTCCGACTCCATCTCCAAGGTGGAAGTCATCGTCAACTCCGGCAAGACCGTATACACCTGGAGCGACCCTGCGGAGCTTGCCACCGGTGCGCTGTCCGTGGAGCTTGACCCCGATTACAGCTATTACTACATCCGCGTCACCGAGGGCGACGGCGATCTGGCCGTTACTGCCCCTGTCTGGGTGGGCGAGAGTCTGAAGCTGGGCATCTCCTCTCTGGACTGCGGCACCTCTACTCCGGTCACCGGCGAGGAGCTGACCTTGACCGCCACCCTCTTCAACAGCGAAGCGGCTGACGCCACGGTCAAATCCATCACCTACACCACCAACGGTTCCGTGGTTCTGGGTACCGACACCACCGGCTACACCGTCCCCGCCTCCGGCACCCTGGCTGTGGACTTCAAGTACACGCCGGATGTGGCCAAGGTTATGACCGTCACCGCCACCGTGGTGATGGAGCAGAACGGAAAGGAATACACCTTCACCAAGGATATCGAGCTGGATATTCTGAATGCGGACAGTCTGGTGTACATCGGCATCGACGCCGCTCACCACAATGAATATGTGGCGGGCAACTATAAGGACAGCATGGGCAACTTCGGCGCCCTGGCAGCATCCTATTCTGCCCGCACCGTGGAGCTCACGACCAGCGAGGAGCTGATCGCAGCCTGCGCCAATCCCAAGTTCCAGATGCTGATCCTCACCGCGCCTTCCCGCCGCGACGGCACGGCCCTCCGCGATCCTTATGATACATACACTGACGCAGAGATCGAGGCCATCACCCAGTTTAACAGCAAGGGAGGCACAGTAGTCCTGTGCGGCTGGGGCGACTACTATGAGAGCTACGCCGATTTCGCGCCAGAAGACCACATGGCTGCCCAGCAGAACAAGATCCTCGAAGCCCTCGGCTCGACCCTGCGCATCAGCGACGACGAGACGAAGGACGACACCTGGAACGGCGGTCAGCCCCAGCGCCTCTACCTGAGCAGCTACAACTTTAACTCGTTCCTGCTCGACGGCGTGGAGTACGACGCCGAGAACCCGCACAACAATCTGTACACCGAGCTGTACAGCCAGTACGGCGGCGCGTCCATCTACACCGTCGGCGGCACCATCCCCGCCACCGTCACGCCTGTGGTCTATGGCTTCGACACGACCTACTCCTCCGACGATGACGGAGACAATTACGGCGGCCTGGGCAGCATCCCCAAGTACAGCTTCGACGGCGCTGACCGCCTGATGGTCATGGCCACCGAAGAGCTGCCGGGCAAGGGCCTGATCGTCGTCTCCGGTGCGGCCTTCCTCTCCAACTTTGAGGTCCAGGCCACCATCAGCGACAACGGCTCCGAGAAGAACTACTCCAACTACAAGATCTGCCAGAACCTGCTGAACTACATCAACCCCGTTACTGTCACCGACATTGCCACCGTCCGCGCACAGACCGAGGCCGGCTTCAAGTACACTATTGAAGGCATCGTCACCTCCAACGCTTCCGGCTATGACAAGGACACCGCCTTCTTCGACTGCATCTATGTTCAGGACGCCACCGGCGGCATCTGCTGCTTCCCCGTAGCAGGCAACTTCAAGGTAGGCGACAAGGTGCGCATCACCGGCACTACGGACTTCTATCAGGGCGAGCCTGAGCTGCAGGTCAGCAGTATTGAGCTGATCAGCGAGGACAATGCCGTCACGCCCACCGAGGTCACTGCGGCCCAGATCACGGACCGCAGCGCGGAAGGCAAGCTCGTCACCCTCAAGGGCATAGTGGTAAGCTACGAAGAGGCCAACGGCCTGGTCCAGACCATCATGGTCAGAGACGCAGCAGGCAATGTGGCCCGCGTGTTCATCGACGGCTACATCACTATCTCCAGGGAGGTCGAGAATCTGGCCGTAGATGCAGAGATCACGGTCACCGGCCTGGCCTCCTATGACGACACCTTCAACGCCCCCAAGGGACCCTTCCCCCGCATCCGTATCCGCGACCGTGCGGACGTGGTCTGCGGCGAAGTGGTTGAGCATGTCCACAGCTTCAGCGAATGGAAAGTCACCACCGAACCCACCTGCACCAAGGACGGCGTTGAGTCCCGCGGCTGTGTCTGCGGCGCAATTGAGACCCGCGCCATCAAGGCCGCCGGCCACCAGTTTGGCGAATGGAAGACCGTAAAGGAGCCCACGGATTACCTGAGCGGCAAGAAGGAGCGCGTCTGCTCCGTCTGCGGCGAGAAGGAGACGGAGAAGATCCCCGCCCTCAAGGCTGTTGGATCCGGCGATGACAACAATATTTTCTTCTGGGTCATCGCGCTTACCGTTTCCGGCGCCGGCGCGGCAGCTATCCTTGTAAAGTCAAAGAAAAAGTATAAGGGTATGCACTGATAAATCATAAAAAAGAGGGTCATTTGACCCTTCTAGGCGTCGACAAAGTTCGACGCCTTGAAAACTTATTCCGGAGTATTCAAAAATACTCCGGAATAAGCATAGATTGAACGCGGAAAGGGGACTCCCGTCCCCTCTCCGCGCTCTCCCCATGCAACTCTATACACTGCCGATAGCTTTGTCCACAGTCTCAAAGAGGGCCATTTGACCTTTTTATCTGTGTGAAGAAAAATAAAAGGTCCTGCGCGAAAAGCGCAGGACCTTCAGTATGTTTAATCAGGAAATAAACACAACAACCAATTCATTATAGACCTGGGAAAACCAGTCGATCCACATGTTGATGTTATACCGGGCGTCAAGCGTGTCCATAATACGGGTAGTCTCCGCACCGGTCATGTAGCCTACGGCCAGGGATACGCCGCCCAGAAGCACAGCCACAAGAACAATGGTAATGATAACTCTCCAACCCTTTTTCATTCTGCGGCCACCTCCTCGTAGCACCATTCCTCGCCAAGGGATATTACACTGCGCACCAGTCCCACAATGGCCCCACCGATGAACCAGACAAAGATCCACAGGAAAAGCAGGCCAAGGGCAAGCACGATAATGGCAAGTCCGAGAACCACCATCAGATCCGAGAACATGGTAAAGCCGCTGAAGGCAGCGGAAAGGATCATCACACCGGCAATAATGGTCCCGGCGGCAAGAGCAAGGAACAAGATCGTGGGAACAAGGAGCACAATAATACCCACAAGTGTGAGAGGAATGGCCAGAAGTATGTAGAGAATGAGCAGGAACACCTTGGGCTTGCGCACGGTCCCCGCGGGGCGGTCAAGCTCGTCCGCTTCTTCTTCGGAAACCTGGAGAAGCTCTTCCTGAACATACTCGACTTCCTCTTCCGCTGCTTGAGGAGCATCCTCCGCAGCGACCACATCGTCAGGCAGAGAGAAATCCGCCAGGAAAGCATCGACCTGATCCAGGATGCTTCCGGGGACTTCGGCTTCTGTTTCGGCGCTCGGCTCTTCGGAAGGCACAGCCTCAGGCTCATCCGGCGCATTTTCCGGCTCTGCCGCCTCCGGGGCCGGCGCGGATTCCGCAGGTGCCGCTGTTTCATCAGCGGGCTGTGCAGCTTCTTCTGCGACCGGTTCGGAAACCTGCGTGTCAGACGCAGAAGCAAAATCGTCAAACAGGCTGAACTGATTTTCATCGACTGCCGGTTTCAGCTCCTGATCGCCGAGCGCATCGCTGCGCACCTGGTTGATGGCCAGGACAAAGTCGGCGTCGCCCTCCGCAGCGTTTTCGTCGCGGCTCTGGGCGTGGACCTGAAGCTTACGTTCTTTCGCGTTATAGGCGCGGGCAATGACCACGGCCTGCCGGGTGGGAGATGCAAGAGCCTGCAGCAATGCCTGCTCATCCCCCGCTTCGTCAAACATGCCTTCGTACATGGCAAGGGCTTCCTGCCTGTCCTCCTCATACATGAAGGTCAGCAGCCTTGCCAGCTCGGCAAGAAATTTCTGTTTGTTGATATCGGTCACCTCCGATTGTACAATCGTCAATATTATATGCGCTGTGGGGAAAAAGGTCAAGCAAAAACAGGGAGATTTTGCAACAATGGGGGACTGTGCGCTATTGACAAGGGCCCATAGGCACGCTAAAATAAGGTCCTGTGACCGGTTTCGGTCAAAAATACGGCGGGGCAAGGGCCCTGGCGAAAATGAGAGGAAAAGATTATGGCAAAAGACAAGAAAGTTGAACAGATCACCGACATGGAGGTAGATTTCGCCCAGTGGTTCACCGATGTGTGCACCAAGGCTGAGCTGGTGGACTACTCCGGTATCAAGGGCTGCTTCATTATGCGCCCTTACGGCTACGCCATCTGGGAAAACATTCAGCACGAGCTGGACAGAATGTTCAAGCGTGACGGACACGAGAACGTCTCCATGCCCATGCTCATCCCCGAGAGCCTGCTCCAGAAGGAGAAGGACCATGTGGAGGGCTTTGCCCCCGAGTGCGCCTGGGTCACTGTAGGCGGCAGCGAGGAGCTGCCCGAGCGCCTGTGCGTCCGGCCCACCTCCGAGACCCTCTTCTGCGACCACTGGAGCCATGTTGTACACTCCTGGCGCGATCTGCCCATGCTGTATAACCAGTGGTGCTCCGTGCTCCGCTGGGAAAAGACCACCCGCCCCTTTTTGAGAGGCAGAGAGTTTCTGTGGCAGGAAGGCCATACCCTCCACGCCACCGAGGAGGAAGCCCGGCAGGAGACCCTGCACCAACTTGAGGTGTATGCGGATCTTTGCGAGAACTATCTTGCCATGCCTGTGATCCGGGGCAATAAGACCGACAAGGAGAAGTTTGCCGGTGCGGTGAACACCTACACCATTGAGTGCATGATGCACGATAAGAAGGCGCTTCAGTCCGGCACCAGCCACTTCTTCGGCGACGGTTTTGCCCGTCAGTTCGATATTACCTTCACCGACAAGGACAACAAGCAGAAGTACCCCTTCCAGACCTCCTGGGGCATGTCCACCCGCATTATCGGCGGCATCATCATGACCCACGGGGACAACAGCGGCCTGGTTCTGCCCCCGCGCATCGCCCCCATCCAGGTGGTCGTGGTGCCTGTGGCCCAGCACAAGCCCGGCGTCACCGAGCGGGCCCAGGCCCTGTTTGAGGAGATCAAGGCCGCAGGCGTGCGCGCCAAGATCGACCTGAGCGACAACAGCCTGGGCTGGAAGTGCGCCCAGTACGAGATGAAGGGTGTGCCTCTCCGCGTGGAGCTGGGCCCCAAGGACATCGAAAACGGCGTCTGCATGGCCGTCCGCCGCGACAACGGCCAGAAGATCTCCGTCCCCCTGACGGACATCGCCGCCCGTATCCCCCAGCTGCTGGAGGATGTGCAGCAGGGCCTGTATGACAAGGCAAAGAAAAACATGGATGAGCACATCTATCCCGCCTACTCTCTGGAGGAGGCCAAGGAGCTGCAGGAGAAAAACGGCGGCTTCATCAAGACCATGTGGTGCGGCGACCTCCAGTGCGAGCTGGATATGAAGGAGAAGGCAGGCATGTCCTCCCGCTGCATCCCCTTTGAGCAGGAGCATCTCGGTGACGTCTGCGCCTGCTGCGGCAAGCCCGCCAAGCACATGATCTACTGGGGCGTGGCCTACTGATTTGTTCATCCGCGGAGAAAGAACATGAAATTTATTAAGATAAAATTATCTTCTTATCTTCAAATGAATATGAAATGTTAAAAAGGTACGCGGCGGCAAGAAGAAAATATGAGATCGGAAAAGGATTCACTATCGATAAGGCGATCGCACAAGTTGTTTCAATTGGACTGGATGCCATTTCTGAAACACAAATTGTTGATGAGCGTGGAGATATTGTTGATTGGAATTCTGAGTATTTACAGGAATATGAGACCCTGAAAGAAAGCGAGAATTCGGAGAACCGAACAATTTTTAGGCTATACTGAGAAGAAAAGAGCTAACTGACTTATTCAAAAATCAGTTAGCTCTTTTTCTTGTAATTATTCAAACTCGCAAAATGAAACTTAATTCTAAACGCTTTTGTTTGGGGGATTTGATACCATTTGATTTTTCCTGATACCTATTATCCTTATCCTATGGGCTTGCCGAACTTTTGCTATCATTTGGCTATCAAGGAAATGGCTATCAA
>JALFOM010000032.1 GCA_022782265.1 Clostridiales bacterium | reverse complement strand
CGACCAGGGAAATGTGGAAATGCGCGACAGCGTGGATCTTGGCCTGACCATCGACGAGCGGATCGCGGACGGCTACTACTATTCCAAAACCGTGCGGCTCCTGCGCAAGCTGCTGGAAAACCCGGAGCTTCTGGAGCTGCCGCTGAGCGAAAAGGTGGAATACTGATACTGTCCGGAAAATCAGTCTGAGAAGAGAGCGGAACATTTCGGCTGTAAAAACACATATAGTCCGATTGTATGCAAAGTATAAAAAAGCCGTCACAAGCGACACAAAGCTTGCGGCGGCGCAGTCCAAGTGACTGGATTTGAACCAGCGGCCGGATTATATTTGCAAGAGGCCGCTGGTTCACTCTGCTTCTCAAAATAAAATCAGAGCCGTCCCAAAAGGGACTGCTCTGATTTTGGTCCGAGTGACTGGATTTGAACCAGCGGCCTCTTGAACCCCATTCAAGCGCGCTACCATCTGCGCTACACCCGGATATTCCATTTCTGCCGCTTTCCTTGCGGCTTGATTATATTACCACAACTGTTTTCCAATTGCAATACCCAATTTTACTTTTTTTCGCCTCAAAAACGCCGCCGCTTACAGGGCGGCGGACCGGGGCGGCTTTTCCGGCCGCCCCGACTGCGCCGCAGAGCGCTTACTCCGTGAAATGAATATGGTTGTTGATATGGTCCTGGCAGAAGCAGTGGTAGCCCTGGCAGCGGGAGCAGTACCTGAACTCCAGCTCAGGAAAATCCGTGTCCGTCCGGCCGCAGACCGCGCATTTATGATTATACAGCTTCTGCTCCTGCTGGCGGCGGATCCGCTGGGATTCCCGGCGGAAGTTCACCGTGTTTTTGCTGCTTCGCCGGGGCCGCTTGCTCCACAGCTGCCCGCCGCAGAAGATAAAGAAATTCAGCACCGCCACCACAGGCAGCATATTCAGCGGGAAAGACGTGGTGATCACCGCCACGGCAAACAGGGCCGCGTCCAAAAAGGCCAGATACTTGATTTTGATGGGGATGCAGTAAAACAGCAGCACCTGCATGTCGGGAAACAGCACCGCGAAGGAGAAGAACATGGACAGGTAGATATATGTGGCCGACAGGGACAGATTGATCCCGCTGATAAAATACACCGCAAAGCCGTAAATCGCCGTCAGGATCACGCCGGTGAAAAAGTAGATGGTGAACTGTCCCGTGCCCCAGTACTGCTCCAGCGTGTTTCCGATCCAATAGTAAAAATAGAAAGCGATAAAGGCCAGAATCCCCGTGCTGGGCGGATAGAGCATGAAGGTCACCAGCCGCCAGACCTGCCCGTGGAGAATATGGTAGGGTGAAAAGGTCAGGTAAGTCATCAGCACCGGATTGATGGCCCCCATTATCCAGAAGGCCACATTGCCGATGGTGATATACAGCATCAGATTCTTTATGCCGAAATTGGGGTGTTTATAGCAAAAACGCTCCACATAGTTCATTGGGTCTCGCATCGTATTGACTCCTGTCGGTGAAATTACGGCATGGCAGCCGTCTCGGATGAAATAACTATACCCTTTTTCTCAGGCAAAGTCTATGAAAAAATTGTAAAGGCTGAAAATAATCCTTTATGTTTTCAAAAAGCTGTGGTATTATGGTAAACGTATATTTATGCTTGGAGACAATTATGCCGGATAATGAGATTAAAAACGAAATCGTTGAAGGGCGCAATGCCGTGATTGAGGCGCTGAGAGCCGGGCGCGCCATCGACAAAATTTTCATAGCGAAAGGCGATGTGGACAAGACTCTGGGCCATATCGCGTCCAAAGCCCGGGACAAGGGCATCGTGGTGGTGGAGTGCGACCGGAAAAAGCTGGACTTCATGAGCCAGACCCACGCCCACCAGGGCGTTATCGCTCTCTGCGCCGTGCGGGAATACTGCACCGTGGAGGACATCTTCGCCGTGGCTGAAGAGCGGGGTGAAAAGCCCTTCATCATCGTCTGCGACGAGATCAGCGACCCACACAACCTGGGTGCCATCATCCGCAGCGCCGAATGTGCCGGAGCCCACGGCGTCATCATCCCCAAACGCCGCAGCGCCGGCCTGACCGCCATCGTGGACAAGGCCTCTGCCGGGGCTGCCGAGCATATGGCCATTGCCAGAGTGTCCAACATCCCCGCCGCCATCAAAGAGCTGAAGGATCGGGGTCTCTGGGTCTACGGCACCGCTGCCGACGGGCAGAGCGACCTGTGGCACACCGATTTTACCGGGAACGTGGCTCTGGTCATCGGCTCCGAAGGGGACGGTATGGGCCGTCTTGTGCGCGAAAGCTGCGATTTCATCGTCAGTCTGCCCATGAAAGGGCAGGTAAGCTCTCTGAACGCCTCCGCTGCCGCAGCCATTGTCATGTACGAAGTACTGAGACAACGGAGCGTCTGACCAGCGCTTCGCCGCCCAGGGCCTCCCCTGCGGTTTGGCCGGGAATCCGGCCGGTCCGCGTTTTATACCGATAAAGATAAAGGTTTGAATTTTTATGGACAGATATGAGCAGGACCTTGACCTGACGGAATTGAATAACGATCTGTCGCTGGACGATATTTTGTCCGAATACCAGGCGGATGCCCCGTTTGTCCCCTCCCCCGCCCCGCAGGCGGAGCCGGAGGACGACCCGGACGACGGCTTTTTCCGCATTGCCGGGGAAGCTGTAGGGCGTATCCGCCGGACTTCGCCCAGGCAGCAGCCTGTCCCCGACCCTGAGCACTTCTGGGATCCCCCCGTTGTGCCGGTTCAGGAGGAGCCTGCCCCGGACGAAGGGCAATTCTGGGATCTGCCTGACCTGACGGTGCAGGAAGAGCCTGCCCTTGAGACGGAGCCTTCCGCTCCCCCAGCAGAGAAAAAAAGCGCTCTGCCCAGCGAGGACGAGATTCGCGCCTACATGGCGTCATTCGCCCGCGGTGACTATTCCGACATGGACGCCGGGCAGTCCGCGCCCTACAGGGAGTCGGAGATTGACCCCCGTTTTCTGACGAAGGCGGGCTATGCGCAGGGCCCCGACGTGATGATGTACGGCGACAATGAGACCGATATCAGTGCCGACGAGGATTACGAGCCGCCCAAAAAGGCGGAATATGTCTCCACCTACGCCCCCGATCAGTTTGACCGTGATGAGGAAGAGGCCGAAGAGGCCGATCCCGAGCCGGGATTCGTGGGCCGCTTCCGCAAAAAGCGGGCAGAAAAAAAGAATAAGAGCAAGAGGAAAAAAGCCTCTCTCTCCGCCGGCCGGACGGCTCCCCCCGAGGATGAAGCGTATGACGAATCCTCGTTTTCCCAGACGCCGGTCTCTGAACAGGACCCACAGACCGAAGAGTATACCGGCAGGGCAAGAAGCGATGACGAGGAATTCGCCGCCAGCTTCCGCGACTACGGCGCTACCCCCGCCAATTATGCCGAGGACAGCGACTACGACACAGAGCGGGAGATCAACGAGGCCGCTGAATTTAACAGCAAAGAGGACTTTTTCCCCTCCAGCTTCAAGGAATACCTTTTCTCCATTGTCACCTCTCTGCTCTACAAGCTGCGGGGCGGCGCCGACGGCTCTGCCACCGTTCAGGAGGACGACGAGGACTTAGGTCCGGAGGTCACTGCCAAGGCCGCCTCCGCTTACTACGGCAGCTTTATCAAGCCCATGCGCCTGCGGCTGCGCCTCAGCCTTCTGCTGTTGGTGTTCATGGCCTGGCTCTCCCTGGGTCTGCCGGTGACCGGACTGTTGAAAAATTACCGGGTAGCCGGGCTGTTTTGCCTGGGCCTGCAGCTGTGCATTATGCTGCTCTGCCTGGATGTGGTCACAAACGGCGTGATGAGCGCCTTTCGCCGCCGTCCCGGCGCCGAGACTCTGGCGGTACTCAGCTGCCTGCTCACCTCCATCGACGCGGTGCTGACCGGCGTGACCGACTTTACCGGGGCGCACATGCCCCTGTGCCTTATCTCTTCCCTGTCTCTGGTGGGAATCTCCATGGCAAACCTGTTCAGCTGCCGGGGGCTGCGCAAGGCCCTGCGCGTTCCCGCCATTGGCCTGAACGCCTACGCCGTCAGCGGCGAGACCGGGCTGAACAAGGGGCAGATCACCCTTCTCAAATCCCTGCGCTCCTCCAAGGGCTTCGTGCGCCGGGCTGAGGAGGCCGCTCCCGATGAGGAGCTTTACCGCAAGATCTCCGTCCCGATGATGATTCTGGCACTGTTCTTTACCCTGATCATCGCCATTGTGAAAAAAAATTACACCGACCTGGCCTTCATTCTCTCGGCGGTGTTCTGTCCCGCCGTGCCCATCAGCGCCCTTTTGTGCTTTGCCCTGCCCTTCTTTACCGGCTCGGTACGCATCTTCTCCAGCGGCGCGGGGATCGCGGGCTGGTCCGGCCTCTGCGACATCGGGCAGAGCAAGAACCTGATTGTCACTGACCGGGATCTGTTCCCCGAGGGGACCGTGGAGCTGGAGAGCGTGCGCATCTTCGCCGATGCCAAGCCCGAGCGCATCATCTCCTACGCCGGGAGCATGCTCACCGCCTCCGGCTGCGGCGTGGCCAGCTGCTTCAACGACCTGATGGAGAAAAACGGCTGCTCCATCCGGAAGATCGAAAACTTTGAAACTCTGCCCGGCGGCGGAATGAAGGGTATTATCGACAGCTCCGTCATCCTCTGCGGCAGCAGCGACCTGATGCAGCTGATGAACGTGCGGGTTCCCTTCCGTCTGGTGGACCGCACCTCCGTGCTGCTGGCCGTGGACGGGATCCTCTACGGTATTTTCAACATGAAATACACTGCCGATCCCAAGGTGCGCAAGGCGCTGGTGAACCTGATGCGCTCCAACCGCCACCCCATTTTCGCCCTGCGGGACTTCAACGCTACCCCGGAGATGCTCCGCGGCTGCTTTGACGTAGCCACTGACGGCTACGACTTCCCGCCCTATGTGGAGCGCTTTAAAATGAGCGAGGCCATGCCCTCTGAGGACAGCAAGGTGGCCGCCGTGGTCTGCCGTGAAGGACTGAGGCCGCTCACCCATATGGCCGACACCGGGCGGAGCATGTACGTCACCATCCGGCTGAATATGCTGCTGACAGTGCTCTGCGCCCTTCTGGGAATGCTGATCGCCTTTATCCGGCTGGTGGGCGTGGGCAGCATCGGCGTGGGATTTTTGTTCTGGTACATGATCCTGTGGCTGATCCCCGTGCTGATCCTGAGCTTTATTTTGAAAGCATGAGCCTGCATAGGGTTAAATCTCTCCGGTCCTGGGACGAAAAATAAGTATTGCCAAAAGGCCGGCGGTTAGTGTATAATAAATTGATTGTTGTTTGACGAAAAAGAAGTTTTCTTTTCACATATACTTTGACAGAGAGGAAGCAACACATGAGCTACGAAACCAAAAACATCCGTAACATTGCCCTGCTGGGCCACGGCAACACCGGCAAAACCAGCCTTGCCGAGAGCATGCTGTACATCACCGGCGCCATCGACCGTCTGGGCAAGGTCAGCGACGGCAACACCGTCTGCGACTGCGATCCCGAAGAGATCTCCCGCCAGATTACCATCTCCACTTCTCTGGCCCCGGTAAACTTTGCCGGCTGCAAGATCAACGTTTTGGACTGCCCCGGCTTCTTTGACTTCGCGGGCGACGTTCTCTGCTCCCTGCGCGCAGTGGAAGCGGGCGTCATTCTCTGCTCCGCCAAGGACACCGGCGAGGGCGTGGCCGTGGGCGCTCAGCGCTCCTGGAAGTACCTGAAAAACGCAGGTCTGCCGGTCATGTTCTGCATCTCCAAGTGCAAGGAAGAGCACGGCGATTACTTCAAGGCCCTGAATACCCTGAAGGCCAAATACGGCAGCATTGTCTGCCCCGTCACCATCCCCTCCTCCGACGGCTCCGGCGTTATCGACCTGGTCCACAACGTGGCCTACAAAACCGTGGGCGCCAAGTTCACCAAGGGTCCCGTGGCCGCTGCCGACGCTGACCGGGTGGAAGAGCTGCGCGCTGAGCTGATGGAGGCCGCTGCTGGCGCTACCGAAGAGCTGATGGAGAAGTTCTTTGACACCATGGAGCTGGATGAGGCCGATATCGTCGAGGGTCTGAAGGTTGGCGTGAAGGAACGCACCGTCGTCCCCGTGTTCGCCAGCGACGCCATGACCAACGTGGGCACCGCCGCCATGCTCCAGGGCATCGCCGATTACTGCCCCGCGCCCGAGGACAAGGCCGGCCCCGCTCTGGGCTTCGTATTCAAGACCGTTTCCGACAAGTTCGGCAAATACAGCTACATCAAGGTTCTGGCCGGTAAGGTCTCTGCCGGTATGTCCCTGCGCAACTGCCGCGCCTCCAGCACCGACAAGCTGGGCCGCATGTACACCATGTGCGGCAAGAAGAGCACTGAGGTCACCGAGGCTGTCTGCGGCGACATCGTAGCCATCGGCAAGATGGACTGGAAGACCGGCGACGTGGTCGTGGATTCCAAGGACGATGTGGAGCTGCCCGCCATCGAAATCCCCGAACCCTGCTACTCCATGGCCATCTCCCCCAAGACCAAGGGTCAGGACGACAAGGTTGCCGCAGGTCTGGCAAAGCTCAACGAGGAGGATATCTCCTTCACCCTGGTCAACAACGCCGAGACCCACCAGATGGTCATCTCCGGCGCCGGCGACATCCAGATCGGCGTTCTCTGCTCCAAGCTGAAATCCCTCTACAACGTGGACACCGAGCTGTACCCCGCCCGCGTTGCTTACCGTGAAAAGATCAAGTCCAAGGTGGAGGCCCACGGCCGCCACAAGAAGCAGTCCGGCGGTTCCGGCCAGTTCGGCGATGTGTGGATCCGTTTCGAGCCCCAGGAGGAGCAGGACGACATGATCTTCGCTGAGGAAGTCTTCGGCGGCTCCGTTCCCAAAAACTTCTTCCCCTCCGTGGAAAAGGGTCTGCGCAACGCAGTGCAGAAGGGTGTTCTGGCAGGCTACCCCCTGGTGGGCCTGAAGGCTACTCTGTACGATGGCTCCTACCACCCTGTGGACTCCAACGATATGGCCTTCCAGACTGCCGCACGTCTTGCTTACCAGGACGGCATTCCCAAGGCCAAGCCCACCATTCTTGAGCCTATCGGTCAGCTCTTCGTCACCATTCCCGACGAGTACCAGGGCGCCATCATCGGCGACATCAACTCCAAGCGCCGCGGCACCATGATGGGCTCCATGCCCGCCGATGACGGCATGACCACCATCGAGGCCGAGGTGCCCATGGCCGAAATGACCACCTACACCATCGACCTGCGCTCCATGACCCAGGGCTCCGGTTCCTTCACCTGCAAGTTTGTCCGTTACGAGGAAGCCCCCGGCAACGTACAGCAGAAGGTCATTGAGGAAGCCAAGGCTCTGGCTGAGGCCGAATAAGCATATGTGAACATCGGCGGGGCAAATCGCCCCGCCGTTTTTCCGTGAAGAGTGAATAAGTTATGACAAACAAACTATCCGGGCTGAAAGACCTGATCTGGGCTGTGGCTATCGTCATCTGTCTTGCGGCGCTGCTGGTGGGCTTTTTCTTTGCGGCCATCAGCAAATATGCCGGAGACCGGGAACGGCCTGTATTGGCGCTTTCCCCTGCCGCTTCCGGTGCTCCGGCCAACAAAAGCGGCATTGACGCCGGCGTCACCGGCAGCAGCGGCGGCTTCGCCACCGTCTCCGACGGCTCTCTCAAAACCCTTTCCGGCAGCAGCGACGCCGGCCAGAGCTATATTGACTCCCTCACCTTCCTTGTGGACAGCTCTCTCAGCTCCCTCAAGACCTCCGGGCTTACGGCCGGACAGGTCTGGGTGGGCGGCAGCGGCCTGCCCATGTCCGATATTGCCAACTGGACCATTGTCTACCCCGGCGACGGTTCCTCCGTCAGCCCCGCCAACGCCGCCATGGTGGCCAAGCCCTCTGTGCTGCTTATCGCCGTGGGCAGCGACGGTATGTCCGGTCTGAGCCAGGAGGCCTTTATCTCCGGCTATGAGACCATGATCCGGGGCATTCTGGGCGCAAGCCCGGAGACAAAGGTGGTCTGCTGTTCCGTATTCCCTGTTACCGACGCCTATACCGGCGCTGACGGGCTGGACATTGCGGGCGCGGAGCAGGTTAACGGCTGGATCCAGCAGGTCTGCATCGACACCGGCGCCTGGTATGCCGACATCGCCTACAACATCACCGCCGAGGGCAAGCTGATCGGCCAGTATGCCGACGCCGACGGCAAGGGCCTCAGCGGTACCGGTCTCAGCGCTGTGATGAGCTGGATCAGGACCCATTCGCTGAGCTGAAATCGGCAAAAGGCTTTCCCATCGAGCCCACTTCGCTGGGCTTCGATGGGAGTCGTGTATAATTTCGTCCCGCTCTGGGGAAAATGATGTTGCTCTTACATAGTATGTATTGGGCAACTACTTTTTTACCGGAGTGAGAAACATGAGCATGGTCAAACGGGGAGACATCTATTACGCCGATCTCAGCCCTGTGGTCGGCAGCGAACAGGGCGGTATGCGCCCGGTGCTGATCGTCCAGAACGACACCGGCAACCGCCACAGCCCCACCGTCATCGCCGCCGCCATCACCAGTCAGACCGGCAAGGCGAAGCTCCCCACGCACATTGAGCTGTCCGGCCGCAGTGTAGGCCTGAACCGGGACAGCGTTATCCTGCTGGAGCAGATCCGCACGCTGGATAAATCCCGGCTCCGTGAGCGCATGGGCCGTCTGGACGAGAGCACCATGAGCGCCGTGGACAACGCCCTGGCCGTCAGCTTCGGGCTTAACGGTTAAGTGAATATTTTCTCTCCCCTGTTCATATTCTGAACAGGGGAGATTATCTATGGCAGAATATCCAATATACATAAAGGGAAAAAAGGCCGGGCGGCTGTGGGAGCAGCGGCAGGGGCTGTATACCACATTCACCGCGAAAGCCTGCGGCACGGAGCCGGTGTTTCTGCGGGTATACGGCGGGGATAAATGCGCCCCCCTGGGGCGGCTGCTGCCCCGAGGCGGAGAGCTTTTTTTGTCCAGGCGAATGACCAGAAACGATATGCGCGGCTGGCCGGAGAATATTGAATATGCCGGGGACGAAAGTGCCGCCGGGGAAAAGCGTAGTCAGCCCCAGGAGCCGCCTCCGCAGGACGCCGGAAAGGCAAAAACAGCCGGGGGAGACAGGGTCTGGTACGCACAGCAAAACGGGGTCCTGCTCTGCCCCAATGAGGGGCTTATCGCCCTGCCGGCTGCCCTGCGGGAAAAAAGATGGGTTTTATCCCGTATTCGCGTCATCAACGGCAAGGAATATCTTGTTTTCAGGCGGTAAATAGAGTATAATAGAATCTTCCAAAATGACAGAGAAAAAGAGGATGATGTTTCTATGCTGATGACCGATCTGATCGCGAAAAAGCGGGACGGCGGAGAGCTGTCCACTGAAGAGATCAATTACATGATAAAAAATTATACCCACGGCCTGATCCCGGACTACCAGATGTCCGCCATGTGCATGGCTATCGTGCTGCAAGGCATGAACGACCGGGAGACGCTGGACATGACTATGGCCATGGTCCACTCCGGCGAGACCCTGGATCTGCACCCGATCAGCGGCATCAAGGCCGACAAGCACTCCACCGGCGGCGTGGGCGACAAAACCAGTCTGATTCTCTGCCCCATGGTGGCCGCCTGCGGCGTGAAAATTGCCAAGATGTCCGGCCGGGGTCTTGGGCACACCGGCGGCACCATCGACAAGCTGGAGAGCTTCCCCGGCTTTGTCACCGGCATTTCTGAGGAAGAATTTTACGCAAACGTCAACCGTTACGGCATCGCCATCGCCGGACAGACCGCCGATCTGGTGCCTGCCGACAAAAAGCTCTACGCTCTCCGGGATGTGACCGGAACCGTCCCCTCCATTCCCCTGATCGTCAGCTCCATTATGTCCAAAAAGCTGGCCGCAGGGGCCGACGTCATCGTGCTGGACGTGAAGTGCGGAAGCGGCGCCTTTATGAAGACTTCCGAGCAGGCCCATGAGCTGTCCCGGGGCCTGACAAGAGTGGGCCGCCTGGCGGGCAAGCGCTGCGCCGCCGTCATCACCGACATGGATCAGCCTTTGGGCTGCGCCGTGGGCAACGCTCTGGAGGTCAAGGAGGCCATCTCCGTCCTGAAGGGCGAGACCAAGGGCGATCTTCTGGCGCTGTGCCTGGCCCTGGGTTCCTGTATTCTCACCGAGGCGGGCCTTGCCGCCGATGACCGGGAGGCAAGGGAGATGCTGCAAACCGCCATCGACAACGGCAGCGCCCTGAAAAAGCTTGCCGACCTGGTCTCCGCCCAGCACGGCGACAGCCGGGCTGTGTACGACACTTCCCTGCTGCCCGAGGCCAGGCTGAAGCTGGAGGTTCCCTGCGAGAAGAGCGGCTTCGTCTCCCGCATTCAGGCCGAACAGGTGGGGCTGGTGTCCATGCACCTGGGCGGCGGACGCGCCACCAAGGACAGCCAGATCGACCTTGCCGTGGGCGCGGTGCTGCACAAAAAGGTGGGCGATTTTGTCCACGCCGGGGAGAGTCTGGCTACCATCCACGCCAACGACGCTGCCAAAGGCCGGGAGGCTATGCATCTGCTCCGCGGCTGCTACACCCTCAGCGACGAGGCCGTGGACCGTCCCCTGTTCATCAAAGGCATTGTCCGGTAAAGAGAGATAAAGTGATGGACAAACCTGTAACCGAGGGGGCGCTGCTTGCCCCCGGCGTGGTGATCTGCGGCGATGTGACGCTGGAAAAGGACGTAAATGTCTGGTACGGCGCTGTTCTGCGGGGCGACAACGGCCCCATCCGGGTGGGGCAGGGCAGCAACATTCAGGACAACTGTGTGCTCCACGACAAGACCACCATCGGCAAATTCTGCACCATCGGCCACGGCGCGGTGGTCCACGGCTGCACCGTGGGCGATTACAGTCTGATCGGCATGGGCGCGGTGATACTCTCCGGGGCCAGAATCGGGCCATACTGCCTGGTGGGCGGCGGAGCCGTGGTGACCGGCAAGACCGTAGCGCCGGAGGGATCCATGCTGCTGGGCAATCCCGCCAAAATTGTACGCAGGCTGACCAAAAAGGAGCGGGCGTATATCCAGGGCAACGCGGAGTATTACATCAAGCTGGCAGAACAATTTAAATAAACAGAAGCACCCCGTACTCCAGGGCAAAAGCCCGCAGTACGGGGTGTATTTTCAGGTAAAAAGTAAAAGTGAAGAGTGAAGAAGTAAGGTGGCCGCAAAGCGGCCGGATTAAAATCTGTCGCCGCGGGCGACACCTCACCTATTCACTATTCACTATTACTTATTACCTAAATAAAGAATCCTCCGTCGCAGGAGAGAATCTGTCCGGTGGTGTAGCTGGCGTCCCGGGCCAGATACAGCACCGCGCGGGCGATCTCCTCCGGGCGGCCCAGGCGGCCCATGGGGATCACATCCCGGGCAAGGCTGTCCAGCGTCTCCTGCCCTAAAACCTGCACCATGTCCGTGTCGATGACGCCGGGGGTGATGCAGTTGACCCGGATATTGCTGGGAGCAAGCTCCGCCGCCAGGGAGCGGGTCAGGCCGATGATGGCGTGCTTGGTGGCGGAATAGGCCGTCTCACAGGAGGCGCCGTGGGTGCCCCAGATGGAGCTGATATTTACAATGCAGCCTTCATGTTCATGGAGCATGTTGGGCAGCACCGCCTGGGTGCAGTTGAAGCAGCCCCCCAGATTCACGGAGAAGATATGCTGCCAGTATTCCGGCTCGATATCCTGAAACTGCTGCTGACGGGCCACGCCCGCGTTATTCACCAGCAGGCCCACCGGGCCAAGCTCCTCCTCAACGCGCTGTACCATGGCGTTTACCGCCGCCCGGTCAGACACATCCGCCTGATGGGCGATGGCCTGAAAGCCCAGAGCATTCAGCGCGGCTGTCAGGCTCTCCGCTTTTTCCCGCTGTTCGAGATAGTTGATGCAGACGGCCCAGCCGTTCTGGGCCAGCAGCGCAGCTGTGGCCGCGCCGATGCCCCGGGAGGAGCCTGTGATCAGTGCAACGTTTTCCATCTTCCGATCCTTTCCTGAAAAAAATAAAAAACGCCCGGAAGGGCGTTTTGTCAGTTCTTTGCGTCCTGGTACAGCCAATCCACAAGCTTAGCCTTGTCAATCCCCAGGCCATTATGCAGCAGCGCAACCGTCTCGTTGAAGTTCATGGTCTTCAGCCGCTTGAAGTTGTTGTCCCGGTTCTTGATGGGGTTGTCGATCAGGCCCTCCATATAGCCACACTCATAGCACATATTCAGTGTGTACTTGCGGTGGTTGTCAGGGGTCATCTCTGCTCCGCAGCGCGGACATTTCATGCTTTCTCCCTCCTGTCAGTTTCGCATGTTTTGCCTATATCGAGTATATGTTATTACATTACCTCAAATTTTGCAAGCATTATTTGGATTTTATCAGATATTGTCGGATAGAGCACCGGAGCTTATGGCAGGGGCGGCCTCATCGGGCCGCCCCTGATTCTATTTTTCAGTCCTGGCTGTCGGAGATCAGGCCGTAGCCGCCCTGTTTGCGGCGGTACACCACCGATATGGCCTCCTCATCCTCCATGTTGCGGAACACGAAGAACTCATGGTCCAGAAGGTTCATCTGCATGATGGCCTCCTCCACTGACATGGGCTTGATGGGGAACTGCTTGCGGCGGACAATTTTGAACTCCTCATCCCCCTCCTCTTCCGCAGAGGCAGGGGCATAGTCGGGGGCGATGTCACGCTCAAAAGCGCCCTCCCGCAGCCGCTTCTCCAGGCGGGTCTTGTTGCGGCGGATCTGCCGCTCGATGGCGGCCACGCCGGAATCCACCGACGCGTACATGTCGTTGGTCAGCTCGCTTGCACGGTAGTACAGGCCGTTGTTATGGATGGTGATCTCCGCCAGATACCGGCCCCGTTCCATGCTGAAGGTCACGGTGGCCTCCGCCTCCGTTTTAAACAGGCGGTCCAGCTTGCCGATCTTTTTCTCCGCATAGGCGCGCAGGGAATCGGAGGAACCCATCTTTTTCTCAGTGAAAGTGAACTTCATTTCGCCAACTCCTTTCTGGTTATATTATAGCATAGCAGTCCGGGGATTTGAAGTCTTTTTTGTGAATTCAATCCAAAAATGCTTTTTTCAGCGGAACCCGCGCTTAAAACGGCCATGTGGGCAGCCACTGCAGCAGGGCGGAGGCTGTGGAATTGTCCACCCGCAGTCCGCTGAGCGCCGGGTAAAACAGCAGGAACAGCGCCGCGCAAAGCCCGGTCAGGCCCAATATCCGCCAGCGTTCCCGCCGGCCCATCAGGCTGAACACATAGCCCAGTGCCAGAATCAGAAACACCGAGCTGGGGAAATAGTGATATTCAAAGGTGATTCGGGTGATAAAGACCCAGGGCAAAAGCTGGGCCAGGTAGCCGATGAGCAGAAAGCCCGCCTTTTTATCCCGCCGGGCCAGAGCCATATAGGCCAGTACAAACAGGGCCAGCAGCCCCGCCCAGCACAGCACCGGGTTGACCCAGGCGCCAAAGCTGGAGCGGGTCCCGTCCGGGTAATACTTCAGGTAGTACAAAATGGGCCGGATATCCAGAATCCACTGATACCAGCGGGAGGAATAGGGGTGCTCCGCCGTCACGCCGGAGTGATAGGTGAACATGAACTTCTGGTTTTCCAGAACGATTTGGGCATAGCCTCTGTCAAAGGGGGAGGTGATGCCCTCTGCCAAAGCGTAGGGGTAGTAGGACAGATAGTAGATGATCCCGGGGACCAAAACGAAAAACAAAAGGCAGAACAGGATGTTTTTGAAGAACGCTCCCCCATCGCCCGAACGGCATTTCCTTATCCAGTAGATCAGCCAGATAAGGCCCAGCCCCGCGCCGGCGTAGAGGCAGGTCCATTTGCTGGCCGCGCCCAGAGCGAAAAACAGCCCCGACAGGGCCAGATACCGCCATCTGTCCGTGCTGACGAAGAGCCACATAAAGAGATACATCAGCAGGATGAAGAACACCGCGTAGGTGTCAATGGTGGCAATGCGGGTCTGGGTAAAGTGCATGAAGTCCGCCGCGAAGATCACCGCGCAGCAGCCGGGAATCAGCCGTCCGCCGTAGAGCTTTTTGGCAAAGGCATACATCAGCGGCAGCATCAGCACCCCGAACAGCGTCCCCATAAAGCGCCAGCCAAAGGGCGTCATGCCGAAAAGGGCGATGCCGACGGACAAAATCAGCTTGCCCAGCGGCGGGTGGGACACCTCGTAGGGGTAGATATTCCGCAGATGCTCCCAGGCCGTGCGGGCGTGGTAAATCTCGTCAAAATAGCTGGAGTTGAGGTAGGTGCCCTCTACCGGGACAAGCTCCTGCTCGTCGCAGAGCTCCGGGCAGTCAGACAGGATGGGCAGCATCCGGCCATCTTCACCGTACACCGCCACCTCCCCCAGCTCCGCCGGGCCATTGCCGCTGATGCGGAGATAGCGGACAGGGGTCTGCGGGGCTGAGGACAGGTCCAGCTCCTGCCATTTCAGCAGGGCGGCGTGGCCCTGCTCAAAGCTGGCTGCAGGAAGCCAGATCTCCCCGTCCGGGGAAAATGCAAAGGTATAGCTGCCCTGGCCGATGCCGGTGTAAAACTGCACACGGGAGACGCTCTCTTCCCCGCCCAGGTCGATAACAGCGCTCTCCCCGTCCAGACTGCGCACGGTCTGGGGGGCCTGGGTGTCGCCCAGGTTCCCAAAGGCCACGGCGGCATAGGTCAGGGTCAGAAGGGTGACGAGCAGAGCGTCCCGGCGGTCCGGACGCCTGTCCGGGCTGTGGGGCAGCGGTATTCTCTTCAGATCGGGCAGGCCCAGATAGAACAGGACAATCAGCAGGGCGGTAATGGCAGGGAAAAAATAGGTGGTTTTCATAGGCATAAATCAATATGGCAAGAGAGTATCAGGCCGCAGGCGCGGAATTTTTTCATTTTCATATTGTCCTATCACTGTAAGCTTTAACCGGCAAAAAGTCAACAAGAAGTTGGGCATCGGGGCGCCTCCCGGTAAATGTAAACTTTCCATCAAAAAACAAAAATAACCCTTGTTCTCATGTAAAAGCGTGGTAAAATGAATGAACACGAAATTTTACAGGAGATGTTATGCAATGCTGATGTGGTTTCTGTACCTGTCCGCTCTGGCGCTGACGGCGCTGTGGGCCGCTCTGGGGGGCGTGACTGCCCTGTCCCAGCTCTGGCAGCTGATCCCGGCCTATGTGATCGCTTTGCTGGTCACCCACCTGGTCTATGTGCTGGGCCTGTGCCTGATCCGCCTGCTCTTTCGCGACCGGGTCATTGAAAAGCAGAACAACCTGGCAAGGGCCTGCTGCGCGGGTGTGGGGGACCTGTTCTGTTTTTACGCCGGCGTCCGGGCCCACATCAGCGGCCTGGAAAAGCTGCCCCAGGATCAGAAATATCTGTTTGTCTGCAACCACAAGTCCATGTTTGACCCGCTGGTGGTCATGGGGGCCATGAAAAAGCAGAACATCTCCTTTATCTCCAAGCCCTCCAACCTGAAGATCCCTGTGGCCGGCGTGATCGCCAAGAACGCGGGCTTTCTGGCCATCGACCGGGAGAATAACCGGGAGGCCCTGAAAACCATCCTCCAGGCGGCAGAGTATCTGAAAAAAGGCGTCTGCAACATGGGCATTTACCCGGAGGGCACACGCAGCCGCACGGGAGAGATGCTGCCCTTCCACGCCGGGTCCTTCAAAATTGCCCAGCGGGCCGGCGCGCCTTTGGTGGTGGCCTGCGTCCGGGGCAGCGAGAATGTGAAGCGCCCCCATCTGTTCGGGCATGTGGACGTGTATCTGGACATTTTGGAGGTCATCCCTGCCGAGCGGGTAAAGGCCATGAGCACCAACGAGCTGGCGGACTACTCCCGTGCCCTGATGGAGCAGCAGCTGAAAATCGCCGCATAAATCGCTCCTTAAATTCAACGGAAGGATCATTGTAAAATGGACAACAGCACCGGAAAACTCTACATTGTCGCCACCCCCATCGGCAACTCCCGGGACATGTCGCCCCGGGGCCGGGAGATATTGAGCACAGTGGACATCATCGCGGCGGAGGATACCCGCCGCTCCATGGTGCTGCTCAATAAACTGGAGATCCGAAACCGCCTGGTCTCCAACCACAAGTTCAACGAGTACGGTAAGGCGAAATATTTTATCAACGAGATGCTCTCGGGCAAGAGCGTGGCGGTAATCACCGACGCGGGCACCCCCTGCATCTCTGACCCGGGCAACGAGCTGATCCGGGCGGCGGTGGAGGCGGGCATCCCGGTGACCGGCGTCCCCGGCTGCTGCGCGGCGGTGAACGCTTTGTCCATCTCGGGCTTTGACCTGTCCAGCTTTTTGTTTTACGGCTTTTTCCCCCGGGAGAACGCGGACCGGCGCAAGCTGCTGGAGAAGCTCCGCCGGGGCGATACCCGCACCTTCGCCTTTTACGAAAGCCCCAAGCGCATTATGGAGCTGGTGGATTTCTTTATCGACCAGCAGGCTCAGGTGCGCATGTGTCTGTGCAACGACATGACCAAGCTGCATGAGATGGCCTTCCGCGGGACCCCTGCGGAGGTAAAGGAGCAGCTTCTGGCCAAGGGGAATTACGACAAGGGCGAGTACGCCGTGATCGTGGAAGTGGCAGAGGAATATGTTTTCAACAAAAAGGAACACGCCGTCAGCGCGGAGGCCCTGCTGGTGGACGCCATGGTGCGCGATGGGCTCAGCTCCCGGGACGCGGTGGCCGCCGTACTCAGCGACGAGAACAATTCCTACACCAAAAACGAGCTGAAAGCCGCCGCACTGAATCTGAAGCGGCTGTTTGAATGAGTTTCGGGTGACTCGCTTCTCTCACAGACATGCGCTCTACGGTATCGCGGCGGTTACTTCGCCAAACCCCTCAGTCTCGCTAACGCTCGACAGCCCCCCTTTCAGGGGGGCCAATTAGGAAGTGATTGGAAAATGCCCACCTTAAAAACCGACCTGGCCCTGGCCCTGCCCGATCTCAGCAAGGCGGTGTTCTCCCAACCCACAGCCGCCGCGCTCTGGACAAAGCTGAGCATCCGCCCGGTAAAGCTGAAGGGCCGCCTTGCCTTCCAGACGGAGGGCATCCGGGACAACAAGGCCTATCACCAGAATCTGGACGAGCAGGCCCTTCTGCGCCTGTTCGACGAGGAGCTGGACGGCCGCTACCGCCAGGTCCTCATTACCACCGGCAGCGAAGCCAGCCAGTATGTTTTGAAGCGGGACGGCAGCTATAAGCGCAGTGCCCGCGCCCTGGCCGCCCGCCCTGCCCCCTCCGGGGCAGCAGCGCCGGAAGGCCAGCCGGAGAATCACAACCGGCAGAAGAGCTATCTTCTGTCTGAGGGGGAAAACATCCCGGCGCTGGTGGATCTGGGGGTGTTCACCCCGGATTTTCGCATTGTGAAGGCAAAATACAATAAATACCGGCAGATTAACCGTTTCATTCAGCTGATCGACGATGAATTTGCCGCCTCTGCCCGGAAGGATCTGACCATTCTGGATTTTGGCTGCGGCAAATCCTACCTGACCTTCATCATGTACTACTATTTCACGGTGAAGCGGGGCATGGACGTGCGCATCATCGGCTACGATCTGAAGGCGGACGTGGTGGAGCACTGCAACGCCCTTGCCGCCCGCTACGGCTATGACAAGCTGCGCTTTGTGGTGGCGGACGTGACCAGAGACAAACTCTACGATGAGCACATCGACATGGTGGTGACGCTCCACGCCTGCGACACAGCCACGGACTACGCGCTGTATTATGCCATACAGAAGCAGGCGGATTATATTTTCTCCGTCCCCTGCTGCCAGCATGAGCTCAACAGTCAGATCAAAAGGGCCGGGGAGCTGGACATTTTCCTGCGCCACGGCATTGTGAAGGAGCGCATGTGCGCCCTTTTGACGGACAGCATCCGGGCCGCGGCTCTGGAGGACATGGGCTATCGGACGGACATGATCAAGTTTGTAGACATGGAGCATTCGCCGAAGAACATCATGCTCCGGGCCCGGCGCGTGCGCCCGCCCAGAGCGCGTGAGCTGCCCGCCTGCCGGGCACTGGCGGAAAAGTACGGCTTTACCCAGACGCTGCTTTCCCTGATCGGCAAATAATGTAAGGGCGACCCTTGCGGCCGCCCTTTTTCACCGGCAAATCATCCCAACAAGCGCACAAATGACGATTCCCACCGCCGTGGGCAATACCGCCCCCAGGACCGTCCAGCCCAAGCTGCCGGTCTCTTTTTTTATGGTCAAAAGGGTGGTGGAGCAGGGCCAGTGCAGCAGGGAAAAGAGCATAACACACGCCGCCGTCACCGCCGTCCAGCCCTTTTGGGCCAGCAGCGCCCCTAAGGCGGCAGTATCCCCGATCTCCGCCAGACTGCCCCCGGCGGTATAGATCATGATGATCACCGGCAGCACGATCTCATTGGCGGGCAGGCCCAGGATGAAGCCCAGCAAAATGGCCCCGTCCAGACCCAGGAAACACCCCAGAGGCTCCAGCGCCGCCGCCATGTGGGTCAAAAGACTCCCCTCCCCCACCCGGATATTGGCCAGACACCAGAGTAATGCCCCCGCCGGGGCCGCCACTGCCGCCGCCCGACCCAGCACGGAGAGAGTGCGGTCCAGCAGGGAGCGCAGCAGCACCTGAGAGATGCGGGGCGGCCGCCAGGAGGGCAGCTCCAGCACGAAGGGGGAGGGCTCACCCCGCAGAAGCGTCACCGACAAAAGCTTTGTCACCGCCAGGGTCACCCCGGCGGAGAAGAGAATCAGCCCGGTCATCACCGCCGCCTGCCCCAGTCCGCCGGAGGCGAAGAAGATCCCGGTCAGGGCGATCAGTGTGGGAAAGCGGCCGTTGCAGGGGGTGAAGCTGTTGGTCAGCACGGCTATCAGCCGCTCCCGGCGGGTCTCGATAATGCGGCAGCCCACCACCCCGGCGGCGTTGCAGCCCAGGCCCATGCACATGCACAGCGCCTGCTTGCCGCAGCTTCCGCAGGCGGCAAAGGGTCGGTCCAGGTTGAAAGCCGCCCTTGGCAGATAGCCCAGCTCCTCCAGCAGGGAAAACAGGGGGAAAAAGATGGCCATGGGCGGCAGCATGACGGCCACCACCCAGGCCAGGGTACGCCAGGCCCCCTGACAGAGCAGACCGTTGAGCCATTCCGGCGCGCCCAGGGCGGCAAGCCCCCGGCTCATGGGGGCCTCCAGGGAAAAGAGCAGCCGGGAGAGCAGCGCTGAGGGGTAGTTTGCGCCCTTCACCGTCAGCCAGAATAGGCAAAGGAGCATGAGAAGCATTACGGCCCCTCCGGTAAAACGTCCGGTGAGCAGCCGATCCAGCCGCCCCCAGGGCGGGTGATCGCCGCTCTGCTTCACCACCTGACGGCAAAGCTCCTCCGCCCGGGCATAGGCCGTTTCCTCGTCAATGGCCCCGCCCGTATTATCTGCTCTCCCGGTGTCACGGGCGGCCGCAAGGGTCGCCCCTACGGCTTGAACAAAACGCTTCCGGCTTTTTCGTTTTCTGGCCACCATGCCGATGACCGGCACGCCCAGCAATTCTTCCAGCCTTTTCAGGTCGATCTCTATGCCCTTTCGCCGCGCCTCGTCCAGCAGATTCACGCAGACCAGCACCGGCGTCCCCGCGGCCATCACCTGCAGGCTCAAAGCCAGGCCACGGACAAGGCAGCTCCCGTCGCAGACCACCACGGTGAGTCTGGCCCTGCCCTGGCGCAAAAATTCCCCGGCGATGCGCTCCTCCCGGGAGCGCCCCATTAGGGAATATGTACCGGGCAGGTCGGCAATGATCCAATCCTGCCCCCGGCATCGCCCCAGCCCTACGCCCACGGTTTTGCCGGTCCAGTTGCCGGTGTGCCTCCGCAGCCCGGTGAGGGCGTTAAAGAGGGTGCTCTTGCCCACATTGGGCATTCCCGCCAGGGCGATGACGGGCCTCTCCCCGACCCGCACATGCCCCTCATGCTCAAATCTCATTCTCCGCCCCTCCCATCAGGATGTTTTCGCAGTCCCGCCGCCGCAGGGCCACCACCGCCCCCCGGATCAGACAGACCGTCAGATCGCCCCCCGGGCTCTGGGCCAGGCAGCGTATCGCTGTGCCGGGGAAGACCCCCATATCCGAAAGCCTGCGGGAGAGGGCGGGGGCGCAGCCCAGCAAAATCACGCGGCCTGACGTCCCCGGCGCCATCCGCCCCAGGCAGAACGCTCCGTCCATAAAGACCCTTCCTTCCGCGCCATTCTATGCTGGGAACCGCTTCCCTGTTCCAGTGGCATCGGATGGGCTTGCCCCCGCCCGTTTTTCCATGCTAAAATAAAATGAAAAAATTTTTTCTTCTCCTGCGATAAAACGGCCTTCAAAAGCATTTACCTTACGAGAGCAAAAATCAAGCGGAAAGGAGTGGCCGCTGTGCCGCTGAATTGTATGACGCCTGCCGACGATAACGCCAGCCGCAGCACCCGGCTGGACCAATACCTCCGTCTGACAGCGGAAAACGACGCCCGGGCCTTTGAGCGGCTGTACCAAGAGACCGCCCCGGCAGTCTACGCCTACACCCTGTCGGTGCTGAAAAACCGTCAGGACGCGGAGGATGTGCTGCACGACTGCTATGTGAGCATCTACCACTCAGCAAAAGGCTACCGCAGTCAGGGCCGCCCCATGGGCTGGATCATGTCCATCGCCAAAAACCTGTGTTTTCAGACCCTGCGGCGGCGCAGCAGAACGGAGGAGCTGGATGAGGAGGACTGGGCCCGGCTGCCCGCGCTGCAGGGCATGAGTGATGAGGAGCGGATGACGGTACGCGCCTGTCTGTCCGCTCTGCGGGACGATGAGCAGAAGGTGCTGCTGCTCCACGCGGTGGCGGGCTTTAAGCACAGAGAGATCGCGGACTTTCTGGAGCTGCCCCTGTCCACAGTAATTTCGAAATACAACCGTGCCGCGAAAAAATTAAAGTCGATTTTGGAGAAGGAGAGCGTTTGAACATGGAAGACCGCGAGCTTGACCGGAAGGTAAAACAGGCTTTTGATGGCCTGACCCCGGAAATTTTCGACAGTGTGCTTTCCGACTGCCGCAGGCAGACAGGGAAGGTCGTCAGCATGAAGCCCCGGCGGAAAAGGAATCTTCTGCGCCGGGCGGCAGGGATCGCGGCAGCGCTGCTGCTGATGGTGGGCGGCGTGTCCGCCGCAGGGCTGTGGCGTTTGGAGAATACCGCCGTGGCCAGTGTGTCCCTGGATGTAAACCCCAGTGTGGAGATCAAGGTAAACGAGAAGGAGAAGGTGGTCTCTGTCACCGCCCTGAACGAGGACGGACAGGAGATCATCGCGAACATGGATTTTGAAGGCAGCAGCCTGGAGGTGACGGTGAACGCCCTGATCGGCTCCATGCTGCGGCAGGGCTATCTCAGCGTGTCGGCAAACTCTGTGCTGGTCAGCGTGGAGAGCACCGACAGCCAGCAGGCGGCGGCGCTGGAGCAGCGTCTCCGGGAGGAGATCGGCGGTCTGCTGGAGAGCGGCGGCGTCAGCGCCGCGGTGCTGAGCCAGCAGGTAAACGCCGATGAGGAGCTGCGCACCTTGGCGGAGGAATACGGCCTGAGCCTGGGCAAGGCCCAGCTGATCCGGGACATCACCACCCAGGACAGCCGGTACCGCTTTGCCGACCTGGTGGGCCTGACCATCAACCAGTTGAATCTTTTGAGTGAAGAGCTGACCCTCGGCGGCGTGCAGCGCAGCGGTCAGGCCAGCGAGGCAGGCTATATTGGCTCTGGTGAGGCAATGAACGCGGCCCTGGCGGATGCGGGGCTCAGCATTGATCGCATCAGCGCTTCCTTCTCCCGCATGGACTGGGAGGATGGCCGCATGGTCTACGCCCTGGCCTTTGACGACGGCGAAAACGGCTATGAATACACCGTGGAGGCCCTGACCGGCCAGATCATCAGCAGCGTGAAGGAGCTGCGCACAGTTCTGGAGCAGGACGCCGGCGAAGCCGGACAGATTTTGCAGGAGCAGACCGGCAGCATGGCGGACCTGGTGCAGGAGCAGAGCCAGAGTCTGGAGGAGTGGCTCAGCGACGCCTCCGGCGACTGGGCAGAGTGGATCAGGACCCACGACGAGGAGATTGAGCGCTGGGCCGAGGAGAGCGGCGGCCAGTGGGAAGCCTGGGCAGAGCAGTACGGCGGTGACTGGGAGGCCTGGGCCCGGGACCACGCGGCGGAAGTTGAGAGCTGGGCAAAGGAGCAGGGCCGCAAGTGGGAAAACTACGGCGAGCTGTGGGAATCCTGGGCTGAGAGCCTTTTCGACTGATTCGCCCCGCTCTCTATACACAGAAAGGAGATTTTATGCACGAACTGATCATCAGCCCCAACCGGGCAATGGCCCTGGCTTTAACGGAAACAGGCCTTGACCGTGAGCAGGTGTACCGGGTGCACTGCAGCCTGGACGGCGGACTTTATGACATCCGCTTTTGTACCGATTGGCTGCGCTACCAGCTGTATCTGGACGCGGCAAGCGGCGAAGTCCTGGGCCTGGACACCGAGCCCATGGGCGACGCGGAGGTTCAGGACAGCCGGAGCACCGGCGTATTCCGGAAAATAAAGGTCAATATCATCGCCGCTGAGAATTGAGTAAGCATTTTTTCATGTGCCTTCCCCCCTGGTGCATGGTAAAATATTGTTCCCGAAAGAACGGACGCCCGGACACACCTCCCGGGCGTCTGTTCTTTTTCCTGCCGCCGCAGCCCTGTTTTTCCCCCGATCCATCATTGACATCCCCGCCCGGGGGTGCTAAATTGGTATCATCTGATGAAAGGAGGAACCGTAATGTTCCGCTTCACCCATTTTAACTTCAATGTCCTTGACCTGGACCGCAGTCTGGCCTTTTACCGTGAGGCACTGGGCCTTGTCCCCGTGCGGGAGAAGGAGGCCGCCGACGGCAGCTTTAAGCTGGTATACCTGGGCGACGGGGTCAGCGACTTTACCCTGGAGCTGACCTGGCTTCGTGACCGCAGCAAGCCCTACGACCTGGGAGACGAGGAATTCCACCTGGCTTTCCATACCGATGATTTTGACGCCGCCCACGAAAAGCACGCCGCCATGGGCTGCATCTGCTTTGAAAATCCCGGCATGGGTATCTATTTCATCCAGGACCCGGACGGCTACTGGATTGAGATCCTTCCCCTGCGTTAATTTTCCTTTCAGTAAACGCTGAATAAATCGCCTGCGGCGTCTCCCGGAAAATTTGCGCCCTGATTTCGTCACTTTTTCTTGCAATACACAAAGTATTCCTGCAAAAAAGTGCCATCATCAGAACGCAAATTATCTCGCGATCTGCTCTTGCCGATTTAATCATCCTTTACTGAAAATTACCCGAAACGAGGTAATCCCATGAATATCGAACTATCTCAAATCGAGCTTGCCGCCGAGCGGCTGAAGCCCATCCTGCACCACACGGAACTGGACCTGTCCTCCACCTTCTCTGCCATGACCGGCGGCCGGGTTTTCCTGAAATGCGAAAACCGGCAAAAGACCGGCTCTTTTAAAATTCGCGGGGCCAGCAACAAGATCGCGGCTATGATCGAGCGGGGCGAAAAATGCTCCGTAGTGGCCTCCTCGGCGGGCAACCATGCCCAGGGCGTGGCCTACGCCGCCTCCCGCTTCGGCATCCCGGCCACCATCGTCATGCCCAAGGCCGCGCCCATTGCCAAGGTGCAGGCCACTGCCGGCTACGGAGCAAGGGTGGTTCTGGACGGGGACTGCTATGACGACGCTTACGCCCGCGCCCTGCGCATCTGCGAGGAGGAGGGCGCGGCCTTTCTCCATCCCTACAACGACCCGGAGGTTATCGCCGGCCAGGGCACTTTGGGCCTGGAGATTCTGGCCGACCTGCCCTATGTGGACATGATCGTGGTCCCCGCCGGGGGCGGCGGTCTGCTGGCAGGTGTGGCCTGCGCGGTAAAGCAGATCAACCCCCGGGTAAAGGTTTACGGCGTCCAGGCGGAAGGGGCGGACGCCATCGCCCGCAGCTTCAAGGAGAAGAAGTTAGTGTGTACCGACTCCGCCGCAACCATTGCCGATGGTATCGCCGTCAAGGCCCCGGGGGACATCACCGTGGAGCTCATCAACCGCTACGCCGACGGGGTGGTGACGGTGTCCGACTCGGAGATCGCCAACGCTATCCTGCTGCTCATTGAGCGCTGCAAGCAGGTGGTGGAGCCTGCGGGGGCCACGCCCCTGGCGGCGGTACTCAGCGGCAAGCTGGACGTGAAGGGCCGCCGGGTGGTCTGCGTCATGTCCGGCGGCAATATCGATGTCAGCTTCATTCAGAGCATCATCGAGCGGGGTTTGGTTGCCCGCCACCGGCGCATCAAATTTATCGCCACATTGCTTGACCGGCCGGGCAGTCTGGTGCAGCTGCTGAACGTTCTGGCGGATTCCGGGGCCAACATTCTGACCGTGGAGCACGACAAATTAAACGCCGGATTGAATCCCAACGAGACCAATGTACACATCGCCTGCGAGGTGGGCGGTGAGGAGCACGGCCGGGCCGTGATCGATGCCCTCCGCCAGCGTGGCTTTCGTATTGAGCTGGAACAGTGAAAGGAGTTAAGGAAAATGAAGGTTGTCAAGACGGATAAGGCCCCTGCGGCCATCGGCCCCTATTCCCAGGCTCGGATCGTGAACGGTCTGGTGTACGCCTCGGGGCAGATCCCCATCATCCCGGAGACGGGAGAGCTTGCCATCGGTCTGGAGGGCCAGGCAAACCAGGTGTTCAAAAACATCGCGGCGCTGCTGGAGGCCGCCGGAACGGATATCTCCAAAACGGTAAAGACCACCCTGTTTATCAAGCACATGGACGACTTTGCCGCCATCAACGCCATCTACGCCCAGTATTTCACCGAGCCCTACCCCGCCCGCTCCTGCGTGGAGGTGGCAAGGCTGCCCAAGGATGTGCTGCTGGAGTGCGAAGTTATCGCGGAGCTGTAAT
The DNA here is from genome assembly GCA_022782265.1 of Clostridiales bacterium. GTDB lineage: Bacteria > Bacillota > Clostridia > Oscillospirales > Oscillospiraceae > Limivicinus. The sequence goes on along the minus strand of JALFOM010000032.1, from coordinate 31,620 downwards.
ACTATTTTTCGATAAAAAGCAGACACTTTTTATCGAAAAGGCGCCGCTTGAAGCGTCGCCCTTCTGCACTGTAAGTGCAGAAGATGTCTCATGCAGACTCCGACGCGCTGGCGCGCTATAAAAAGTAGACTTTGTCTACTTTTTATAGGAGTCTAGTATAAGCCCAAATGTAATAATATCCCGGCCACGAATGGCCGGGATATTTTTATGCCATATACAATTCGTCCTCCCGCCATTTCAGCGGGTTTTCCTCAATATATTTTCGCACCTCGTACAGCTCCGTCTCGCAGCGAATCACATGTTCATAATAATTCCGCTGCCAGAGCCGTTTTTCAAACCTTGGATAGTCCCCTGCCTTTACGCCCCGAATATACGCATTGGTACTCATGGTTTTGAACCAATCCATGACCATGGACAGGGACGGTGCTGGACTGCCCATATTATCCGGGCCGCCACACAGGGCGGCCCCTACAGTTCTGCTTTGGTTTGGCCGTAGGGGCGGCCCTGCGTGGCCGCCCGTGTCCCCAGGCAGAAAAAGGATCATATGCAGGTGGTTTGGCATCACCGCGTAATAATCCAATGCCACCCCGGAGAATTTGTTCTCTATCTCATGGAGCCATCGCTCCACCATCTGCCCAGCGCCGTTTTTTCCTGCAGCATCGCCCAGCAGGCAACGTTTATCCTGCACACAAACGGTCACAAAATAGGCTCCGTTCTGGGCATAATCGAAGCATTTCAGCCGGACAGACTTTCTAACCGGCCGCTCATTCACAGCTCAGGGTACAGCGGGAATCTCCGGCAGAGCTCGATGACCTGCTCCTTGACCTGCGGCACGGCCTCGTCCCCTTCACGGAGCAGCCGGACGATGAGGGAGGCGACCTTGCGCATCTCCTCCTCCTTCATGCCCCTGGTGGTGCTGGCGGGGGTGCCGAAGCGCATACCGGAGGTCAGCTTCACCGACTGGGTCTCAAAGGGGATGGTGTTCTTGTTGGCGGTGATGTTGGCCCGGTCCAGCAGCTCCTGAACCTCCATACCGGTCTTGCCCATGCTCATCACGTCGGCCAGCATCAGGTGGTTGTCCGTTCCGCCGGAGACCAGCCGCACGCCCTCACGGGTAAACTCGTCGGCCATGGCGGCGGCGTTTTTCACCACCTGGGTCTGGTAGGCCTTAAACTCATCGCTGAGCGCCTCCTTGAAGCACACGGCCTTGCCGGCGATGATGTGCATCAGCGGCCCGCCCTGGGTGCCGGGGAACACGGCGCTGTTGATCTTCTTACGAAGCTCCTCCTTGCAGAGGATCAGCGCACCCCGGGGGCCCCGCAGGGTCTTGTGGGTGGTGGTGGTGACCACATGGGCATAGGGCACCGGGCTGGGGTGAACGCCTGCGGCCACAAGGCCCGCGATATGGGCCATATCCACCATCAGGTATGCCCCTACTTCATCAGCGATCTCCCGCATCCGCTTAAAGTCAATAAAACGGGGATAGGCGCTGGCTCCGGCGATAATGATCTTGGGCCTGCACTCCTGGGCCCGCTGCAGCACCTGGTCGTAGTCAATCCGCTCGGTCTCCTGGTCCACGCCGTAGAAGCAGGCGTTGAAGTACTTGCCGGAGATGGAGGCCTTGGAGCCGTGGGTCAGGTGTCCGCCGTGGTCCAGGTTCATGCCCAGGATGGTGTCGCCGGGCTGAAGCAGGGCCAGGTACACGGCCATATTGGCCTGGGAGCCGGAGTGGGGCTGGACATTGGCGTGCTCGGCGCCGAACAGCTCCTTGGCCCGGTCGATGGCCAGATTTTCGATTTCATCCACATATTCACAGCCGCCGTAGTAGCGGGCGCCGGGGTAGCCCTCAGCATATTTATTGGTCAGATGGCTGCCCATGGCCTCCATCACGGCGGGGCTGACAAAGTTCTCGGAGGCGATAAGCTCGATATGGTCCTGCTGCCGGCGCAGCTCCCGCATCATGGCGTCGTATACCTCTCTGTCCTGCTGTCTGATGTTGTCGTAGCTCATATTTATTCCTCCGTTATCATATGCTTTCTTTATTGCCTCCCGCTCAGGGGGATATGCCCCGAAGGACCGGAAGGGGCCGTTGGCCGAAGACAATTTATTCTATTATATTACACCATCTGTCACTTTTCAATAGGCGAGAAAGATGATATAATGGCCTCATTAAATGTAAAACGGAGGTCAATTCGATGAAAAGATTTCTTAAAGTGCTGCTCATCATCGTCCTGGTGATCGTTGCGGCAGCCGCGGGGCTGATCGCCTGGCTGAGCATTGCGGAATACAAGCCGGAGAATGTGGAGCAGCTGGACTTCACCACCCGGGACGAAAACGCCCCGGCCCTGCCCCAGGGGGAGAGCCTGACGGTGCTGAGCTGGAACATCGGCTATGGGGGTCTGGGCAGCAACGCGGACTTCTTTATGGACGGGGGCGAGAACGTAAAGTCCTCCGACCGTGTGCGGGTGGAATCCAACCTGCTGAATATCCGGGAGCTGCTGTACGGCGGGAACGCCCCGGATCTGGTGCTGCTGCAGGAGGTGGACACAAACTCCTCCCGTACATACAGCATTGACCAGAGCGCCTGCCTGGCCGGAGCCAATTCCGCCCACGCGCTGAACTACGCCTGTCCCTTCGTCCCCTTTCCCCTGCCGCCCATCGGCAAGGTGCACAGCGGCCTGTTCACCACCACAGACTACGCCATTGAGCGGGCGGAGCGCATCTCCCTGCCCTGCCCCTTCTCCTGGCCGGTGAGCACGGCCAATCTGAAGCGCTGTTTGCTGGTCAGCTACCTGCCCATCGAGGGCAGCGACAAGCAGCTGGTGCTGGTAAACCTGCACCTGGAGGCCTATGACGACGGGGAGGGCAAGATCGCCCAGACCAGGCAGCTGAACGAATTTATCCAGTCCGAATATGAAAAGGGCAACTACGTCATTGCCGGGGGCGACTTCAACCAGATCTTCCCCGGGAGTCTGGAGGTCTACCCCAACACCCACCCGGAGCTGTGGGAGCCGGGCGTGCTGACAGAGGACATGCTGCCGGAGGGCTGGTCTTACGCCTATGATCTGCGCGTTCCCAGCTGCCGGCTTTTAAACCAGCCCTATGACCCGGAGGACACAGAGAACACCCAGCATTACGTCATCGACGGCTTTATCCTGTCGCCCAACGTAACGCCGGAGAGTGTGGAGATTCTGGACGAGGGCTTCATTGCCTCGGATCACAACCCTGTTCTCCTCCGTGTAACCTTGAACTGATCCCCCTCCGGGAAAAGCAAAACCACCGGTTGGACCGGTGGTTTGAACAGGCCCATAAGGGGCTGACTTTTGTGGCCGCCCCCTGCTGAGCCGGGGCGATGATAGACGCTGAAGTACCGATAGAAGTGAGCCAGTGCAAATGCACTGGCTCACGCAGACTGTAGACAAAGCCATCGGCAGTGCATAGAGTTGCATGGGGAGAGCGCAGAGAGGGGACGGTAGTCCCCTTTCGGCGTACAATCTATGCTTATTCAGGAGTATTTTTGAATACTCCTGAATAAGTTTTCAAGGCGTCGAACTTTGTCGACGCCTTGAGTGAGCCAGTGCAAATGCACTGGCTCACGCAGTTAATTTATTCTTCTTTCGGCTCGTCAGCCTTGACGAGAACCTTTTCCACACGGCGGCCGTCCATCTCCAGAACCGTCACCGTCAGATTTTCATAGCGGAAGCTGTCCCCTACCTTGGGGAAGGTGCCGAAGGACTCCACCGTCCAGCCGCCCACCGTGCCGCTCTCAGCCTCAAAGCTGTCCTCGTCGATGCCCAGAAGCTCCAGAAAATCGTCGATCACCATAGAGCCGTCCAGCTCGTACTCGCCGTTCTCCCGGCGGACAACCTCGTGCTCCACCGTGTCTGTCTCGTCCCAGATCTCGCCCACGATCTGCTCCAGCACATCCTCCATGGTCAGCACGCCCAGGGTGCCGCCGTACTCGTCTGACACGATGGCCAGATGCTGGCGATCCCGGCGCATCTGGTTGAGCACCGCAGGCAGCTTCATGGTCTTATACACATAGCAGGGAGGCATAAGGAGCTTTCGGATATCGGCCCGGCCGTCATCGGTCATGGCCTTCAGGAAGTGGTTGAGGTAGAGCACGCCGATGATATTGTCGATGCTGTCCTCATATACCGGCAGGCGGGAGAAGGGGGCCTCCTCAATCATGGAGAGGATATCGTCCCAATCGTCGTCGATATCAATGGCCTGAACGTCCACGCGGGCGGTCATCACCTCAAAGGCGGAGATATCCGCAAAGCCGATGGCGGCCTGCAAAAGCTCGGACTGATCCTCGTCCAAGACGTCCTCGTCCTCGGCGGTCTCGATGATGGACTGAAGCTCTTCCACGGCCTCCTCCGCATCGTCCCCGCTGTCGCCCTTCATGCCCCGGGTGATCAGGTTGATGACAGACACCACCAGCCATATGATGGGCTTGAGGATGAACATGAGAGCCGTGATGATATAGGAATCCCGCACGGCCACATTGTTGGCGCACTTTTTGGCGGTGATTTTGGGGATCGTCTCGCCGAAGGTGATAATCAGCAGGGTGATAATCACCGTGGAAAGCCAGGTGTTGTCATCCCGGCCGGTGATCAGAATCACGAACACGGAGCCCAGAGAGGACGCTCCGATGTTCACCAGGTTGTTGCCGATCAGAATGGCGCTGAGCGCGTCGTCGTAATGCTCGGTAATGCGCACGGCGGCTCCCGCGCGTTTTGAGCCCTCGTCCCGCAGTTTTTCCAGACGCAGGGGGTTACAGGAGGAATAAGACATCTCCGCTGCGGAGAAAAAGGCCGACAGGCAGACGCAGACGATGATGCCCACGATTACAAGGTAAAGATTCACTGCTCGTCGCCTCCTTCCTCAGTCTCGGGAAGCAGGACAACGTCCAGCTTCAATATCCGGTTATGCTCCATGGCGGATACGGTCACACTGAGTCCGTGGTACACGAAGCTGTCGCCTACCTTGGGGATGGCGGTAAACTGCTCATAGGCCCACTCGCCCATCAGGGTGTTCACCAGCTCCTCGTCCTCTTCCGGGTCTTCAAAGCCCAGCTGCTCGAACACGTCGCTGACGGATTCCTCGGCGTCCACGCGGTAGACGCCGTTTTCCAGCTGGACAACGGTCTCCTCCACCACGTCATCCTCGTCCCAGATTTCGCCGACCAGCTCCTCCAGAATATCCTCCACGGTGACGATGCCCACGGTGCCGCCGTAGTTGTCGGTGACGACGGCCATGTTGATCTTCCGCTTGGACATGATGGGCAGAAGCTCGTCGATGTTGGTGCTCTGGTGGACGAAGAACACCTCATCCAGCAGAGGCCGCAGGTCCAGATTGCTGCCCAGACGCAGATAGACCTTGATAAATTTACGGATCTGCAAAATGCCGATCACATTATCTATACTGCCCTCATAGACCGGCAGGCGGCTGTGGTTCTGAGACTTGATGAGGGAGAGAATATCCTCATAGCTGTCCTCAATGTTGATGGCCGCCAGGTCTACCCGGGGTGTGAGTATGCTCTCCACCGTGACGTCGCCAAACTGGAGGGCAGAGGAGATCAGGTCGCCCTGCTCCTCGTCCAGGGCGCCTTCCTCGGTCATATCCTCGATCAGATCGTAGAGCTCATCTTCGGTCACGGAGATCTGGGCGTCGCCCCTGGTCAGCTTTGACGCCGCCTGGCCGATCTTGGTGAGCAGGGCCGACAGTGGGCCGAACAGCTTCATAAAAAAGCACAGAGGCCCGGCGCAGGAGAGCAGAAATTTTTCACTGTATTTTTTCGCGATGCTTTTGGGGAGCATTTCGCCGGCAAAAAACACCGTGATCGTGGTGACGATCGTACTGATGGACACCGCACTGAGTCCCCAAGTCCGGGTGACGGCCACCGTCACCAGTGTGGCAATGGAGATATGTACGATGTTCGTACAGATCAGCAGAGTGCTTATGGCCCGGTCAAATTCATCCAGAACATAAAGCCCTCTCTTTGCGCGGGCATTCCCCCTGTCCGCAAGGGTTTTTATCTTTGTGCGGGAGGCCGACGCGATGGCGGTCTCGGTCACGGCGAAGTAGGCCGCACAGAATAACAAAACGACTGCGATTATCCAAGGCAATCGACTGCCATCATCCATTTTAGGATATACAACTCCTTTTTAATAAAGTTACAGGTTAGTATAGCACAAGGGATATTTTCCGTCAACAAGCAAGTCTGAATTTACTGTAAATTGTGGAATTTGGGCTTGTGCTTTGCTATAATAGGTATATAATACAGTTTACTGAAAAGCTGCATAAGGAGGTGTTCTGATGAACATTGAGCTAACAGACAAGGAATTCAGACGTCTTTTGGACATGGTATATATCGGAAACTGGATACTGAACTCCACCCGCGGGGACGACCGTTTTGAGGACTACGACCTGATCCAGGAGAAGCTTTTTGCCCTGTGTCCCGCCAACGGGATGCGCTCTTTGGTGCAGAACTGGCGCGGGCACATCTTCCCCTCCCAGGCCTATGAGGACGGCGGAATACACGAGGCCATCGCCGACTATGAGGACGCGGTGTTCTACAACATTCTGGCCGAGGAACTGGCCCGGCGGGATCTGGGGCTGGAGGACTGCGACCCGGACGACTTCACCGAGCTGACCGCCCGGATGGAGGAATATCTGGCCGAGTTTGACAAAAACGGTCTGAACACCATCAATATTGACATATAAACCGGAGAACATCATGCACGACGAACTGACAAGAAAAGACATCAAAAAGATGCAGGAGGAGCTGGACTACCGCCGGCTGGAGCTGATGCCCCAGCTGATTGAGGAGGTCAAGCGCACCCGGGCTTTCGGCGATCTCAGCGAAAATTTTGAGTACAAGGCCGCAAAGCAGGCCCAGAACAAAAACCGCAGCCGCATCCGCTATCTGGAGGGGATGATCAAATCGGCAAAGGTCATTGACGACCGCTCCAAAGCAGACGAGGTGGGGCTGTTTGACAAGGTGGAGATCTATATGCCGGAGGAGGGCGACACGGAGATCATCCAGGTGGTCACCACCGTCCGCTGCGACCCCAGAAAGGGGCTGATCAGCAAGGAGTCCCCCTTCGGCAAACAGGTGCTGGGCAAGAAAGTGGGCGACCGCTTTACCGTCCAGGTAAGCGAGAGCTACAGCTATGTGGCGGAGATCCGCTCCATCACCAAGACCGAGGACGACGGCTCCGCGCCCCTGATGCAGTTTTAATTTGGTGTATAAAATGATCACAGCCCTGCCAAGGCAGGGCTGTGATCATTTTATCTCGGACAGTTCTTTCAATATTTTCAGCGCCACCGGTTTTACCTTCGGCGAGCAGGCATTGAAAAGCCTTGTCACCGTGTCGTTTTCATAGCTGCTGCGCTGGGGCTGGCAGCCGGAGAGGACCACGCCGATATCCAGATTCAGTACCGCGCAGATTTCCCCCAGGGTATTCAGCGTGGGCTCCACCCTGCCGTTTTCGATTTTGGACAGGTATATGGCCGTGATGTCGGCCGCCTCCGCCGTTTGCTCCTGGGTCAGCCCTGCCGCGATTCTCCCCTGCTTTATTCTTCTGCCGATCACAGAATAATCTATTGTCATACGATCACCGGAATTAGTATAGCAACTTGTCCCCTCAGTATTAATAAATCAATAGTTTAACTTGATTTATTGGTTTAATCATGTTAGAATTTGTTGCAGGGCAATGACGATCCGGAGGGGGGCGCAAAAATGCGGTCATATAAAAAGATGTATCTTTACCTTTTCAACGCCATATCTGAAGCGGTGGCAGAACTGGAGCAAGGCAACACCGCCGCCGCGGAAAACCTGCTGAAAGAGGCCCAGTCCGAGAGCGAGGACATGCTGATAAAGGTTCTTGAAGAATAGAATAAGATCTGCACTCACCATCAGAGTGCAGATCTTTTTTTGCTTTGCTTTTACTTTTTTGCCTGTTTCATGGACAGGGAGATCCGGTGCTTTTTCTCGTCCACGTCCAGGACCACCACCTTGACGATGTCGCCCACGGCCACCACCTCGCTGGGGTGACGGATGAACTTATCACAGACCTGGGAGATGTGGACCAGGCCGTCCTGGTGGACGCCGATATCCACAAACACGCCGAAGTCGATCACATTTCTCACCGTGCCGGTCAGCTCCATGCCGGGCTTTAAGTCCTTGATTTCCAGCACGTCCTTGCGCAGCAGCACCGGGGGCAGCTCGTCTCTGGGGTCCCGGCCGGGCTTTAAGAGCTCAGACACGATATCCGTCAGCGTGGGGACGCCCACACCGCATTCCTCCGCCGCCTTTTCCGGGCCATAGGCTTCCAGACGGGCAGGAAGCTCCGAAAGATTCCCCGCCGCCACGTCCTTCAGCGTGTAGCCGCAGAGGGCCAGCAGCTTTTCCGCCGCCTCATAGCTCTCCGGATGGACGGCGGTGTTGTCCAGCACCTGCCCGCTCTCCGGCACCCGGAGAAAGCCTGCGCACTGCTGGAAGGCCTTGGGGCCAAGCTTCGGCACCTTATTGATCTGCTTGCGGCTGGTAAAGGCGCCGTTTTCCTCCCGGTAGAGGACAATATTTTTTGCCGTGGTTTTGGTCAGCCCCGAGACCCGCTGCAGGAGGGAGGGAGAGGCCGTGTTGATATCCACGCCCACGGCGTTTACGCAGTCCTCCACCACACCGTTGAGGGTCTCCTCCAGCTTGGCCTGGGGCATGTCGTGCTGATACTGGCCCACGCCGATGGCCATGGGGTCGATCTTCACCAGCTCCGCCAGCGGGTCCTGGAGCCGCCGGGCGATGGACACGGCGGAGCGCAGGTTCACATCATAGTCGGGGAACTCCTCCGCCGCCAGCTTGGAAGCGGAGTACACCGAGGCCCCCGCCTCGTTGACAATGGCATAGGCCTGGCCGCCGCCCAGCTCATGGAGCATCTCCACGGTCATCTGCTCCGTCTCCCGGGAGGCTGTGCCGTTGCCGATGGCGATATGCTCCACGCCGTGTCTGCGGATCAGGCCGGACAGGATGCGTATGGCCTCTTTCTTTTTGTTCTCGCTGAAGGTGGGGTAGACCACCGCCGTGTCCAGCACCTTGCCGGTGCCGTCCACCACGGCCACCTTGCAGCCGTTGCGGTAGCCCGGGTCCAGACCCATGGTCACTTTACCCTTCACCGGCGGCTGCATCAGCAGGGGTTTCAGGTTCAGGGCAAACATTTTTATGGCGCCTTCGCAGGCGGTGTCGGTCAGAGCGGAGCGGGTCTCCCGCTCCATGGAGGGGAAGATCAGACGGTCATAGGCGTCGTCCGCCGCAGCGCGGACAAAGCCCATGGCCGGGCTTCCGGGTACAATCACCCGGCGGCGCAGACGCTGGAGGGCGGCGTCCCGATCCAGCTTCAGGCTGACCTTCAAAAAGCCCTCCTTCTCCCCCCGGTTAATGGCCAGAATCTGGTGGCCCTGGAGCCGGTCGATCCGCTGGCTGAACTCATAATACAGCCGGTAGACCGAGTCCTCCTCCACCGCGGCGGTGGATTCCAGGGCGGCATTTCTCCCAATGAAATCCCGCAGCAGCTTTCGGATCTCCGCGTCGTCAGAGAGCATCTCCGCCACAATATCCGAGGCCCCCGCCAGGGCGTCCTCTACGGTCTCCACGCCCTTTTCCGGGTCAACAAACTCCGCCGCCAGCTCCTCCGGCGCAGGGCTGCCGTTCTCCTGGGCAAAAAGCCGCAGAGCCAGCGGCTCCAGCCCCTTTTCCTTTGCCACGGTGGCGCGGGTGCGGCGCTTTTGCTTGTACGGGCGGTACAGATCCTCCAGGGCGGCCAGGGTGGCGGCGTCGTCGATGGCTTCGCTCAGCTCCTCCGTCATCTTCCCCTGCTCCTCGATGGACTTTTTCACCGTCTCCCGCCGCTCCTGCAGAGAGCGCAGGTATTCCAGCCGCTCCGCCAGGGTGCGCAGGGCGGTGTCGTCCATTGCGCCGTGCAGCTCCTTGCGGTAACGGGCAATGAAGGGGATGGTGTTGCCCTCATCCAGCAGCTGGATCACATTGTCAATATGGCTCTGGTCCCGGTTCAGCTCCCGGGCGAGAATTTGATTTATACTTTCCAAAATATCGCTCCTTCCATAGCTGCGACATTATACCACAACCAGGGCGCAATGGCAAACGCATATTTTTTGAACGATATTCAAATAATTCTTGACAATGTTTTCCTCGGATAGTATATTTTATTTGAACGATATTCAATTTATCTCAGGGAGTGAGCGCATGGCAAGAAAGCCGGTTTTAGAGGGCGGCAAGAAGGACGAGCTGATCGATGCGGCGCTGGCGCTGTTTTTTGAAAACGGCTATGAAAACACCTCCATCCGCATGATCGCAAACCGCGTGGGCTGCGAGGTGGGGCTGTTCTACTACTATTTCAAGAATAAGGACGAGGCTTTTTCCCTGGCCATGGACCGTTTCTTTTCCCGCTATGAGGGCAGGATGGAAGAGCTGGTCAGCCGGGCCGGGCGGGACCCTTACCGGATCTTGACCGATGTGTTCTCCTCTCTTGCGGAGGAGACAGAGCGTTTTCGTCAGCGCTACGGCGCCAAGCTCCACTGGACGGTGGGCTGGGCCGTCCGTGAGCGGGCCCTGCAGGCTTTGGAGCCCTACATCCTGCGGATCATACAGGCTTTGGCAGATTGCGGCCTATGTTCCCGGATCAGTCCGGAGGCCACTGCCGCCTTTCTGACCCACGGCGTAGGCAGCACCATCATGCACGAGAGCAGGGCGGATTACGCAGACAAGGCTTCCGAGCTTCGCCGGGGCGTGAATCTGCTGATGGGCATCTCTGATGAGGAGGGGGTGCTTTTCTCCCCCTACTATGCGGGCTACGGCGACATTCCGGCCCTCATCGAGCTGTTTTCCCGGGAAAAGGAGCTGTTTTCTCCGCTTGCCCAGAGCGGGGAAAAGCTGCTGCCCGCCCGGATCTCCGAGCGGGAGATCTTTGTTCTGCGAAAGGGCAGGCAGCTTGCAGGCGCCATTTTGTTCTCCCGGGAGTACAAGAGTCTTGACGCGCTGTTGGTGGCCCCGGAATGCCGGCGGCTTGGCGGCGCGGAGCGGCTCTGCGTCAGCGCCCTGGCCCAGTTTGACGCCGGAGAGGAAATCCGCGTTTTGGGCAGTGTCCCGGAGGGCAGCCCTGTGGAGGCCCTGCTGAAGCAATTCGCTCTGCATCGGAACGGGGAGGGCGGTCTCACCGTCACCGCGCCGGAGAAATGGAGGGTCAAACACCATGACGCCTGAAACTCTCTCGGTAAACGGAAAAGCCTACCGGGTCCTGTGCCTGCTGGGCCACGGCAAGGGCGGCTACTCCTATCTGGTGACGGACGGAGAGGGCCAATACACCCTGAAGCAGATCCACCACGAGCCCTGTAGCTACTACCAGTTCGGCGACAAGCTGCAGTCGGAGCTGAACGACTATGAAACCCTCCGCCGTGTGGGCATCCCCATGCCGGAGCTGCTTGCGGCAGACCGGGAAAACGAACGGATCCTGAAAGAATACATTGAGGGCGAGCGTATTGACGAGCTGGTGCTGCAGGACGCCATGCGGCCGGAGTATTTTGAGCAAATCTACGCCATGTGCGGTCTTTTATATCCGGCCGGACTGAACATCGACTACTTTCCCACCAACTTTATCGTCCGGGACGGGCTGTTGTACTACATCGACTACGAGTGCAACGGCTACATGTCCCAGTGGGATTTTGAAAACTGGGGAAGCAAATACTGGAGCAAAACTGAGGAATTGATAAAATACGCGGAGGAAAGAGAACATGCTTAAAATCAAACATCTGACCAAGCTCTACGGAGAGAAAAAAGCGGTGGATGATCTGAGCCTGCACATTGAAAAGGGAGAGATCTACGGCTTTATCGGCCACAACGGCGCAGGCAAGACCACCACCATCAAGGCCTGCTGCGGCATTCTGCAGTTTGACAGCGGCGAGATTTGGGTGGACGGCGTGTCCGTCAAGGACGATCCCCTCTCCTGCAAGCGCAAAATTGCCTACATACCCGACAACCCGGACCTTTACGACTTTATGAGCGGCATCAAGTACCTGAACTTTGTGGCGGACATCTTCGGCGTCAGCCAGAGCGACCGGCAGGAGCGCATCCGCCGCTACGCGGACACCTTTGAGCTGACCGACGACCTGGCCCAGCCCATCGGCAGCTACTCCCACGGCATGAAGCAGAAGCTGGCCATCATCTCCGCCCTGATCCACGAGCCCAAGCTCATCATCATGGACGAACCCTTTGTGGGTCTGGACCCCAAGGCCTCCCACACCCTGAAGCTTCTGATGCGGGACATCTGCGACCGGGGCGGCGCCATCTTCTTCTCTACCCATGTGCTGGAGGTGGCGGAAAAGCTCTGCGACAAGGTGGCCATCATCAAGGGCGGCCGGCTCGTCAAGTCCGGCACCATGGAGGACGTGAAGGGCGACGAAAGTCTGGAGTCCGTGTTCCTGGAACTGGAGGAAGACCATGCTTAAAGCTTTGATGCGGAAACAGTTTTCCGAAACGGTTTCCTTCATGTTTATGAGCGGCAAGGCCGGAAAGCGCCGCTCTGTGGGCGGCATGATCGGCTACGGCTTTCTGATGCTGTATGTGCTGGCCTGCTTTGGGTTTATTTTCTTTGCCAGCGCGGGGGCGCTGTGCAAGCCTCTGGTGAGCACGGGGCTGGACTGGCTGTATTTTGCCCTGATGGGCATCATGGCCACCGCCATGGGCGTGATCGGCAGCGTGTTCACCACCCAGTCCAAGCTGTATGAGGCAAAGGACAACGAGCTTCTGCTCTCCATGCCCATCCCCAGCCGCCTGATTTTGCTGAGCCGGCTGCTGGGCCTTTTCGGCCAGGCCCTGGTCTTTGAGCTGCTGGTCCTCCTCCCTGCCGCGGCGGTATATATCGTCAATTTCGGCATGGGCCTTTCCCAAATCATCATCTATATTCTGATCTGCCTGTTGCTGCCCCTGTTCACTTTGGGTCTGTCCTGCATTCTGGGCTGGCTGACGGTCCTGGCCTCCTCCCGGATGCGGAATAAGAGCCTGGTCTCCATGATTCTGTCCATCGGCTTTCTCTGCCTGTATTTCTACGCTTACTCCAAGATCAACACCTATCTCCAGCTCATTCTGGTCAACAGTGAGGCCGTGGGAGCAACGGTGAAAAAGGCCCTTTACCCCCTGTATCAGATGGGCATGGCCGCCGCCGGGAGCTGGGCTTCCCTGCTGATCTTTGCGGCTCTGGTGCTGGTGTTCTTCGCGCTGATCTACCTGCTGCTCTCCGTCAGCTTTATCCGCATCGCCACCGGCAAGCGGGGCGCGGCCAAGATCAAATACAGCGAAAAGCCCATGAAGCGCTCCTCCCAGGGCGCGGCCCTGCTGAAAAAGGAGGCTCTGCGCTTCTGGAGCAGCCCCACCTACATGATGAACTGCTCTCTGGGCTCCATTATGATGCTCATCGGCACCGTGGTGCTGGTGGTAAAGCTGGACGATTTCCGGCCCATTCTGGCCCAGATTCCGGCGCTGGACGCGGCGCTGCCCCTGCTGGCCGCCGGGGCCATCGCCCTGATCGGTTCCATGAACGTGGTCACGGCTCCCTCCATCTCTCTGGAGGGCAAGACCCTCTGGCTCACCCAGTCCCTGCCTGTCAGCGGCTGGCAGGTGCTGAAGAGCAAGCTGACGCTGCACATGCTGATCACTGCGGTTCCCGCCTTTGTCTGTATGCTGGTTCTGGCCGTCGTTTTGAAGGTGGACCCGGTCAGCACCCTGCTGCTGCTGGTTTTCTCGGTCATCTATGTGCTGCTCTGCGCCGCGCTGGGGCTGATGATCAACCTGAAGCTGCCCAACCTGAACTGGACCAATGAGACTGTGGCAGTAAAGCAGAGTGCCAGTGTGATTGTGGCCATGCTGGCCAACTGGGGCATCGCTTTCCTGCTGATTATCGGCTATATCTTTCTGGGCGACAAACTGAGCCAGGGGCTGTTCCTGCTGCTCTGTACCCTGCTCAGCGCCGCCGCTTCCGCCCTGGCTCTGCTGTGGCTGAAAAAGCGGGGGCAGAAAATACTGGCCCATCTGTGAGACATTGAGACATAAAAAATCTGCAAGCGGAAAACCGCTTGCAGATTTTTTGTAGATTTGATTTGCATCAGATGCGCATGCAGATATCCCATGCGCGCCAGATGACGGTGCGCAGGTTGCCGATGGCAACGCAGTCGCCCACGCGGTGGACATGTGCGCCCTTCTCGCCCACGGGAGTGGGCACAAAGCCGATACCGTTGACCACAGCGTCGCACTCCACCTTGAAGCTGCCGTCCGGGCCCTTGACCATGGCATAGCCGTCGCCGATCTCGGTGACTGTGCTGTGCAGGTATACGGGAACCTTGTGGTACTCCATGGCGTCGCGCAGGAAGGAGGTGTTGGCAAGGCAGGTGGCCTGAGCCGCCACCAGATCGTTGCCGTACTCCACAATGATGGGGTGCTTGCCCTGGAGCACCAGGTCGTAGGCCGCCTCGCAGGAGGACTGGCCGCCGCCCAGGAACAGGACCTTGTCGCCCACTTCCTTCTTCTCCACCAACAGCTGGGTAAAGTTCAGGGTCTTTTCAAAGCCCTTGATGGAGGGCATGGTTCTGGGCGTGGAGCCGGTGCAGACGATGATCTCGTCAAAGCCGCGGAGGGTGCCCAGGTCGTTGATCTCGGTATTCAGGTGGATCTCAATGCCCTCTCTGGCCACCTCGTTCTTGTACCACTGGATCAGCTCTCTGTCGTTCTCCTTGAAGCTCATGGCGGAGGCGGTGATAAACAGGCCGCCCAGCTCGCCGGTCTTTTCAAACAGGACGGGCTTGTGGCCGCGCTTTTTCAGCACCAGGCAGCACTCCATGCCGCCGATGCCGCCGCCGATGACGGCGACCCGCTTGGGGTTCTTGGTGGGAACGATCTTATAGCGCTTATGCTGCATGGTGGGCGGGTTCAGTGCGCAGCGGCCCAGATGCAGAGAGTCCTCCAGAGACTGCATGTTCTCGGAACCGGCGGTCTTGGAGAAGTTGAAGCAGCCGTTATGGCAGCGGATGCAGGGACGGATCTCGTCCTCTCTGCCGGTCTTGATTTTGGTGACCCAGTTCTCGTCCACCAGGTTCTGGCGGGCGATGGCCATGGCGTCCAGACGGCCGGCGGCGATCTCTTCGGCGGCCTTGACCGGATCCATACGTCCGGCGCAGGCCACAGGGATCTTGACAAACTGGCGGATGTGCTCGACATCTGCCAGGTTGCAGTTATCGGGCAGATACTGAGGCGGATGTGCCCAGTACCAGGCGTCGTATGTACCGTTGTCGCAGTTGAGGAAGTCGTATCCGGCCTTCTCCAGGATCTGGACCACCTTTTCGGACTCTGCCATGTCGCGGCCGAACTCCTCGAAGTCCTCGCCGGGCATTGCGCCCTTGCGCCAGCCCTTGGTCTTGGAGACGACGGAGTAGCGCAGGGAGACGGGGAAGTCCGCGCCGGCCTGCTGCTTGATGGACTGGACGATCTCAGTAGCGAAACGCAGGCGGTTTTCCAGAGAGCCGCCGTACTGGTCGTTACGGAAGTTCATGTTGGCAATGGCGAACTGGTCCAGGTTGTAGCCTTCATGGACAGCGTGGATCTCAACGCCGTCGACACCGGCCTCACGCAGCTTCTTTGCGGTGGCGCCGAAGTGCCAGACCATCTCCTGAATTTCCTCCACGGTGAAGGGACGGGAGTCCAGATTGTCCGCCCAGCGGTTAGGCGTGGCGGAAGCAGAGGCGCAGCTGTACTGTACGTCCACGATGGGGCTTGCGATCTTGTTCAGCAGATTATTTCTGCCCAGAGCGGCCATCCAGGGGGTGACGGCCATGGAACGACCGAAGCCGCCGGCCAGCTGGATGAACAGCTTTCCGCCGGTCTTGTGGTACTCGTCCATGTAGGGCTTCAGCTGACGGTACATGCTTCTGTTCTGATCCAGCCATTTTCTGCCCATGGTGTCGCGGATGGTCTGCATACCGGGCAGGACCAGGCCCACGCCGTCTTTTGCTCTCTTCAGCAGGAAGTCGGCAGCCTCGGTGTCAAAGTGGGAGGGCTCCAGCCAGCCGAACAGGGAAGTGCCGCCCATGGAACACTGGACGATGCGGTTGGGAATTTCTACATTTCCGATCTTGAACGGAGTAAATAAAGCTTCGTACTTTTCGTTCATCGTTTATTCCTTTCTTTCATTTTTTCACATTCCGCTTTCGGTCAGGGGAGCAGAGCCGCCACGAAGTGAATGGGCCATGCCAGCACGTCGCCTGCCAGTCTCACCTTGGAGAGCACGGCAAGGAACAGGTCTTCACCCATCCAGCTCATCAGCTTGTCCTGAACCTCGTCCTTCTGGCACAGCTTTACGGCCAGAAAGCCAAGGCCGCCCAGAATTGCGGCAGTAAAGAGCTTCTTTACCTTTTTCTTCATGTTTTCCCTCCTGTTAAAATATTTTCAAACATATTGTACTGCTGTACGTACTTTGATGTGATTATTATAATATTTTGCTTTTGCATAGTCAATTGATTTTGGCCTATTTTGTTGGGCATAACGCTATACAATTTCAATAAGTTGTCTGAATATTTTGTTGGAATTTGCGCTATTTCTGCATTTCACTCTACGGCATAAGCGTGAAACTGCCGCAGGACCGGGCGGTCCTGCGGCAGCAGCGTTTTGGCTGTTGACTT
Source organism: Clostridiales bacterium (assembly GCA_022782265.1). Classification (GTDB taxonomy): domain Bacteria; phylum Bacillota; class Clostridia; order Oscillospirales; family Oscillospiraceae; genus Limivicinus. Next base: position 14,877 of record JALFOM010000032.1, on the reverse strand, counting down.
GTATTACTTCTGGCAGTCGATGATGATCTTACAGATATTCTCGCCGTTGAGCATCATCTGAAGGGCTCTGTCGATCTCGCCCAGGGTCAGACGGTCGGTGACCATGCGGTCCAGGTGCAGCTCCTTCCAGTTATCCTCCACAAAGCGCACGCCCTTTTCGAAATCGTCCTGAGAATAGAGACGGTTGCCGATCAGGGTGATCTCCTTGAAGGAGACCTTGCCGATGATGAACTGGTAGGGGTCGCCGGACAGACCCAGGGACAGCATCTTACCGCCGCAGCGGCACAGATCAGGCATCTGGAGCACGCAGGAGGCAGCGCCGGAGGTGTCGTACACCACGTCGAAGCCCGCGCCGCCGGTGACTTCCCGCATCAGATCCATGGCGTCGGTCTCGGAGGGGTTGATGGTCTCAATGCCCATGGACTCCACAAACTTGCGTCTGGGCTCATTGATCTCGGAGATGATCACCCGGCCCGCGCCCCATGCTCTGGCAAAGATGGCGATGTACAGGCCCACGGTGGCGCCGCCGGAGATAAAGATCTTGTCGCCGGGCTGGATCTGGCTGCGCTGCATCACATGGTAGCCCACAGCGAAGGGCTCGCCCAGGATGGCCACGTCGTCGGGAATATCCTCGTCCAGGGCCACAAGCTTGTCCACGCCCACCTTGGTGTACTCGGCAAAGCCGCCGTCCACATGGATGCCCAGCAGCTTCAGGTTCTCGCACACATGGGTCAGGCCCGCTTTGCAGGCTGCGCACTCACCGCAGGAGATGATGGGATTCATCAGCACCCGCTGGCCCACCTTGAAGGGGCCGGCATAGCCCTCGGGCAGGGTGACGATCTCGCCCAGAATCTCGTGGCTGAGAACGGTGGGAACGGTGGCAGTCATGTGCTTGCCGCGATACACGGTGATATCGGAGCCGCAGACGCCTGCCAGGCGGACTTTGATCAGTGCCTCGTTCTCGTTGGGAACGGGCATGGGGATGTCACAAAGCTCAAGATCGAGCCAGTTTTTCAGAACGGCTGCTTTCATTTGGCTTTTCCTCCCTCAATTCGTTCAGGGCTGCTTGCCGATGTAAGCCAGGATGCCGCCGTCAACGTACAGGATGTGGCCGTTGACGAAGTTGGAAGCGTCGGAAGCCAGGAACACGGCGGGTCCGATCAGGTCCTCAGGCTCGCCCCAGCGGGCAGCGGGAGTCTTGGCGATGATGAACTGGTCGAAGGGGTGACGGCTGCCGTCGGGCTGAATCTCGCGGAGGGGTGCAGTCTGGGGAGTGGCGATGTAGCCGGGTCCGATGCCGTTGCACTGGATGTTGTACTCGCCGTACTCGGAGCAGATGTTGCGGGTGAGCATCTTCAGGCCGCCCTTTGCCGCTGCGTAGGCGGAGACGGTCTCGCGGCCCAGCTCGCTCATCATGGAGCAGATGTTGATGATCTTGCCGTGACCCTTCTTGATCATGCCGGGGATAACGGTCTTGGCAACGATGAAGGGAGCGACAAGGTCGATATCCACGACCTGACGGAAATCAGCGGTCTCCATCTCCACCATGGGGATGCGCTTGATGATGCCGGCGTTGTTGACCAGAATGTCGATGCCGCCCAGGTCGCGCTCGATTGCCGCAACCAGCTCCTTGATATCCTCTTCCTTGGTCACGTCGGCAAAATAGCCGTGGGCGTCGATGCCCTTTGCCTTGTAGTTCTCCAGTGCTTCCTGCATGTGCTTCTCACCGCGGCAGTTAAAGGCGATCTTTGCGCCGGCTGCTGCCAGACCTTCCGCGATGGCAAAGCCGATGCCGTATGCGGCGCCGGTGACCAGAGCTACTTTACCTTCCAGTGAAAACTGCTTGCTGATGTCCATAATAATATCTCTCCTTAGATGAAAAAATGAGTTGACTGTTTATCTCTGCACGCGGCCGGTGCCGTCGCCGCCCATGAGCTTCTCCACCTCGTCCACGTCCACGCGGTTGAAGTCGCCGTCGATGCTGTGCTTCAGGCAGGAGGCCGCAACGGCAAACTCCAGGGCCTGCTGCCGGCTCTCGTAGTTGTTCAGGCCGTAGATCAGGCCGCCGGCAAAGCTGTCGCCGCCGCCTACACGGTCGATGATGTCGCGGATCTCATAGCGCTTGGACTCATAGAAGTGCTCCCGGTCGTTCAGGCAGGCTGCCCAGCCGTTCCAGTCGGCGCTCTTGCTCTCGCGCAGGGTGATGGCGATCATCTTCATGTCGGGGTAGGCTGCCAGGACCTTGTCGCCCAGGGCCTTGTACTTGCTGCGGTCCAGCTCGCCGGACTCCACGTTCACGTCAGTGGTGATCTCCAGAGACTTCTGAACGTCCTCCTCGTTTGCGATAGCCACGTCAACGTACCTGGCCAGCTCGCGCATGACCTCGGAGGCCTTCTTGCCGTACTTCCACAGATTCTTGCGGTAGTTCAGGTCGCAGGAGACGGTGATGCCCCGCTTCTTTGCTTCCTTGACAGACTCCAGAGACAGCTCCATGGCGCTCTCGGAGATGGCGGGGGTGATGCCGGTGATGTGGAACCATTCCACGCCCGCGAAGGTCTTTTCCCAGTCGATGTCGCCGGGCTTGGCCATGGCGATGGCGGAGTAGGCGCGGTCATAGACCACCTTGCTGGGGCGCTGGTTTGCGCCGGTCTCCAAAAAGTAGATGCCCAGGCGCTCGCCGCCGCGGACAACGCGGGAGGTGTCAACGCCGAAACGGCGCAGCTCTTTGATGCACTCATCGCCGATGGCGTTCTTGGGCAGGACGGAGAGGAAGCCTACGTCCTCGCCGTAGTTTGCCAGGGAGACGGCAACGTTGGCCTCGCCGCCGCCGAAGGTGGCCTCCAGCATGGGGCTCTGGAAAAATCTCTCGTGGCCGGGGGATTTAAGACTGAGCATGATCTCGCCGAAAGTAAGGTACTTCATGTGAACTTTCTCCTTTACCTGTAATTATTTCTGCAGAAGGTGAACGGCAAAGCCGCCGATCTCGTTCTTCAGATATACAGCAACCATGCGGTCGCCCTTGTACTTGGCAGTGTCCATGTCAACGGCAAAGCCGCGCTTGGTCAGCTCCGCGATGGCGGTCTCGATCTTGTTGGTGCGGACAGCCAGATGGCCGTTCTTGCCCAGATACATGGACTTCATGACCTCAACGCCGGTGGAGGCAAAGTTGGAGGAGTTGCCGGTCTTGACCTCAAAGTCAAAGGCCTTCTCCAGCTCCTCACAGACAGCCAGAGACTCGTCCGAGCTCTCGCAGTTGATGCCCACATGGGCCAGCTCAAAGCCCATGACGCCGCGGCGTGCCTCAGCGCAGAGCTGGGTGATCTTGTCGAAGTTGTGCGCGGCGATATCAGCCTTGGGGCAGACCCAGCTGCCGCCGACAGCGTGGATGGAGGGATTGGAGACAAACTCGCCCAGGTTCTGCTGGTTCACACCGCCGGTGGGGATGAACTTCAGACCTACGAAGGGGCCGGACAGGGCCTTGATGGCGTTCAGGCCGCCATACACGTTTGCGGGGAAGAACTTGACCACCTTCAGGCCGTGCTTGAGCGCTGCCATGATCTCGGTGGGGGTCACACAGCCGGGCGTGACGGCCACGCCGTTTTCCACGCACCAGGCCACGGTCTCCTCGTCATAGCCGGGGGAGACGATGAACTTTGCGCCGCATTCCACGGCCAGCTTGCACTGCTCCAGGTTCAGAACGGTGCCTGCGCCCACCAGCATTTCGGGAACCTCTGCCGCCACGGCGCGGATGGAGTCTGCTGCCGCTGCGGTGCGGAAGGTGATCTCCATGACGTCGATGCCGCCTGCCACCATTGCCTTGGCAGTGGGCACAGCGTCGGCTGCGTTGTCGAGAACTACTACGGGAACTACACCGGCTGCTGCCAGTCTGCTGAGAACATCCATTTGTATTTCTCCTTTGCTGTAATCGTTTTGTATGGTTGCCTTTCCGTGAGAAAAGCCTTATAATAATAGCGTTATCAGAAATTCGGGGGCCTTCAGATGAGTCAAAACAGAGATGAACAGAAAGTCCTTCAGGCTGTTGAGGCCATGTATCAGGACTACACCATAAGAGACCGGGAGTATTACCCTGACTTTCGCCGGGGCTGGGATCAGGTATTGAAAAAGGCGCTCCACAGCGAAACAAGCTATCTGCCCCAGGACGCCGGAGCCATATATACCGTGAAGCACAGCTACGGCGGCTTCGACCTGACCCTGCATTTTGACCAGCTCAAGATGGCGGACTGGTATGAAAAGGAGCTGAAGCGCAAGAGCAAGGCCATTTTTGTGCCCAAGCGCCTGAAGCGCTCCCGCTCCGGCGTACTGAGCCTTGAGGACTCCGTCTGCCGCTATGACCCCAAGGCGCCGGAGCCGTCCCTGACCGACGAGGTGAAAAACATTATCGCCTGCGCCCTGCCCGGACTGCCGCCGGAGCTTTGCGTGGTCTACGGCAACAAGTGGGTGGACAAAAAATTCAATCCCCTGCGCCAGCGTTCCCTGTCCCTGTTCTTCCTGAACACGGACTATGTACCGGCCTTTCTGGGAAGCCCGCTGGAAGTGGCGCTGTATCTCTTTTTGATGGACTGCTGCATCGTCAAGGAGAACTACACCAAGGTCAAAGACGCCGATCTCAGGCAGTTTCTCCACATTTTCAGGCCCTCCCCCATGCTGGGGATAAAAGGTCTTCTGTAACAATGAAACATTGCTTTTTCACAGGCCCGGTGTTCCGGGCCTGTGATTTTTTTCATTATCTGAGTTCGTTGATGGCGAAATTGTCCATGTCGTCAAAGGCCTGGTTCTCGCCGCCCATTGCCCAGATAAAGGTGTAGTTGGAGCTGCCGCAGCCGGCGTGCAGGGACCAGGAGGGAGAGATGACCGCCTCATAGTTCTGCATGACGATGTGGCGGGTCTCCTGGGGCTGGCCCATCAGGTGCAGTACGATGCCGTCCTCAGGCAGGTTGAAGTAGGTGTAAATCTCCATACGGCGCTCGTGGGTGTGCGGCGGAACGGAGTTCCAGACGCTGCCCTCTTCCAGCTGGGTCAGACCCATGGAGAGCTGGCAGGTCTCCAGCACATCGGGGTGGATGAACTGGTTGATGACCCGCTTGTTGGCGGTCTCACTGCTGCCGCAGGGACGCTTGTTGGCGTCCTTGATAGAGATGAATGTGGTTTTGCACACCTTGTGTGCCGGAGCGGAGACCAGGTAGAAGCGGGCGGGCTTGGCGCTGTCGTTGCTGCCGAAGGTGACCTTCTCGGTGCCCTTGGTGATGTACAGGCAGTCCTCAAAGTCCAGCTCGTAGCGGACGCCGTCAGCCTCGATCCAGCCGGCGCCGCCCAGGTTGAACACACCGGCTTCCCTGCGTTCCAGGAAGAAAGAGGTGCCGAAGTTTGCCCAGACGTCAATTCCCTTGTCGATGGGCAGCGCCTCGTTCACAGGCATAATGCCCAGAACCACCATGCGGTCCACATGGGAGTAGACAGCCTGAACGGTGTCGGGCTGGTACAGGTTCTGGATCAGAAACTCCTTGCGCAGCTCCTCGGTGGTGTATCTTTTGACATCGTTGGGACCGGTAGAATAACGAATATCCATTGTGTTTCTCCAATCAGTTTTTCTGCGTGAGATGGAAGGCGAAGCCTCCGATCTCGTTGTTGGAATAGATGAGCTTGAGCTTGCCGTTCTCGTCATAGGAAGCAGAGCTCTCATCAAACGCTATCCCCTTGCTCTCCAGCCACTTCCGGGCGCCTGCAGCGTCGTTGGTGGCGATGGCAAAGTGGCCCAGAGTGCCCCGGAAGGGCTTTTTCATTACCTCAAACTGCTCGTTGGCAAACCAGGAGCCCTCGGTTTCCCGCAGAGGGAAACCAAAGAGTTCCGCCAGAAGCTTTGCGGTGGCGGTGCCCTCTTCCGGACCGGACTGGTTGATGCCCAGGTGAAGCAGTTCAAAACCAAAATCTTCTGCTTTCATATTCCTTACCTCCTGTTATCAGCACAGGCCCAGAGCCTTGGGGATGAACATGGACAGGGCAGGCACATAGGTGATGAGCAGCAGGGACACCAGTATGACGGCGAAGAAGGGCAGCAGCATCTTGATGATCTGCTCGATCTTCACGCCGTGGGTGCGGCAGCCGGCAAACAGAATGGCGCCCACAGGAGGAGTCAGGGTACCCACGCACAGGTTCATGATCATCATCAGACCGAAGTGTACAGGGTGCATGCCCCAGGTCTGCACGATGGGCAGGAAGATGGGGGTGAAAATCAGCACTGCGGGAGTGGGGTCCATGAAGCAGCCAATGACCAGCAGGATCACGTTCATGATCAGCAGGATGATGTACTTGTTGGTGGTCAGGCCCAGAATGGCGTTTGCCACCAGAGAGGGGATGTGGGTATAGGACATGATGTAGCCCATGATGCCGGAAACACAGACCAGATACTCGATAACGGCGGTGGTCTTAACGCTCTCGAAAATGATCTTGGGCAGGTCCTTGACGGTGATGTTGCGGTAAATGAAGCTGAGGATCAGCGCATAGGCCACAGCGATGGCAGAGCCCTCGGTTGCGGTGAAGATGCCGCCCAGAATGCCGCCGATAACGATGACGATCATCAGCAGGCTGGGGATGCCTTCCCACAGGGTCTTCATGACATACTTAAAGGTGTAGTGATCCTTGGAGACATAGCCGCGGCGCTTTGCCATAACGCCTGCCACGATCATGCAGCCCAGACCCCAGAGGATGCCGGGGACATAGCCTGCCATGAACAGGGCGGCGATGGAGACGGAGCCTGCCACGGTGGAGTAGACGATCATGATGTTGCTGGGGGGGATCATCATGCCGGTCGGGCCGGAGGCGATGTTGCAGACGGCGGTATACTCATCGGAGTAGCCCTCTTCCTTCTCGAGGGGGCCAAGGATGCCGCCCATGGCCACGGCAGCGGCAACACCGGAGCCGGACATGGCGCCGAAGAGCATGTTGGCCACAATATTGGTCTGGGCCAGTGCGCCAGGGAGTCTGTGGGCAACCAGCTTGGCGCAGCCCACCAGACGGCGGGCAATGCCGCCGGAGTTCATCAGGTTACCGGCCAGCACGAAGAATGGTATGGCCAGCAGCGCGAAGGAGTTGACGCTCTGGAACATTTTCTGGGCCGAGACCATCATGGAACCTGCGTTGGGCATGATGATGAAAACGGCGACGGCGGAACCGAGACCGATGCTCAGGCCGATGGGGAAGCCAAGTGCGAGGGTGACAAAAATGAGGGCGATCATTACGATGCCGGCTAATGCTGTTACTGTCATTTCTCTTTACCTCCCATCATGCGGTGCCGGAGAGCTCGTCGCCCAGCTGGCGTTTGCCGGTTTTATAGTCGGCAACGCTCTTGCAGCAGTTGTAAATCGCGTAGAACAGGGTGACAACGCCGGTGATCGGCAGAGAAGAGTACAGAATGGCCTTGGAGATTCCCAGCTGGGGGTCAACCTGAGGCGCGCTCTTCATGGTATAGAGATAACCGCCGTAGACACATACAAGGGCGATGAAAAGGAACAGGACAATATAAGTGATGACCTCAACGATCATATTCACTTTGGGGGAAAATTTATCTTTGATTATGTCAATGGTCAGATGCTCACGGCTGCCATAGACATAAGCGCTGCCAAACATTATCATCCAGACGAAAAGGTACTGGGAAAGGATTTCAGAAATTGCGCTGGGCGCGTTGAAAACGTAGCGGGTAATGACTTGGTAAACGACCAAAACCGTCATAACAGCGAGAATGATCGTGCTGATGACTTCAAAGATCTTATCGATCACATGCTTGATCTTGTTCAGAACTGCCACGGAGCTGCCTCCTTTTTCTTGATTTTTTCGGGCTGTGGTTTTCCTTGAAAGAAATGGCCCACAGCAGTGCCGTGGGCCATTATTAGGCGAGGGTTATTCGGATGGATTAACGCTCGGAGAGAATGGCTTCGTAGACAGCCTGGGTCATGTCGTTGCGGGAAGCGACTTCCTCGATCAGGGGAGCGCAGGCAGCCTGGAAGGCAGCAACGTCAGCCTCGGTAATGGTAACGCCCTGCTCGATGGCCTTGGCCTCGTAGTCAGCACGCAGCTGAGCGCAGAGGTCGAACATGTAAGCGATGGACTCGTTGCAGATCTTCTTGAGAGCAGCCTGGTCCTCTTCGGACATGGAAGCCAGAACGTCGTTGGCAATGCACAGCTCATCGGGGATCATCAGGTGGCCGGTCAGGTTGTAGTAAGGAGCAACCTCGTACTGAACCAGGTCAACATAGGTGATGATGTTGTTCTCGGCGCCGTCCAGAGTACCGGTCTGGATTGCGGAGTAAACATCGCCCTGAGCCATGGCAACACCGTCAGTGCCGCCGTTCATGAGGCCCATCATCTTGATGCAGGTGTCGGAGCCCATAACACGGATCTTCATGCCCTTGCAGTCCTCGGGAGTGACAACGGCCTTGTCGCGGGTGTACAGGTTGCGGGCGCCCAGGGAGTAGTTGGACAGAACGGTGAAGCCCTGTGCCTCGGTCTCGGCATAGAGGTCAGCCAGCTTGCCGGACTCGAAAACCTTCTGCTGGTGCTCGATGCTGTCGTACACATAGGGAGTGCCCAGGATAGCGAAGTCGGGGCAGTAGGTCTCGACGATGGCGTTGGCAACCAGAGCCATGTCCAGGGTGCCCATAACGACCTGCTCCAGAGTCTGAGCCTGGTCGCCCAGCTGAGCGTCGGGGTAAACTTCGATGGTGTAGCGGCCTTCAGTGGCTTCGTACAGCTGCTCGCCGATCCACTGCAGGGTCACTGCCTCGGGGTTGGTGATGGTCTGGTTGAATGCGCACTTGAGAACCTTGGTTTCTACGGTTGCGGGTGCTTCGGTGGTGCCGGATTCTGCGGGGGCCTGGGAAGCTGCGGGGGCTGCGGTCTCGCCGCATGCTGCCAGAGACAGCATCATAACGAGAACCAGGAGCATTGCGATGATGGATTTTTTCATTTGTGTTCCTCCTGTGTTTTTTATATGTCAAGCGTGTCCGCCGACAATACTTTGTGATTTTTGACAAAATACACAATGTATTTTTGTCAAAGTTTACTGGTTCCTGTTTTTTTCGTCAGTGAATCGTTTTCGGAAACCGGTTAACAAAATGCGTAAAACATATGACCTCTGACGGAGGCCGTTTTGTTTTTTATCTGTCTTTTTATTTAAGCGTAGACCCTCTGACGTTAAGCTTCGTCGGTATCTCAATGTAGGCCGCAGGGGCGTCCTGAGGTCTTTTGCCGCTGATCCGCTCCAGCAGAAGCCTTGCCGCTTCCTCGCCGATCTGCTCGGTATTCAGGGCCACGGAGGTGATTCCCGGCGGGGCCAGACGGAGCCAGGTCCAGTCGTCAAAGGTGCACAGCCCATAATACCAGCCCAGGCTAAGTCCCTCGGCCTGAAAAGCCAGAAGGATATGGGGCGTGGTGGTACCGTTTACGGACAGAATGGCGATGCGCTCATCGGGGAATCTGCTTCTGAAATCCGCCACACAGCGGCGGCAGCTGTCCGGGTCGTTTTTATCGAACTCATAGATGATTGGCGCTGCATCCTGAGGGCATATTTTTTCCACTGCCTCGATATATCCGCGGCAACGGAGGAGGCGGGGGGTGATCTGCCGGTTCCCCTCGCTGAAAAACGCCACTTTTGTGTATCCGCAGTTCAGCAGGAAGGAAACGCTGTCAAAGGCGCTCTGCCTGTCGGTAGAGGCCACCGTGTCCAGACGGCCTTCCTGCATCAGGCCTCTGTCCGCCAGGACGACGGGGACACCCCGCTCCTGGGTCTCGATCAGGAGCATATCGTTTCCCCCGGGGGAGTTGACGATGAGTCCGTCCACCTGGTTCTGCAGGAAGCCCTGAATGGCATTTCTCTCTCTTTTAGGGTCTTCGGCACTGTCCGCAAAAAGGACCTGATAGCCGGCGGCTTCGCACACGCGGGTGATTCCCTTCAGAAGCAGGCCGGAAAAGGGGCTGCTCACATCCCCTATGGTGCAGCCGATCAGCATGGACCGGCTGGCCTTCAAACGCTGAGCGGAGCGGTTGGGACGGTAATCCAGCTCTTCGATCACCTGCCGGATATTCTCCCTTGTCTCAGCGGAAATATTTTCAAACTTTCCGTTTAAGTACCTTGAAATGGTGGTCTTTGAAACTCCGCAGAGCTTTGCGACCTGATCTATCGTAATTTTCTTCTCTGCCTGAGCGTCCATATCTCCATACCGTTCATCTTTTGTTCAAATTCTATCACTATGCCTTTGATTTGTCAACAGATATCCTTGGGGAAAATATTTCCCGCCCTGATATTTCATTTTGCCGCGGGTCGGGATTTCATGTTGATTTATGTTGCGCTTCAGGGTATTATATCCATATAAGGAGAATGACCTATGCTTGAAACTTTATTCGACCGCTTTGACAATATCATTGTTCTGGACACGGAGACTACCGGCTTCAGCCCCCGCAGGGAGGAGATCATCGAGCTTGCCATGCTGCGTGTGTCCCGTACCGGGGAGACCCGGGAGTTTGACAAATTCATCCGCCTGAGTCCCGGCCGCAGCATCCCGCCCAAAATCGTTGAGCTCACCGGTATCACCGGCGCCATGCTGGAAAACGAGGGTGTGAGCAAGGAAGAGGCCTGCACGGCTCTGGCGGATATGCTCAGTCTGGAGCGGCCGCTGCTGGTGGCCTACAACGCTCAATTCGACCTGGGCTTTCTGTATTACTTTCTCAATGGCTTCGGAAAAGCCGGGGTACTGAAAAACGTCCGCATGCTGGACGCGCTGACGGTCTACCGGGACCGGCGGCCCTTCCCCCACAAGCTCTGCGACGCGGTGGCGGCCTATTCTCTTGTCTCCCAGAACACCCACCGGGCCATTGACGACGCCAAGGCCACCTACGAGCTGCTATGCGCCATGGACGCGGAAGAGCCGGACCTGCACCGCTACATAAACCTGTTCGGCTATAACGCAAAATACGGGGTGTCCGGCCAGCGGATCTCCTCCGTGAGCTACCGGCCCCAGGGCTATGAGAACAAGACCAAGCTGTATATGCAGCCATAAAAACAATGTTCCCCGGAGCGTAGGCTCCGGGGAGTTTTTCATCTCTGTCCGGGCTCGTATCCGGACAGTCTCTTTTTTCTGAAGCGGAGATAGTATACCGTAAAGGCCAGGGAAGTGAGGCCCCAGGTGACGGGGTAGCTGAGGGTGACGGCCTGGATGGTATGCCAGCGGGGCACCAGGGCGAAAACCCACAGCACCCGGGTAAAGCAGATCCCCACCGCGGTAATCATCGTAGGCACCAGGGTGTCCCCCATGCCCCGCAGGCTGCCGCTGAGCACCTCTACCGGCACATACAGCCAGTACCAGGGCGCGAGACACAGCAGCATTTTCACCGCTATGCCGATGATCCGCAGATCATCCGTAAACAGGAAGAAGAAAAATCTCCCGCCCAGAATAAACAGGGTCCCGGTCAGCACGGTCACCCCTGCCGCAATGGCAAGGCACAGTCTGATGCTGCTTTTTACCCGGTCAATGCGCTGCGCGCCGTAGTTCTGGCCCACGAAGGTCATCACGGCAACGCTAAAGGCGCTCATCACCAGCCAGGTCAGCGCGTCCAGCTTGCACATGGCCACCCAGGCTGCCACAGTATCTGTGCCGAAGCTGTTCACCGAGGCGGTGATGATCATATTGGACACGGCGTAAAGCACGGACTGCAGTCCCGTGGGCAGGCCGATGCGCACCGTGCGCCGCAGCATACGCCCGTCGGCCCTGAGCAGCTTTCTGTCCAGCCGGTAGCTCTCCCGGCTTCTGGCAAGGAAGGCGCAGATCAGCACCGCGCTGATCAGCTGGGCCAGAGAAGTGGCCACAGCCACACCGGCCACCCCCATCCGGAACACACAGACCAGCAGCAGGTCCAAAACCACATTCACCAGGCAGCACAGGATCAGAAAGATCAGCGGGTGCCTGGCGTCGCCGGCCGCCCGGAGAATGGCGGAGCCCATGTTGTAGATCATTCCGGGGATCATGGACAGGAACACCAGGCGCAGATACAGCACTGAGTCCCGCATGGTGTCCGCCGGGGTGCCCATGATGTGCAAGAGTCCGGGCGCAGCCGCGATGCCCAGTACGGTCATGATCCCGCCGCAGACCGCCGCCAGGATCATGGACGTGTGTACCGAACGGGAAACGTCCTCTTCATCCCTTGCTCCGATGAACTGGGCAATAATCACCGTGGCTCCGGAGGACACGCCGGTGAAAAAGCCGATGATCAGGTTCAGAATCTGGGCAGAGGAACCGCCCACCGCCGCCAGGGCCTCCGTCCCCACAAAGCGGCCCACGATCATGGTGTCCACCGTGTTGTAAAGCTGCTGAAAAAGGCTGCCCAGCAGCACCGGGAAGAAGAAGGCAAGCAGCTGCTTCCAGATCACGCCTTCCGTTATCTCATTAATCTCTCTCTTCATGCTTTGCATGGTTTTTTGTTCTCCTTTTACAGGAAACGATCGAAGCGCTGTGTCAATTCGTCCAGCCTCTCCCGGACTTTTTCCCGGCTTTCCGTGATTTCAACGCGCATCTCCTGCAGCTCGCTTTTTGCCCCGGAAACCGCGTTCCGCTGCCGCTCCCGGCCCCGGTAGAGGTCCTCCATGGCCTTTGCCGCGGCGTGGCACATCTCGTCGGAAAAGCGCTCGTGCCGGGGGTAAAGTCCCCGTTTATCATTATCAATCACTGTCTGATACCGGTCAACCGCTGCGGCTACGGAGCTGTCCCAGGACAGGTAAAGATCCCTCTCCGCATTTTCTCCCACACGTTTTATAAGCTCAGGCGCATCGCACAGCCTTTGCAGCTTTGCCGCCATAGAAGCCGCGTTTTCTTCCATAAGAAAGCCGTTCACACCGTCCTGCACGTCCTCTGCGGCGCAGCTTCCTGCCACCAGCACGCTGGGCAGGGCGCAGGCTGCCGCCTCGCGCACCACAAGGCCGTTGGTGTCAAAGCTTGAGGGGAAAAGGAAAAGGTCCGCACGGCAGTACCAGGCGCGGATCAGGTTCCTGTCGTGTATGGCCGGAGCAAAAAATACCCTTGCGTCAAGCCCCAGAGCACTGCTGTACGCGCAGATTTCCTCCTTGTCATTTCCCGCGCCCACAAAGACCATGCGGAAATCCCTGCCGCTGTCCATCATCGTCTTCAGGGCGTCCAGGATGATCCGGATGCCCTTGTACCACATCATCCGTCCCACAAACAGGAACACCGGCAGCCCTGCCGGAAGGTCATAGTCCTGCGTCACCTGAGCCACCAGCCCATCCGGCACTCTGCCTCTGGGAAAATCCACGCCGTTGGGCATGACCAGATAATCCCCCTGATAGCCCAGCTTCCGCAGATTCTCCCCCGCGCCCCGACTCACTGTCCACACCTCGTCGCAGGCGGAGATATTCTCCACCAGCAGCCTGGCCGCCTCTTCCCGCAGGAGCCTGCTTTTGACGGCGTTGGCAATGTCGATATCAAACTTGGTGTGGTAGGTAAAGACCAGGGGCACATGGATCCTGTCCCGCAGGGCTCTGGCCAGGATGGTGGAGGTAATGGGGCAGTGGCTGTGAATGAGATTGAAGCTCTCCCCTTTCAGCCTGTTCATCACTTCCGGTGAGAAAGGAATACCGGCCCGATAGCCCACGGCTTTTGTCATATCCACGCTGGGATAGCGGATCACGGGAAAGGCAAAGGCGCTGTCATCCGCGTCCGGGTAGAAGGGCGTCACCACCGCGGCGCGGCCGTACTTTTGGGAGATGATCTGTGCATAGTTGGTGACGGCGTTGGCCACGCCGTCTATGGCAGGCGGAAAGGAGTCGTTTATAAGGCAGACATTCAGTTTTTCCATTGGGCTCTCCCTTCTGCCGCTTCTTCGGCCAGCGGCACGCCGTTTTCCTTTGGGCTCTTCGTCCACAGAAGATTATATCTGCCGGCGCACATTTTTCAAGAGGGAAACAGTAAAAAATCTGCCGCTACTGAATACAGCAGCGGCAGATTTGCTCATTTGTTATGGGAATTATCTTGCCGACTCCATGCCGGCGATCAGCGCCTTCTTGTTGCCTTCCAGGAATCTTGCCTTCTTCTCGCCCAGCTCAATGCGGATGGCCTCCATCATGGTCTCCACGCTGGTGACCGGGGCCTTCTCCAGCATTGCGCCCAGGATCGCCACGTTTGCGCCCTTGGGGTTGCCCACTTCTTCGGCAATACGGTTTGCGTCGCAGTAGACCACCTGGATATCATCTCTCTCGACCTTGCGGTCGATCAGGGACTGGTTGACAACCAGAACGCCGCCCGGCTTCACCTTATCCTCAAACTTGAGGAGGGAGGGCAGGTTCATTGCCACGATGACGTCCGCCATATCCACCAGAGGAGAACCCACATCCTCGTCGCTGACGATGACGGAGCAGTTTGCGGTACCGCCGCGCATCTCCGGGCCGTAGGAGGGCAGCCAGGAGACATGCTTGCCGTCCAGCATACATGCCATTGCCACGAATTTGCCGATCAGAAGCATGCCCTGACCGCCAAAACCTGCAAAAATAAACTGTTTCATCATAATTACTCAGCAGCCCCCTTGTCTTTATACACGCCCAGAGGATAGTAGGGGATCATGTTCTCTTCCAACCACTTGAGTGCTTCCACAGGGCTGAAACCCCAGTTGGTGGGGCAGGTGGACAGAACTTCGATCATGCAGAAGCCCTTACCCTCCAGCTGATACTGGAATGCCTTTTTGATCGCCTTCTTGGTTTTCAGGATGTTTGCGTTGTTGTTGACGGCGCAGCGCTCGATATAGTAGGAACCGGGAACCTGAGAGAGCATCTCGGACATCTTGATGGGCGCGCCGCACCAGGCC
>JALFOM010000153.1 GCA_022782265.1 Clostridiales bacterium | reverse complement strand
TCATACACGGTGTAGTTGCCCGCCAGCGTCAGGGGGATGGTCACGGTGCCGTCCGAGCCGGTGGCGAAGGTGCCGACGGTGGCTCCGTCGGGATCGACCACCTCAAAAATAGCGCCGCTGAGAGGGGTATCCGTACCCTTTTCCAGCTTGATGAGCTTCAGGCCGGTGTCAGGCGCTTCGGGCTTTTCCCCATCGCTGAAATTGCTGTACGCGGACAGGCGCATGGTGACAGTAGGGTCGGTGTCGCACATATAGTTCTGGAGCTGGCCGTACTTGTTGACCTCGGCGCAGGTGGCATAAAATACCGCGTATTTATAAACATCGGTGGTAAAAGAAAGCTGGACGCTGCCGGTCTTGCCCGCCACCGCAGCGGCAGGGAACAGCACCTTGAATTTAACGCCATAGCCATCCCCGGTGCCGGAGGTTGTGATGGTGGTAATATCCTTGTCGTCCATATCCACAATGCGCGCTCCTGCGGGGACGGAGGCAGGATCGGAGAAGGCTACGCGGATGGCGTAATTGCACACCCATGTGTCAGAGTGAATTGTAAACACCTGTTGCTTGTACTGCTGTCCGTCCACCGTGACGGCATAGGCGGTGTCCCGGTCAGGGGTAGCGGTAACGCGGGGCGAGTAGACCTTGTTCCATGCCGTGCCGCGCACATAGATGTCCTTGGCTGCGGCAAGGATGGCCTGTGCCCGCTGAAGCTCTTTTCCTGTGAGATTGGGATTGACCTTCAGGTTGTTGATGTTCCAGTTGGGGAGCAGGTAGCACCACAGCGCCATCTTGGTCGCATAGTAGGCGTGGTACTTGTTCTCCAGCTTCAGTTCCGATAAGCCGCGGGTAGGATAGCCGTTGGCGATGATACCCATGACCTTTGGATCGCTGCCCTTTTCCTTGGCGATGTATTTGATACTCTCGCCGGGGCCAACAGTCTGCGGGACGCCCTTGGTGTTGGGGTTGACGCAGTACGCGGGGATCTCCTTTGTCCTGCCGTTGCTGTCCACATAATTAAAATAGGTATAGATCAGCTCACGGATGCGGCCATTGATGGAGAGATAGGAGAGCTTCTGTTCTCCGTTGTAGATATTGACTTCGCCCAGGGCTTCCTCCTCACTGCTGGCGGCAAGGGCCGTGGCCGGGAGCATCCCCAGCACCATTACCAGTGCAAGGAGCATGGAAACCAATCGTTTTTTCATGTGCATTTTCTCCTTTTATTGATTTTGGGAAACAGAAAAGGCGGTATGCTTTTGCATACCGCCCGCGCGTTGAGATATGAAGTTGTCAGCTCACATAGATGCTGTACTCAGTGTATTGAAACACGCCGTTTTTGTAGACATTCCATGCCTCCATAGAGTAAGTCCCCGGCGGGCAGGAATTGAATAGCCCTGTGATCTGCTCCGAGCGCCACGGCCAAAAGCTCTGCGGCGTGACATCTGCGGGAATGGTCAGGTTGATCTTCACCTTGTCATTCCCGCTGGGGAATTTCACCGGCTGGCCGTTCTGCCATGTTTCAGGGTTGTCCCCGATGGCATTATACAAGGTATAGAGCATCCGGCGTGTTTCGTAGAGATTGCGTTGGAACAGGTAGTCCTGTCCGCCGCTGGTGAAGTGACGTGCCTCCGCTCTCGGCATTTCCGGCTGGGGCAGCTTGCTCCAGTCACAGGTGGCGGCAGGCAGTTCTCCCAGCGGTGCGCTGGAAAAGGCGTTGTTGTTCCAGCGGGACACATCTTTAATAGTGTAGTCCGTGCCATCGTCGCAGCGGATCACATCACCCACCTTGGGAACATACCGGGAACCGTCTGTGGGTGCTGCGGCAGTCTGCTGGGGTGCGGTTCCGGTGTAGGGCTTTCCGCTTTCCACCTGCACACAGCCGTTAACGCTGTCCCAATAAACATTGAAACCGACCTGTTCGCCAATGTCCCGCAGCTTCACATAGTTGTTGCCGTTGATGACATAGGCTTCCATCTGTACTTCCCGTCCATCGACAAATACGCGATGGGTACTGCGCTCGGCCATGATCCCGGCAGCATACGCCGTGGTAGTGACGCCAGCCAACAGCAGGCAGGTAAGAAAACCGGCTGCAAAACTTCCTCGCTTCATGGTGTGTACCTCCATATCCTTTGATGGCTTCATGGTATCGCGGATACCGCCGTGTGTCAAAAAATCCGCCCTGATTTTTCAGAGCGGATTTTTAGTTACACTTCGCTGAGCAGGAAGTCCAGCGCCTTTACGATTTTGATACCGTCCACGTCGCTGATAAGGTCGCAGTCCATGGCAATCACGATCTTCTCGTAATTGTCCTGCACAGCTTGCAGCGGCGCAAGCTCCCGTGCGCGGGTTTCGGGGGCGTTCATGTTGTCAGTGACTTGGATATACTTTTTCTCATTCATCTTTGTTGCGATGAAGTCGATCTCCTTTTCACCAACCTTGCCGATGGCCACCTCATAACCACGCCGCAGCAGTTCAAAATAAACGATGTTTTCCAGAATGTGTCCCACATCGCCGCCCCGGTTTCCTAACAGGTAGGTGCGGAGGCCGGGATCGACGATATAGTATTTGCCCAACGTCCGCAGGTAGTCCTTTCCCTTGATGTCAAACCGATTGACCTCATAAAAGATATAGGACTCCAACAGTGCGTCGATATAGGCGGAGATAGTCTGCACCGCAGGCTTGGTCTTTCTGCCATCGTCCAACAGGCCCTCGCTGACAAGGGTGCGCCCGATGGACGCAGCCGAGGTGTTGTTGCCGATGTTGTCAGCCAGAAACAGAATGATCTTGCGAAGCAGCAGCGCGTCGGTGACGGCCCGCTGTTCTTTCCGTTTGCCGCGCTCCAGAATGTCCCGCACGACCACAGCGGAATAAATGCCATCCAGCAGCATATTGGCGCGCTCCTGATCCAGCTCCGCCT
>JALFOM010000144.1 GCA_022782265.1 Clostridiales bacterium | reverse complement strand
CCCGGAACCGGTGATGTGCCCCTGACGGTGTTCCAGTCCCTGCCCATTGACGGGGTAATCATTGTCACCACTCCCCAGGACCTGGTGGGCATGATTGTTGCCAAGGCCGTGAACATGGCCAATATGATGAACGTGCCGGTGCTGGGCCTGGTGGAGAACATGTCTTACTTCAAGTGCCCGGACTGCGGCAAGGAGCACGCCATCTTCGGCGAGAGCAAGGTGGAACAGATCGCCAGAGAATTTGGCATTGAGCACACCGCCCGGCTGCCTATCGACCCGGTCATCGCCGCAATGGTGGACGCCGGCGAGGTGGAATCTGTCAGCGGAGAGCATATCGCCGCACTTGCGGACTATATAGAGAAAGGTATTTGAAACATGAAAATTGCTGTGACCTACAAGGACGGAGAGATTTACGAACATTTTGGCCACTGCGAAACCTTTGCGATTTATGATTACGAGCAGGCGGACGTGAACCGGGTAACGAAGGTTCTGGTGGACTGCTCTGACCGGCACGGCCACCAGGCTATGGCCGATCTGATGCGGGAACATGGTGTGGACGCGGTGATCTGCGGCAACATGGGCGCAGAGGCCCGGGCGCTGCTGCTCACTTACGGCATCATCCCCGTGGCGGGCTACTGCGGCGACGCGGACACCGCCGCCGATATGCTGATCACCGGACAGCTGCCCATTTTCGATGACGCGGGCGCCTGCGGCGGTGGCTGCGGCGGCTGTGGCGGCGGCTGCGGAGGCGGCTGCGGCGACGATGAGGGCGGCTGCGGCGGCTGCTGCCATTGACGGCGTCAAAGACGCTTAGGCTGCGCACTGAATCGGTACAGAGAAACGATTGAAAATGTTGATGGGCGGTCCCACAAGGGACCGCCCGATTTTTCGTGATGCCATTATTTCTGTGCCCATATTGTGCAGCGGTCTGCCAAAGGCTCCCCTTACACAGGGGAGGCATTCGGGTCGATGGCAGTGATATCGTCAATGGGAATGGGCTTGCCGGACAGGAAAATGCGCCGGTTTATCCCGTCTATGCCGGTGACGCGGCCGCTGGGGCTGACATATTCCGTGTCCTGATAAAAGGTGATGCACACCTGATCCCCCAGGCGCAGCTCCCGCAGGGCCGCGTCCAGCTCCGCCTGGGCGTCCTCGCCCAGAATCACCCGCTCACAGACGCGCTTTCCCGCTTTTTCAATGGCTTCCTCAAAGCCCTTCAGGGCGGCAAAGGGCATAAACTGCTTTGCCCTGTCCGCCCGGCTCATACCGCTCATGCCCTATGGCCTCCGATCTGCCGGTTTCGCTCCATCATGGTGGCCCCCTCCTGGAGATCCATGCACTTCACAATGCCGTTTTTTCCGTATTTCTTCTTGATGGACAGCACCGTGCGCTGAAGCCTGCGCTCCTTTTCCTGCATTTCCGGGCTGCTGAACAGGTCGTATTGGCAGAATTGCTCCTGCCTTACGTTGTTGAAGCACAGGCTCAGCCGGTAGATGGGTTCCGCCCGGTCCATGATCCGGTCATATAAAAGCGCGGTGCAGTCGCAGATTTTTTTCACCGAGCAGGTGGCGGCCCCGGTGGAGATGCTGCCGCTGACCGGCGGCATACCGGAGCGGAAGGAGTAGCCCAGGGAGAGCGTGATGGAGCTGGTGACCAGCCCCTGGTCGAACAGATCCAGGGCCAGAGACTCCGCCATCTCCCGGACGATGATTTTCCCCTTTTCATAACCGTAGCCGCAGGACAGCACCTGCCCGCTGGTAAGGCTGTGGGTCTCGGGCACATAATTTTTGATGTCGGCCATGGTGGTGCTCTCCCGGCCCCAGGCGTGGTCGATGAGCAGCTCCGCGTCGATGCCGAAGGTCTTGTACAGCACGCGCTCGTCGGCGTGGGCCACCTCGCCCATGGTCTGTATGCCCAGCCGCTCCAGCCGCCGGACCGTGCCCTCGCCTATGCGCCAGAAGTCCGTCATGGGCCGGTGATTCCACAGCGTCTCCCGGTAGCTGTCCTCGCTGAGGATGCCGATGAAGTCGCTTGCGTGCTTGGAGATGATGTCCAGAGCCACCTTGGCCAGATACAGATTGCTGCCGATGCCGCAGGTGGCGGTGATGCCCAGGGTGTTTTTGATATCCGCCATGATGGTCACGGCAAACTGCCTTGCGTCCATCTTCCGGGCGGGGAGATAATCCGTTACGTCCATGAATACCTCGTCTATGGAGTATACATGGATATCCTCCGGCGCGGCGTACTTCAGGTAGATGCTGTAGATCCGGGCGGAATAGTCGATGTACAGGGCCATCCGGGGCGGGGCGGTGATGTAGTCGATGCCCTTGGGGATCTGGAACACCCGGCAGCGGTTTTTGACGCCCAGGGCCTTCAGCGCAGGCGTCACCGCAAGGCAGATGGTCTTTTCCGTCCGGCTGGGGTCTGCCACCACAAGCTTTGCCTTCATGGGGTCCAGCCCCCGCTCCACACACTCCACAGAGGCGTAGAAGGACTTCAGGTCTATGCACAGATATGTCCGCTCCCGCACCATAGTATATACCTCCATTGCTTTTCTGCCTGAGTGTATTATACTATCTTTAATAGATAAAATCAAGGGTAGATTTATCTAAATAAGATAAATCTACCCTTTGCGTTTTATAGATCGATGATAATGACCTGCAAGCCCTGACGCTGGGCGTACAGGATGGTGTTCATGGTGCCGCCGGCTTGCCCGTCGAAACAGGCCAGCAGCAGGGAGGAGCGGTCCACCATATAGCGGTTGCGGCGCATCATACAGCCGGGGCTGTACTGATGCTGCACGAAGGTGACGGTATCGCTCTCCGCCATGATGTGTTCATAACGCCGCTGCTGGGCGGTGCTCCACTTGTCCGCCTGCCGGTCGCAGGGGATGGCGGCCTCCAGCGTCACCTGGGGAAAGCGGCTTCTCATTTCCAGCACGGCCTCGGCAAAATACATGTCGCAGCCCTCAGCCATGCCGCAGATAAAATTTCTATATCCGGCCAGAACGATCCCTTCCACCCTGGCGGAAATCTCCAGCTTCAGCGCTTTGCAGCGTTCGTCGCTCTCGTCGCTGCCCCAGGGCAGCTTTGCGGGGCGGTGGCCGGTAAAGCAGCAGGTTTTGTCCATGACATCCCTCCTTGCGTCGTGCTTATCCAGTATAATATGAAAATACCCTCTTGTCAAAAGAAGAATACCGTGCTATACTCCGTATGTAAACTCTTCAGGGCAGGGTGTAATTCCCGACCGGCGGTAAAGTCCGCGAGCCGATTTTCGGCATGACCCGGTGCAACTCCGGGACCGACAGTATAGTCTGGATGTGAGAAGGTTTGTTTTTTATGCCATTTCTGCCCGAAGAATAAAGTTCTTCGGGCAAATTTTTTTGTTGGAGGAAAAAATCATGTCAAAACAGAGGATCACCACCCGCTACATGGCGGTAGTAGCCATGTTTACGGCCATCTCGTTCATTGCCGTGCTGATCGGCAGGATCATCCCCAATGTGGCGGGCTTTCTGAGCTATGACCCCAAAGACGCCGTGATCGCCATTGCGGGCTTTCTGCTGGGACCCTTGGCCAGCGTCTTTATCACGGTCATCGTCTCCTTTATCGAGATGATCACCATCAGCTCCACCGGCCCTTACGGCATGATTATGAATATTGTCTCCACCTGCGCCTTTACCGTCCCCGCCGCCGTCTTCTACAAGAAGTTCCACAGCCAGAAGGGCGCGGTGGCCGGCCTGGGCATCGGCGTGTGCGTGCTGGCCGTGTGTATGGTCATCTGGAACTACATTATCACCCCGCTGTACATGGGCGTCCCCAGAGCGCAGGTGGCCGGTATGCTCATCCCCGTCTTTCTGCCCTTTAACCTGATCAAGGGCGGCATCAACGCCGCGCTGACCATGCTGCTGTATAAGCCCGTTGTGGGCGCTCTGCGCAAGGCCAAGCTGGTGGAGCCCTCCTCCGGCAGCAGCGGCAAGGGGAAGGTCAGCGTGGGCTTCACGCTCTTTGCCCTGGCTGTGCTGGTGACCTTTGTGCTGCTGTTCCTTGTGCTGACCGGCGTGCTTTAATGCCCAGCGCCCCGGTTCGCCGCAGGCGGAACACGCTGAGAATAAAATTGAAACCCTCACCGAAATAGATGATACCGATGTACGCGCTCAGCGCGTAGCGCGGCAGCAGCCACCACACCAGGAGCAGCCCGGTCAGAGCATCCAGGATGTTGATCCCCATGCTCCACACCTGCTGCCCCAGCCCCTTCAGGCAGCCGTCCACGGTCATATCGGTATACATGATCGGTACCAGCGGAGAGAGCAGACGGATGTAATATCCTGCCTCTCCGCTGTTGTATATCACATAGCCCAGCATATCCGCAAAAAGGAACAGAAACAGGGCCACAGCGGAGGAAAACAGCAGGCTCATCCGGAAAAGAGAGGCCACGGTCTGCCGGATCCCCGCCTGGTCGCCCCGCACCTGGGCCTCGGTCAGCTCCGGGATAATCAGCTCCGCAATGGCGGACATGATGCAGGAGGGGAAAAGGATCACCGGCAGCACCATGCCCTGAATGACCCCGTAGCCGGACAACGCCCCGTCGGCGGAATAGCCCGCCGCTTTCAGGCCCTTGGGCACCAGCAGGTGCTGCAGGGTGGACAGGGCGCTTCTGGCATAGGCGGAGACCGCCAGAGGCAGGGCAATGCGCAGCATCCGCCCGGTGAGCCGCAGTCCGCCCTCATCGCCGGAGTAATAGCTCCGCCGGTCGGCGGCGTATACCCCCGCCATCAGCAGCAGGGAGAGCAGGTCGGCGGCAAGCCTTCCCGCCGTCACGGCGGCACAGCTCTTTTCAATGTCGCCCTCCGGGCTCATGGTGAGAAACAGCGCCACCAGGGCGATGCCGGAGAGCTGCTCCGCCAGGTGGACAAGCGTGGGCTTCCACACCCGGCCCACGGCGGTGAAGTAGCCGGAAAAGGCGGAGCACAGGGCGATGCAGGGCATACTGAAGGCGGAAATCTGCAGGGAGAGAACGGTTCTGGCGTCCCCCACCCAGAGAAAGCCGATGGGCTCCGCCAGAAACCAGAGGATAGCCGCCGAGGCCGCGCCGAAGAACAGACCATAGGCTGTGCAGCGGCGCATGGCGCCCCGGATCCCGGCACTGTTTTCCAGGCCCAGCTCCTCGGAGACCAGCCGGGTACAGGCAAAGCGTATGCCCGATATGGCCACCGTGGCGCTGAGGGCGGTGACCGAGCATACCAGCTGATAAAGTCCTATGCCCGCCGTGCCGATTCTGCCCACCAGCCAGATTTGAAAGGCCATGCCGATGCAGTTCATCAGAAGGGATGAGCCTGTCAGCAGGGCCGTATTGTAGATCAGTTTCTTGCGCAAAGCCATTTTACCACTCTCCCGGCATAAAAGTTTATGCCGGGAGAGGATGTTTTTTTCCTGGCTCGTCTTGCCAAGAATACACGGTGGTGATAAAATATGAAAGCAAATCAAACGACAGGGAGAAAAGAGCTTGAAAAACAGGACAACCCTTTTCCTGGCCGTGATGCTGCTTTTGGCCGCCTTTCTTGTGTGCGGCTGCGGCAAAGCGGCCCAGGAGCCGGTCTCCACGCCGGAACCCAGCCCGATTCCCACGCCGGAGCCCAGCCCGGAGCCGGAGCTGCCCCAGGGGGATGCGGTAACGGTGGAAGGCGTAAGCCTGCAAAGCGGCAGCATAGTATATAACGACAGCCTGTATGTGCGTTTTCAGGAATTTGCGGAGGCTTTGGGCGCGGAACTGTCCGAGGAGGACGGGATTCTTTCCTTTACCTGGCAGGATGCGGCCGTGGGCTGTAAGCCGGGCAACCCCGCGCTGTATATCCGGGGCGAGGCTGTGGCGCTCCGCACCCCGGTAAAGACCTACAGAAATGAATGCTATGTGCCGGTGGAGCCCCTGTGCGGGCTTCTGCACATCGGCATGTTCTATGATGAGGAGTACGCCCATCTGTACTGTACCGTGGGCGCAGGGGACTGGCAGATCCCTGAGGGCTACAAGGTCCCGGTGTTCATGTACCACGGCGTCACCGACTACACCTGGGGCTCCGCCGAGCTGTTTGTATCCCCCTCCGTGCTGGAGGAGCAGCTCAGGTACCTGGTGGAAAACGGCTACGACCCCATCTGGTTTGAGGATCTGCGGGAAGTGGAGAAGTACGACAAACCCGTGATTTTGACCTTTGACGACGGTTATCAGGACAATTACACCGATCTTTTCCCTCTGCTGCAAAAATATAATGTAAAGGCCACCATCTTTGTGATCACCGGCTGGCTGGGCGGGGAGAAATATCTGACGCCGGAACAGGTGACGGAGATGTCTCAGTCCGGTCTGGTCTCCATCCAGAGCCACACCTGGAGCCACAAGGATATGGACACCCTCCCCGCTGAGGCCCAGAGGGAGCAGATGAGCCAGTCCAAGCTGGCCATTCTCCGCCTTACCGGCAAGGAGCCTGCGGTGCTCTGCTACCCCAGGGGTCTGGCCTCCCATGTGACGCTGGAGCTTCTGCCGGAGTACTACAGCTTCGGGGTGAAGATGAACGGCTCCGTATATTATACCGGCGACGACCCGCGCGTCGTCACCCGCTACTATGTCACCCGGGGAACCAGTGTGGAATCCTTTGCCAATATGCTGAAAAAATAATGTGACAGATAAGGAGTGCAGGAAAATGATTATTACCGTGGGCAGACAGCACGGCAGCAACGGCCACGATATTGCCCGTCTGCTGGCTGAAGAGCTGAATATGAAGTGCTACGACAAGGAAATCGTGGACGAGGCGGCGGCAAACTCCCAATTCAGCAAGGAGATTTTCGACTCCTACGATGAAAAGCGGGTCTCCGCCTATGTGATCCCCACGCCCCACTATGTGGGGATGAACGAGGGCTTCCGCCTGAATATGCAGGTGGCGGCGGCCCAGTTTGACGCCATGCGGAACCTGGCGGACAAGGGCAACTGCATTTTCGTGGGCCGCTGCGCGGACTATGTGCTGAGAAACCGGAGCGATGTGCTCAGCGTGTTTATCATGGCCGATATGCCCTTTCGTGTCAGGACCATCATGCAGCGCAAGGGGCTGAGCGAGGATCAGGCCAAAAAGCTCATCAAGGAAGTGGATAAGGACCGGGCCAGCTACTATAAGTACTACACTGACCAGATCTGGGGCGAGTCCGAGAATTACGACTTGTGCATCGACAGCAGCCGTATCGGCGTAAAGGGCGCGGTGGAGGTCATCAAAGCCTATCTGTCCGCCCTGGAGCAGAAGTAATCCGGGGGAGAATACGATGGGATATGTATGGCTTGCACTGCTGCTTTTAGCGGCCTTTGTGCCCGCCGCCATTCTGGTGCTGCGCACCAATCAGGTAAAAAAACGGGGCTGCGGCCGGGGCTGTGCCACCTGCGGCAACCGGGAATTCTGCCACCGCAGTGAGCTGAGAGTGGACAGAAAGAAATAAAAGCGGAAAAAAGCGGCTGTGTAAGCAGCCGCTTTTTCAGCTCCTCAAATTATTTAAAATCTTTGAAATTTTCCGTTGCATTTGGCTCTTCGCGGCGTTATACTTTTCCCGGAAGAAAGGAGAGCGACCGGCATGAAGAACCAAAAGGCAAAGGAGATCCTGCGTTTTTTCAAATTTATGCTGTTTTCCGCAAGCGCGGGGCTGGTGGAAATGGGGATGTTCGCCCTGCTCAACGAGCTGAGCGGGTGGAACTATTGGCCCTGCTATCTCATTGCCCTTGTGGCCTCAGTGGTATGGAATTTCACGCTGAACAGAAAGTTCACCTTCAAATCGGCGGCCAATGTGCCCGTTGCCATGCTGAAGGTGCTGGCCTATTACGCGGTGTTTACGCCGCTGTCCACCCTGTTGGGGCACTGGCTGGCGGACGTGCTGCTGTGGAACGAATATATCGTCACCATACTCAATATGCTGTTGAATTTTACAACAGAGTTTCTGTACCAGCGCTTTGTGGTCTATGGCAAGAGCATCGACAGCGCGAAATAACAGGACAAAGAAAATTGCCCGGGGGACGTCCCCCGGGCATTCTTCAGCCCTGTTCAACGCCGACCGCCTCCAGAACGGCGGTGTATTTTTCATAGGCCGCCTCGTCCCAGGGGTAGCTGCTGCTGGTGTACCCGGCGCTCTCCAGAAGGGAAGTGCCGTCTTTATGGATCAGCTCCAGACACATGGTGTCCACCAGCTCAAGCTTTTGGGCAAACTCCGTTTGGGCGTCGTTGCCCATGGGGGAGAGCCACTCCACGGTGGCAGCGCGGACCTGCCCGGCGTCCAGGGAAGTCTCCGCGCACCAGTCCATGAGCATTGCGGCGCTCTGCGCAGCCCGCAGGGAACTGCCGGCTGTACCGACCTCCGTGTTTTCGTTGATGCTGTCCAGCACCTGAGACAGGGGCGCGGCATCCTCTGCCGGAGGGGCCTCAATGACGATGGTACTTTCCTCCGCCGGCGCCTCCGAAGCGGCGGGAGACGCCTCCGGGGCTTTTTCCCCGCAGGCGCACAGGCTCAGCAGTATGGCCGCTGAGAGCAGAATAAGCGCAATTTTCTTCATTTTTATCATCCTTTCGCATTTATGAGATCACGGAAAAGTCAAACAGCTCCGCAAAGGCCTCCAGGTCTTCATGACTCTTGTGCAGCTCACCATAGACCACGTCCCCCACGGACACGTCAAACAGGTTGACCACCACAAAAGAGTCTTCCCGCTCCACCAGGATCAGCTCTTTCCAGTCACTCTGGGCCAGAGTCAGCTCCACGCCGTTTTTCGTGGTGTAGACCCACTCCTCATAGTCTGCCGCATCCCCGATGTTCAAAACGGTGCTGCTGAAGCTGCCCTTCATGCTCCGGTCAAACTGGTAGGAGATGGGGTAGGGCCAGGCGGCACCGTTGCCGGTAAAGGTGGCCTGCCCCTCAAAATGGAAGGAGCCGTCGTCGTGCACATAGCCGGGGAAGAAGTCGTTTACATAGCCATCGCCCCGCCGGACACAGACCTGTCCCACACCGGCCGCTTCAAAAAAGCCCTTTTCGCTTTCAAAAAATTCCGTGCCGGTGATCAGAGAGAGGGAGTATTTTTCGCATATCCGGTCGATCTCGTCGGCCATTTCCCGGGTATAGCAACTATAGCAGCGGTATTTTTCATCATACTCTGTGGAGCTGTTGCCGATGGAGGAGAGAATACTGCCGTCGCTGTCGTAGCTTTCCAAAAAGCTCTGCCATTCGCACAGCGCCTTGAACTCCGGACTGTCGGAATAGCCCTGAAGGCTGATAAACTGGGTGTAGTAGTCCTTGTCAATGCCGTTATTCACCACAAAGCGTCCGATCACCGCGTCCCGCAGTCCAAACCAGCCGGAGGCATAGGCCGTGATGCCGAAAGCCAGCAGCAGGGCGATCACCGCCGCAAGGCAAAGCGCGCGGCGTAAAACTTTGGTGTTCCCTCCGGCCCGCCTTCCGTCGGGCTGCTCCGCGGAGACAGCGGAAAGAATATTGTCCAGCATCCGTTCCCGGGCCGCGCTGTCGGGAGCGACGCTGTCATAGGCTCTGCGTATTTCGGGTCTGTTCATCAAATTCACCGCCCAACATGGTTTTTAACAGATTTCTGGCCCGCATGAGCCGGTTACGGATGGTGGACTGGGAGCAGTTCAGCAGCTCCGCGATCTCCGGCGAGCTGTAGCCCTCATAGTAATAGAGAAACACCGC
>JALFOM010000094.1 GCA_022782265.1 Clostridiales bacterium | reverse complement strand
CGTGACGCTGTGGAAAATCCGGAGCACCCCTATCATTCCTACATCATGAACCTGATCAGCAATGTTGATCCGGAGGTATTGAAGACCGTTGCCGTCAACTTCTTCATCAACGGCAACCTTATAGGCTGGGACCGGCAGGAGGAGCTGCGGCAGAAGTATAACTGCAATATTCCCTGGGCTATCCTTCTGGATCCCACCTCCGCCTGCAACCTGCACTGCACCGGCTGCTGGGCCGCTGAATACGGCAACAAACTGAACCTGAGCTTCGAGGAAATCGATGATATCATCCGTCAGGGCAAGGACATGGGCGTCTACATGTACATCTACACCGGCGGCGAGCCGCTGGTACGGAAAAAGGA
Organism: Clostridiales bacterium; assembly: GCA_022782265.1. GTDB lineage: Bacteria > Bacillota > Clostridia > Oscillospirales > Oscillospiraceae > Limivicinus. The sequence continues at coordinate 5,047 of JALFOM010000094.1, read as the reverse complement.
TTTCGTGATCTCCTCCTTTAGCTCTGTAACGTTAGATCCCAGTGGGAACGGTGATCTGATGAAACTTCAGGATATTACCCAGACGGTCATCACTACCGCAGCAGGAGAAACATACGTCGTTGACGGTTTTCTGGACATCGGCATAAAAGACACTATGAAGGACCTGTTTGTAAACATGGTCGGCGCACTTGTATTTTCTGTCTTGGGCTATCTCTACGAAAAAGACCATGCACGGAAGATTCCCGATCTAATCATCCACAGACAGAAAAGTGATACAACGGAGAAAATGCCATTACAGGTCGGTCCGGATTTAGAAAAGGTGACAGGTGACTAAATTATGCGCTGTGTACAAGACTATGATCAAAACGCACTTTTATTGATAAATCCTGTTGCAGGACGAAAGACTGTACAGCACCATCTAACCCAGATCATAAGGATTTTGATGAATAAAGGTTATCTTGTAACTACCATGGTCTCATCCTGCCCCGGCGAGGTGACAGAATTCGCGAAAAGATATGGCGGGAACTACGATTTATTAGTCTGCGCTGGTGGAGATGGAACTCTGCACGAAGCAGTCAATGGGCTTGCCAAGGGAGAACATCAAACACCCTTGGGATATATTCCCTGCGGTAGTACTAACGATTTCGCAAGCTATCAACCGGAAAGCCCCGTTTTTGCGGTTTTTATTATACTGGGACTATTTCTTCTGAAAAGTGTGGATTTTATCATGTACTCGCCGGTCCTATATGCGTCCTCCGGCATCATGTTCCCCCTTCCCTTTGCCATCCTCTTGAATACGGCAGGCGTTGCGATCATGGTGTCCACCCCTTTTTTTATAGGCCGCAGTCTGGGCCCTCCTATTGTAAGCCGTTTGCGGGAGAAGCACGCCAAACTTCAGATTTTGGAACACCTGCATCTGAATAACGATGTGGTGGCCTCCTTTCTGGTTCGCATGCTGGGCTTGCCTTTGATCCCTGTCAGTCTGTATCTTGGAGCAAAGGAACTTCATTACGGGAAATATTTGTTTGGCTCAATTCTTGGGCTTCTCCCCGTGACGATATGTGCCACTATCCTCGGTACTTCGGCTGATGCCCCCGGCTCCCCGGCTTTCTGGATTGCTCTTAGTGTTCAGGTTCTTTGCATGGCTTCATCGGCGCTTATTTTTGCGGTGATGCAGAAAAAGGCAAAGAATACAGGAGCGCGGAATTAAGGCAAGCAAATTGGAATAGGAAAACGGCGGTCTGTTTGAACCAGCGGCCGGATTAAACTGGCAAGAGGCTGCTGGCCCAAATTCAGACCGGACTGACATAAAAAATACCGGGGCACCAAAAGGTGCTCCGGTATTTTTGGTACGGCTGACGGGATTCGAACCCACGACCTCCAGAGTCGGAGTCTGGCACTCTATCCAGCTGAGCTACAGCCGCATTTGCGAGAGGTATTATAGCAAATTTTTTTCCCAAAGTAAATAGCTGTTTTCAATTTTCTTTTTCTATGTTATAATTCTTTATCACAGTATAAAAACTTAGCAAAGGACTGTCGGAAATACGATGAAACGTACAAAAACCTGTTATAAAATTCTCTCTCTGCTCCTGTGCCTGGCCATGCTGCTGCCCCTGAGCGGCTGCGGCGAGGGGAAGATGAGCCAGTCGGAGATCTTCGCCATGGACACCCAGATGACCCTGACCGCCTACGGCAAAAACCGCGACGCCGGTATCGCCGCGGCGGAGAGCATCATCCGCTCCATGGACAGCATGCTGGACCCGGAGCTGGAAACCAGTCTGGTCTACGCCATGAACAACGCCAACGGCTCCGGCGTCGCCGTGTCCGGCCAGATCGCCAACATGATCAGCACCGCCCAGACGGTCTACAAGCAGAGCGGCGGCGCGCTGGATCTGACCGTCTACCCGCTGGTCAAGCTCTGGGGCTTTATTGACGGCAAATACTATGTCCCCACCGATGAAGAGATCAGCGCGTGCCTGCAGAAGCTCTGCTTTGACCAGGTGGTGCTCACCAGCTTCCCCAGCTCGGGCACCTATTCCGTCTCCATGCCCTCTTATGGGCAGATCAGCTTCGGCGCGGTGGCCAAGGGCTGCGCCGCCTCCTATGCCATTGAGGCCATGCGCAACGCCGGCGTGGAAAGCGGCATCGTCTCCCTGGGCGGCAATGTGCAGACCCTGGGCGTCAAGCCTGACGGCAGCCTCTGGACTGTGGCCGTCACCGACCCCAACAACACCGCCAGCTATCTGGGCCTGGTGAAGGTGGGCGAGGCGGCAGTAGTCACCAGCGGCAGCTATCAGCGGAATTTCACCTCTCTCGAAGGCAAATTCTATCACCATCTCTTAAAGCCCTCCACCGGCTATCCCGTGACCAACACCCTCCAGTCCGTCACCATCATCTGTGACGACGGCACCATGGCAGACTGCCTCTCCACCGCCATGTTCATTCTGGGCGAAACCCAGGCCCTGAACTATTGGCGCACCTACGGCGGCTTTGATATGATCCTGATTACCAACGACAACCGGATCGTCTGCACCAGCGGACTGATCGAGCAGTTCACCCTTTCCAACGAAAACTACACCGTGACATTTACCGAGTGACATGGCAGATCTGAACACAGATGTACGATACATAAAGGGAATCGGCGAGAAAAAGGCGCAGGCGTTCAACAAGCTGGGCGTCTTTTCTCTCTATGACCTGATCTCCTACTTTCCCCGGAAGTACGAGGACAGGAGCCAGTACAGGCCCATCGCCCTGGTATCCGACGGGGAGCAGGTGTGCATCCGGGCCATCGTTGCGGATATGCCCCGGCTTGTCCGGGTGCGGCGTGGGATGGAGCTGGTCAAATTCCGGGCGGTAGATGAGAGTGGTTCAGTTGACATAACTTATTTTAACCAGAATTATGTTAAGGATAACATCAGTCGCGGGGACTGCATGGTGTTTTTCGGCAAGGTGGAGGTCAACGGCTCCCGGCGGAGCATGGTCAACCCTGTATACGAGCGGGAGGGCGCGGAAAAGGGCGTCACCGGACGGATCGTGCCGGTCTACCGGCTCTGCGCCGGGCTGAATCAGCGCACGGTCATGCAGAGCGTGCGGCAGGGCTTAAATCTCTGCGGCGATGAACTGCCGGACATTCTGCCGGAGGAGATTCGTGAAGGCTGCAAACTGGTTCAGGCCCGCTATGCCTTTGAAAACATCCACTTCCCCGCGGACTTTGAGGCGCTGGAGCTGGCCCGGCGGCGGCTGATCTTTGAGGAGCTGTTCGTTCTGGCCTGCGCGCTGGGCCGGATGCGGGGCCAGCGGGTCAACGAGGGGGGCATTCTTCTCCCCCATGCCGATCTGGAGGGCTTCTGGCGCAGTCTCCCCTTCTCCCCCACCAATGCCCAGCGCCGGGCGGCGGAACAGGCTGTGGCCGACATGGTCAGCGGCCGGGTGATGAGCCGGCTGATCCAGGGCGACGTGGGCAGCGGCAAGACCTTAGTGGCGGCGGCGCTGATCTGGTTTACCTGGAAGGGCGGCTATGCCAGCGCCTTTATGGCCCCCACGGAGATTCTGGCCGAGCAGCATTTTGCCACGCTGTCCGGACTGCTGGGCCCTCTGGGCCTGCGGGTGGGAAAGCTGACCGGCGCCATGAGCGCAAAGGAAAAGCGCCTGGCAAAAGAGGCGCTGAAAAACGGAGAATTTGATCTGATCGTGGGGACCCACGCCCTGTTCAGCGAGGATGTGGAATACGCCCGGCTGGGTCTGGTGGTGACGGACGAGCAGCACCGCTTCGGCGTGAGCCAGCGCTCCGCCCTGATCGGCAAGGGGGAACGGCCCCATGTGCTGGTCATGTCCGCAACGCCCATTCCCCGCACTCTTGCCCTGATTATCTACGGCGATCTGGACGTGTCGGTCATCGACGAGCTGCCTCCCGGGCGGCAGAAGGTGGACACCTTTGCCGTGGACGAGAGCTACCGGCAGCGGCTCAACGGCTTTATTCGCAAGCAGGTGGGTGAGGGCCGTCAGGTCTTTGTGGTCTGCCCCATGGTGGAGGAAAACGAAGATCTGCCGGTCAAGCTGAAGTCCGCCCAGGAGCACGCCAAAGAGCTGGCCCTCACCTTCCCCGAGCTGCGCATCGCCTGCGTCCACGGAAAAATGAAGGCGAAAGACAAGGACAGCATTATGGCCTCCTTTGCCGCCGGTCAGACAGACATTCTGGTGGCCACCACGGTGATCGAGGTGGGGGTGGACGTGCCCAACGCCTCGCTGATGATCGTGGAGAACGCGGAGCGCTTCGGCCTGAGCCAGCTCCACCAGCTCCGCGGCCGGGTGGGCCGGGGACCCCATAAGAGCTACTGCATCCTGGTGTCGGACAACGACAGCGAGGAGGTCCGCTCCCGGCTGAAGATCATGTGCCGCACCAACGACGGCTTCAGGATCTCCGAAGAGGACCTGCGCCTCCGTGGCCCCGGTGACTTTTTCGGCTCCCGCCAGCACGGTCTGCCGGAGATGCATGTGGCCGACCTGGGGGCCGACGTGAATGTGCTGCAAAAGGCCCAGGACGAGGCCCGCCGCCTGCTGGAGCAGGACCCGGAGCTGTCCGGTCATGCCGCCCTGCGGGAACGGGTGGAGGCCCTGTTTCGTCTCAACGCGGCGGGATTCAATTAATTTTTATCGGGCAGCCCGCGCTGCCCGAAATTATTTTCCTCTGGCTGCGACGTTTTGCCCCGGGCAATTGTATATTAAATGAAAGGTTGGTGAGGGCAGTGGCTGATTCTCTGCAGCGTACGGACAGAGAGATCACCGAGCTGTATCAGCGGCATGTGGACACGGTCTACCGGGTCTGCTATTCCTATATGAAAAACCGGGCCGATACTGAAGATATGGTGCAGGACACCTTTATCAAACTGATCTCCAGCGGCGTCCTTTTCCAGTCGGCGGAACATGAGAAGGCCTGGCTCATCGTCACTGCCTCCAATCTGTGCAAAAACGCGCTGCGGCACTGGTGGCGGCGGCGGGAAAACCTCGACGACTACGCCGGGCTGGGTCGGGAGGACGATCCGCCTGA
>JALFOM010000083.1 GCA_022782265.1 Clostridiales bacterium | reverse complement strand
GCGTTGGCTACACGTCACAGAGTAGAACGCCCCGCCATAAGCATGGAGGGAGGCACGGAAAATCCTATGGAGCGGCTGGCCCGCCGCCGTCTGCTTTGCCTTTGAGAAATATCGTGAAAAGAAATCATCCGCACAAAGTAACGTGCGGATTTTGTCATATTAATGTGTTTCTCCGTGAGACGCATTATTTTCTCAAAAAAGTGCTCTGAAATTTGACAAGGATCAAAATATATGAGAAAATTAGTATAGGAAGTGTGTTCCCTATGTACCTTGAAAATGTTGAATATTCTGTCATTTATATTGGTGATTTAGCTGTCTTTCCCTATAACGTCAGGGCAATCGCGATCTCAGGATATCCGTCGGTCTTCACAAGTGAAAAACCCAGTGGGAAAAACGATGTTTGAAGCCTACCCGGATATTATGACCGTTACGCAGGTCAGCCAGGCCCTGCATATCGGACGCAACAGCGCATATATGCTCATAAACAATAATTCAATCCGCCATCTGCGAATTGGGTCATCCATCCGAGTACCGAAATCCTGTCTCGTTGAATATATTGCCTCTGCATGGAACACAGCTGACGAACCTGATAAACAGACTGATCCGACTGTCAGAAAGGAGATAACATGACAGGCAGCCTGCAAGTCAAAAATGACAAGTTCTATATAATAATTAACCTGAAAGAGAACGGTAAGCGAAAACAGAAATGGATCGCCACCGGGCTCGAAGTAAAAGGAAACAAGAGGAAAGCCGAACAGCTCCTGCGAAAAACGCTTTTGGCGTACGAGAAGGCCCCTGAACGCCCCGTGTGCAGCATTTTGTTCTCCGATTATATCCGTGCATGGCTGAAAGTGGCGGAGCGCAAAGTAGATTCTGTGACTTTTCAGGGGTATTCGCTGATGGCAAATGCCCAGGTAATCCCCTATTTTGAGCAAAGCGGAATCCTTTTGCAGGATGTAACACGAGAGACTCTCCAGGCCTTTTTCGATGAAAAGGCGGAAAAAGGCCGCAAAGACGGAAAAGGAGGACTATCCCCCGCCTCTCTGCGGCAATATAAAAATATTATCCACCAAACCCTGAATGAGGCCGTAAAGAATGGCATCATTCTAACGAATCCCTGTCAATTTGTTGAGCTTCCGAAAAAGCAGCGCTATGAGTCCAGCTATTATAATGCCGACCAGCTCAAAACCCTGTTTGACGCGATCTGTGACGACCCGATCTATCCCCTTGTAAAAATCACTGCTCTGTATGGTCTGCGCCGAAGCGAAGTCCTGGGTCTGAAATGGGACAGCGTTGATTTTACCGCCGGGCGGCTGACGATCAAACATACCGTATCAAAGGTCACAACTGCCGTATGCAAAGACAAGACGAAAAACAGCTCCAGCCACCGTTCTTTCCCTTTGACACAAGAAGCCAGAGAAATTTTTCTCAAGGCAAAAGCCGATGAGCGGATAAATCGCCAGCTCTGCGGCGATGAATATGAGCAGAATGATTTTATCTTCAAGTGGCCCAACGGCAAGCCTTTTTCGCCGGACTATGTATCCTCCCATTTTTCGCTTCTTTTGAAAAACAACCATCTGCCGCATATTCGTTTCCATGAACTCCGGCATAGCTGCGCGAGCCTGCTTCTGAATAACGGATTTACGCTGAAAGACGTTCAGGAATACATGGGACACGCGGATATTCAAATGACCGCAAACATTTACGGACACCTGGATATGCAGAGAAAACAGCTTCTGACACAGAAAATGGCGTCCAGCCTTTTCTAACACGGCGTTAGAAAAGTGTTAGAAAAACGTTAGAAATCGGCCCTTTGTCGAAGGAAAGTGAGAAGCGGCGAAAAATAAACTTGCTCTAAAAGTTCTCAAAAACATAAAAATTGACCCCAAATCTTTCGATTTGAGGCCAATTCATGGTGCGCGAGGCGGGACTTGAACCCGCACGCCCGGAGTGAGCACTAGAACCTGAATCTAGCGAGTCTGCCAATTCCACCACTCGCGCATCTCTGGAACGCTTGATTATAATAGCATCACCTTTGCCAGTTGTCAAGAGAAATTTGTGTTTTTTCTACAGAAAATTTTCTTTACTTTGTTTTCGGGGAATGCTATATTTTATATAGATAGGAAAAACAAAGGAGATGCGCTATGAATATTGATCGTCCTGCTCTGAAAGGGCGCGCCAAAGCCCTTGTCACCGGTTCAAAGCCCAGTCCCATTTGGGTAGGCCTTGTCTATCTGCTGCTGGCCATCGTTGTGTCCTGGCTTTCCACCCGCATTATAGGCATTTCCCTCACTGCCCAGGAGTTCACCAATTATTACAACGCAATTCTTTCCGGCGACTACGACTATATCTACAATCTCCTGATCCCGCGTCTGCCCAGTCTCGCCGCATGTCTGGTCAACCTTGCCCTGCAGCTGGTGATGGCTGTGGTCTTTGCCGGTTTTGTGCTGTTTCTGATGAACACCATCCGCCGCACCGGCGCATGCTTCGGAAACCTGCTGGACGGCTTCGGCATGTTCGGCCGCATCATCCTCCTGAATATTCTGACGAATCTTTTCGTCATGCTCTGGTCCCTGCTTTTCGTCGTCCCCGGCATCATCGCCGCCTACCGCTACCGCATGGCCCTCTACCTGCTGCTGGACCATCCGGAAATGTCCGTGATGCAGTGCATCCGGGAGAGCAAAAGGATGATGAAGGGCCACAAGGGCGAGCTTTTCGTCATGGATCTGAGCTTTTTGGGCTGGGCCATTCTGGAGTCCATCCCGGTTTTCGGCTATGCCGTACAGGTATGGACCACGCCTTATATCAGCATGAGCTATGTTCTGTATTATGAAGCGCTCCGCGGCGCGGAGACCGTCAACGACGCCGGCAACGGCGGCACCTGGCGTGAAGCTCCCCCCTGGGAGGGCTGAAGACGCGTCATCCGTTCCTCACATCAGGATATTAACATGGGAAAGCAGTCCGTTGGGCTGCTTTTCTGTTTGTCAGCAAAGCTCCCCAGCAGCATTGCGCGGCGGCATCATGGCGTGCCTGTTCTGTGCTGAACCAGCTTTTCCATCGCCTCGGTTCTGCGCTGCTCAAAGTCAGCTGCGGTTACGGATAGTCCGCGGCAGCCGGCGGTTCTCTGTTGCCGGTTGACGGCTGATGGCTGCCAGTTGACAGCTGACGGTTGATGGCTGATGGTTATATATTCTTTTTGATGTTGCAGTTGTTGTTCAGGTTGCAGTTCCGGTTGCTGTTGTAGTTGGATGCTGTTGATATCATTTGATCTCTCTTCTTCCAGGCTCATCGCCCATTCTTCGCGATCCAGAAATACCTCTCCCCGCTTCTTTGCCTCCCGGACGTATGTGGAATAGCGTCTGTTGCTGCAGGTCTGTTCATAGCGCAGGTTGTCCAGATCCAGCTTCTGCTTCGTGCTGAGCCAGAGCGTTCTCATGCCCCGGTCTGTAAACTCCGGCAGCACTCCGGTGTCACCATAGCGGAGCATAGCCAGAAAAAGCTGTCCTATCTCCTCCGTATTATAGTCCTCCAGCGCATCAAGAATTTCGAAGTACACCATAATCCCCGGGCGTTTTCCCATAGCAGTTTCTCCTCCGTTTCCGTTTTCTGCTTCTATTATAACACCCGGATACCCTGTTGTGAAAGAGTGAACTTCAGCGCAGGGGGTTGTCCTGTTATTGAGGGGGTTGTCCTCTTCAGGAAAAGCAACACAGCCCGCCCTTCCGGGCGGACTGTTTGCTTTGCGGTATTTGCCCCAAACGGTGCGTAGAGGCAGGGTATTTGCCCCAAAAGTACACCAGCCAATATCATAGCAAACTGAGTATATCTCGTACTCCAATGTCTTTTTCTAAAGATAAAAGGATGTAAGGATACAGATAAGACATTCCTCTGCTCATTACAGAATTCACATGACGAAAATGATACCGCCGGAAACAACTGTCCAAAACCCCATGGAGCGAGCGTTAGAGGGGAGGGTATGCCGCGATACAATGATAAATCATCCTTTCCGCGTGGAACGGATATCATTGAAGGCGCTGCCTCTCAACAGCCTTTCTGCTGTTTTGAGACAACGCCTTTGACTCATATCAGATTTTTTCTTCCACGGTTTTGCTGTCGTGGTATTTGATGAGCGCGTCGTACAGCTTCTCAATGAGCTTCATGTCCGCATTGGTCATATAGGCAAGAAACAGCAGACCGAAAAGGGCTGCAGCCACAATCAGAACAATCCAGTACCAGGCCATTTTTTATCCTCCTTTACCAGCTTAGTGCGTCTTCGTAATCCAACAGCGTTGGATCCAGCGGCTCTTCCCGCAAGACAGTGATCATGTATTGGTTGAAGGCTTCCCGCATCTCGCGGCGGGAAACGGTGCGGGGGTCCATAACATCGTGGGGAACCCAGATGAGGTGAATGCCCCGCTCCCGCGCCTGATCCTCAAACAGGCCGTGCAGACCGCCCACGTTCTTGCAGGATACATGGTCGTACATGATGACGATGTTCACATTGAACTTTTCGCACATCTTCCAGCACTCATCCAGCAGATTCACATAGCCGCCATTGGTGTGGGAACGCATCATCATTTTTTCGTAGCAGCGAACCAGATCCGCAAGGGCCTGTTCCTTGTCACCAATGGTGATGGGCAGATAGCTGAGCATGGCCTCCATGTCGTTGACACAGGTGACACCCCAGCAGTGCTGTGTCCAATAGGTGAAATTGGTGTAATAATGGGCGGGGCAGGCCCAGACAATGCAGCGGTATTTGGGCTTGTTGGCATCTGCCGCCTTGTCCTGCTCATAACCTTTCAGCATCATCTTTGTGACCTTGCGGTCGGTCTTGAGCATGAACTCATCCATACAGGCGGCGGCCATGAACTCATATTCCCGCTGAAGAGCAAGGGCGGCGCCGCAGACCTGGGGATAATCGGTGCAGTTCACATCCCACTTTTCAATCATATAGCGGGAGCTTTCGTTGTACATTTCGGCGTTCTTCCAGAAAGCGTCCCAGTCCCACTTGACGTTGAATTGCTGCTCCAGAAAGGCAATGCCTTTTTTCAGATTCTTCACCGCGTAGGTTTGCACTTCCGGCTCATTCACCCGCTGGGGCGGGGTGATCTGGAAGGAGGGCAGGTCTTTGAAGTGGCGTGTCATGATATTGGTCTGGGAAATGGCGCCGTCGCAGGGCATGGAGCTGGTGAAATAGCACTTGCCTACGCGGGGATAGTCGTCCACAACGGCGCAGCCGCTTTCTGCAGCCGGTTCCGGGCAGACATCGGCGGGCAGACCCAGATGCTCCATGGCGTCGATGTAGTACATACTGGCGTTCTGATCCACCTCCGAGGGCAGACCGATGGCAAACATGGCAATGTCGATCCACTTGACCGTTGGAAAGCCCATCATGATCAGGTGGGGGGTCATCTCGTCGAACATCACGGTGTTCTCCCGCAGCTTTGCGGCCCGCTTGCTGTTGGGGCGCAGGTTCTCGTCTCTGACGATGATGTCGCGCACGCCGAGAACCGAGTTGTGCAGAACCGAGAAGAACTGGTTGTGGGCATAGCGCAGCTCCTTGCCGCGCAGACCCATGGTGTGCCGGTCCACCATGTGTGCGGCGGTGAGATAGGACACCATCCAACGGTAGCGCATCATGGCTTTTACCATGAGGATGGGGTGACAGCCCAGCTTTACGGCCATGAAGCCGTAGAGATAGAGCCAGCGGAAAAAGTCGTAAAAGGTGTCCCGGAAGCCGCGCCATTCGCGGGCGCGGAAAGCACGGTGATTGGCGTCGTAGAACCGGCCCAATCCCTTGCCGGTTTTGGGGTTATACGCCATGTTATTTCTCCTCCTTTCGGGCTGCGCGAAGTTTCTTCATCTCAATACTCTCCACAAAAGCCTGCACTCTGGTGCGAAGCTGGCCGCTCTGTCCCACGATATAGGGTCTGTCGATGGAGAGAACCTGAATCCCGTAATCTCTGGGCATGATCTGGTTGGCAATGACCCGCTCATAGGACCAGTAGGTGCAGAACTTCATCTGCTCATAAATGGCGCCGTCCGCCCTGAAATCCCTGACGAGCTGAGCCACATGGTCATTGCGGTATTTGACCCTGTGCAGAGAGCTCTGGCGGGGGCACTCAGTGTTTTGCAGGTACCAGCGGCAGACCTGAGTCAGGGCGTCCTCCTGCTCGGAAAGCGCAATCTCCTGCCGGCCGGGAAAGCTGCCGTAGCAGAAGCGATCCGCCACCACCAGAGCGCCGCAGCTCTCGATCAGACCGATCAGATTGGGGTCATCAATTTCGGAGCCGACCACTGCCACCCGAACCCGGTAATTCTTCTCGGCGTCAACCTGACGAACCCGGATCTCCTCCAGCGTCTCCCGCAGCAGGGGCAGAATCAGCCGCTTGGGACAGGTATAGCTCACCAGAACCAGAACGGCAAACTCATAGCCGGTGATGGGCGGAATGTCCAGCTTGCGCAGCTCCCCGATCTCCGTGAGGATGCGGCAGACCTCGTTGTGCTCCCGGACTGCCGCGCGGATGGCAGCGTCCGAAGTGTCCACTCCGTAGTTTTCCCGCAGAGGCTTCAGTATCTTTCGGGAGAGCTGTTCACGGATATGCTCAACGCAGTCCCCATCGTCAGAGTAGGGGATATCCAGATTGCAGTAGAAGAACTTCTCCTTGTCCTCTCCCTGCATATGCATGATTTCCATGTTCTCAATGGCCCGGTTGTTGGCTTCGCAGACGTCCACACCGGCCATGGCATGAAGAAAGCTGTAGTTGCCCTCCAGCGCCCGCTCCAGCAGCGCCCGGGAGAACTCACAGCTGTTGTTGGCCATGTAATAGGTGGCCAGCTCCATAGAGTTGGTATGCGGGGC
>JALFOM010000081.1 GCA_022782265.1 Clostridiales bacterium | reverse complement strand
TCTTATCCTCAAAGGCCACGGAGTTGTCGATAATGTGCAGAGAGGGGTGGGCGCTCCATGCGCGGAGGGTGCGGTCGTCCATCTCTCTGGCCTCCTCCACGCTCTCATACCGGGCGGCGTTGCCATAGTTGTAGGCAAATTCCGCACCTTTGGCACAGGTGACCAGGTGCAGCACCGCGTCATAGCCCGCCAGAAGCTCCTCCTCCGTGACGCCGAAGCCGGACAGTACCTGGGTAAATTCCTCGTCGGTAATGTAGGCCTTGTCATCCAGCACCGCCCGGTCGTAGATGATCAGAATGTTTTCCTCCGGCACGGTCTCCGCGCCGCGCAGGGCCAGCTTCTCCTTGTGGAGCTGGTCGCCGATGACAAAATACTGAAACGCCAGCATGGACATGCAGCCCGGAAAGGGGCCCAGGCCGAAGCCGGAGATCAGCTCCGTAGCGGTCTCGGGGATGGTGATGACCCGCCAGCCGTCCTCCTGCTTGAACTCCTTCAAGATGCGGCTGATCAGGGTGGTCTTGCCGGCGGCGGGTCCGCCGGTCAGAACAATGCGGGTGATTTTCTTGGCCATATGTATCGCTCCCATGCCTTTTTGTTCAATAATATCATTTCATCTGTTTTTTTTCAATAAGCTTCTGCACTGGCTCCCGATGGGGTGAAAGAAAGCTGAAACCCCAGGAAATTTGTCCCAAAAAGACGAATTTGCAGGGAAATTGGGGCCTAAGTGGGGAATTAACACCGGAAAACAGCGCAAAATTAAGCTAATTTAGAGCGTAAAGACTTGACGAAAACACTTGGAAGATGTATTATTAGCTTGCGGTATAGTATTTTACCGTTTAAAACAGTAATTCTGATTCTATTTACATAGAATGGAGGAAAATTGATGAGTTTGATACCTGAGGTAAAGTGCCGCCGCTGCGGAGAGAGCTTCTCTTCCATGCGCAGCCGCTGCCCCAACTGCGGTACCCGCCGCGTGAGCCAGAGCGGGCGCACCCCGGCAGCCACCCCCGGCACAGTCAGAGGGACCGAAGCCTATGAACGGGCCGCCGTTAACACCAAGTGGCAGCTGATTTTCGGCCTCATTCTTGTGGTCGCGGTGATTTTGGCGGTTATCGTCATGGTCTCCACCGGACTGAACGGTGCAGACACCCCTGCAGCAAAGGCCACGCCTACCCCGGCAGCCGAAAGCGCGGCGCCCACCCCGCCCCCTGCACCTACCCCCACGCCTACCCCGCCGCCGACGGTTGAGAAGGTTTCCATCCGCTACTATGAAACGGTAAAGGAAGACTTCTCCATTAAGGTGGATGAGGTAGTTCCCCTCAACGCACTGGTGACACCTACGGATATTTCCGACAAGGTCACCTGGAGCGTGGATTCCGATAATGAGCAGTATGTGCAGATCACTGTGGATCCGGAAGACGGCAACAAGTGCGAAGTCAAGTGCATCTCCAAGATCCCTGCAGGCGGTATTACCCTTTATGCCGAGCTGTTTGGCGTGAAGGCTCAATGCCAGATCTACGCAGCAGCGGGCTGATAAAAGGAAAAAAAGAAAAACGGGCTGTTTTTACAGCCCGTTTTTTCAAAAAAACTCTTGACAAGAGGGGAAATGTGGGTTAAAATAACCCTCGCTGATGAGGCATGGACGATTGGCGCAGCTGGTAGCGCATCCGCTTGACGTGCGGGAGGTCACAAGTTCGAGTCTTGTATCGTCCACCAATAAATGGTAAATCCCGGAACCGTTGAAGTTCCGGGATTTTCCTTGTTTTTGTTGAATTTACAAGGCTTTTTCGACATTTAAGCAGCGCAAGAAAGCTTTCGCCACGGCAAGAAACTATCAGCTTAACCTGTTATTAAAGTGCAAAATTACTACGATTTTACTACCAGGCTTTTAAGCCTTAAGCATATCCAGGATCCGGTGGACGTGGGCGGTCTTGTCTATCATTTTTTCGTGCTCCCAGTGGCAGACGGCCTCCATATATGCGGGAGGCGCAGCTCCGGCAGATTTTTTGGCGTTGATCAGCCGGTCGGCCTAGGCGTGGAGCTTATCGGAGAGAGAATATGAGAATCATCATTTCCCCGGCAAAGAAAATGAATGTGGATACGGACAGCTTTGCCGTTGAAGCCCTGCCCCGGTTTGTGGGGGAGACGGAAAAGCTGATGGAGGCGCTGAAGGGGATGACCCCGGAGGCGCTGCAAAAGCTCTGGAAATGCAACGACGGCATCACCGCGCTGAATGTGGAGCGGCTGCAGAATATGGACCTGCGCCGTGGGCTGACCCCGGCGGTGCTCTCCTACGAGGGCATACAGTATCAGTACCTGGCCCCGGGGGTGCTGGAGACCGGGGGACTGCGCTATCTGCGGAAGCATCTACGAATCCTGTCCGGCTTTTACGGGCTGCTCCGCCCCTTTGACGGGGTGACGCCCTACCGGCTGGAGATGCAGGCCAAGCTGAGCGTGGACGGGAAAAAGGACCTCTATGACTTCTGGGGAGACCGTCTGGCGGTGCAGCTTGTGTCGGAGACGGAACTGATCCTGAACCTGGCCTCAAAGGAGTACAGCAAAGCGGTGGAGCCCTGGCTGCCCCGGGGCGTCCGCTTTCTGACCTGCGTTTTCGGGGAGCTGAAAGAGGGCAGGGTGGTGGAAAAGGGCACCATGTGCAAAATGGCCCGGGGCCAGATGCTGCGCTGGATGGCGGAGAACGATATCACAAATCCGGCAGATATCCGGAACTTCAATGATCTGGAATACCGCTTTTCCCCGGAACATTCATCGGAAAACAACTATGTATTTATCAAAGAGGAAAAGAGAGATGCTTGAAACAGGAACAAAAGCGCCGTCGTTCACGTTGAACGATAAGGACGGAAACGCCGTTTCGCTGGCGGATTTTGCTGGGAAAAAGGTAGTGCTGTATTTCTATCCCAAAGACAACACCCCCGGCTGTACCCGTCAGGCCTGCGCCTTTGCGGCGGCCTATGAGAACTTCAAAACCCTGGACGCGGTGGTCATTGGCGTGAGTAAGGACTCCGAAGCCTCCCACCGGAAGTTTGCGGAAAAATACGGTCTTCCCTTTATCCTCCTGTCCGACCCGGAGCTGAAGGCGATCCAGGCCTACGGTGTCTGGCAGGAAAAGAAAAACTACGGTAAAGTGAGCATGGGCGTGGTGCGCTCCACCTTCATCATTGATGAAAAGGGCCTGATCGAAAAGGTGATGCCCAAGGTAAAGCCGGACACCAACGCCGCCGAAATCTTAGCTTATCTGAAAGGCGTATGACCGGGGCGCTGTTTGGGCATGATAGCGTTGAGGTGAGAAAAATGTCCAAACAGGGAATGGCAAGGCCGGACTGGACCCATGTGCGGCCGAAAAACAAGGAAGCCCCGGTGCCGGAGCTTCAGGGAAAGGCCAAACAGGGCAAAACGCCCGCAAAGCCTGTGATCGCAGGCACGGAAGGCGGGGAGCATCCCAAAGTCTTTCATCAAAAGAAGGACGGCTGATGTCCCGGGAAACAATACTTTTTGAATTATAGTTATCATATCAAAAAGATATGGTAAATGGAGAATTATACCGTTTTTCTAAAGAATTGACAAAAGCAGGGCGTAAAGCAGGGACTTTTTTGTAAAATCGGGTCGATTGACAAAAAAAGCGGCCAAACCTATAATGTGCACAACGCAAAGGCGCGTGGATGTTTTTCAAAGACATCCGCGCGCTTTGCCCGTTTCCGGGGCGGGCCCAGGGCCTGTGCGACATCACATCAGGAGGATTTGCAAAATGAAAAAATGGAAACTGCTCAGTATGCTGCTGGTCATCTGTATGGTATTCAGCCTTGCCGCCTGCGGGGACAGCGCTGCCCCTGCCGCATCTTCCGTCTCTTCCGCTGGAAGCGGTGCAGAGAGCAGCGGTGAGCCTATTGTAATCGGCGTCATCTCCCCCAACACCGGCGCCCTGGCCGCATACGGCAATGGCATTGTCACCGGCGTCGATCTGGCTGTGGAAGAGATCAACGCGGCCGGCGGCATCCTTGGCCGCCCGGTAGAGGTCATCAAGACCGATGACCAGAGCGACCCCACCGAATGCCTGAACGCTTTTAACTCCCTGGTCTCTCAGGACGTGGGCCTGATCATTGGCTCCGCCACCTCCGGCTGCACTTCCGCCATCACTGACGCGGCAAATGAAGAGGAGGTCTGCCTGCTGAGCCCCACCGCCACCGCAGACTCCATCACCACCGAGGACGACTACATCTTCCGCGCCTGCTACGCCGACAGCTTCCAGGGCGCTATCGCAGCCGCCTACGCAAAGCAGGCCGGCTATGAAAAGGTGGGCGTTGTCTACTGCGCCGCCGACGTTTACTCCAAGGGCCTGTTCGACTCCTTCTCCTCCGCCTGCGCCGAATACGGCGTGGAGGTAGTGGCCTCCGAGTCCACCGCATCCCTTGACGTGCAGGATTACACCAACCAGTTCACCTCCATGGTGACTGCGGGCGTTGATTTTGTCTACGCTCCTTTCTACTATGACGTGATTGGCCCCTATGTGGTGCCCCAGGCCCGCGCAGCCGGCTACACCGGCGTGATCATGGGCGCTGACGGCTACGATACCACCCCCGACTACGTTGTGGAGGGCGCAGACCTGACCGCCTTCAACGATGTCTACTGGACCAACCACTATGATCCCTCCGATACCTCCGAGAAGGTCAGCTCCTTCGTCAGCGCCTACGAGGCCAAGTACGGCAGCATCCCCAGCGCGTTCGGCGCCACCGGTTATGACTGCGTGTACATGTACAAGGCCGCTATCGAGGCAGCCGGCACTGATGAGTCCAGTGCTGTGCGCGACGCTCTGGCTGACACCTCCGCGGTTTACGAATGCGTCACCGGTACCTTCTCTCTGGATGAGACCGGTACACCGGTAAAGGGCGCGGCAATCATCTCCTTCGTGTCCGACGGCAGCACCGTCACCTCCAAGCTGGTGGACGTGGTCACTGAACTTCCCTGAGTCACACACTTCTTCACTCCTTAAAATTAAAGTGACCCAAACCACCGCAATGCGGCAGGATCCCCCTATGGGCTTCCTGCCGCAGCTTGCTTGAACATGAAAGGAAAGAAAAGCGTGAGTACATTTTTTCAGACACTTATCGTCGGGCTGAGACTGGGTAGCATCTATGCGCTGATTGCGCTGGGCTACACCATGGTCTACGGCATTATCCGGCTGATCAACTTTGCCCACGGCGACTTTATTATGGTGGGCGGCTATACCATGATTTTTACCATCCCTCTGGCCCTTCGGATGGGCCTGCCGCCCTGGACGGCGGTACTTGCCGGCGTGGTGGTCTGCGTCCTGGTGGGCGTGGGCACAGAGCTGATTGCCTACCGGCCGGTGCGAAAGACCGGCACCGCCATGACGGCCCTGATCACGGCTATCGCCATGAGCCTGTTTCTGGAAAACCTGGCTCAGGCCATTCCGGCCATCGGCCCCAACCCCAAGGTGTCCAGCCAGATCTTCGCCTCAGGCGGCCTCAACATCGGCTCTGTCACCATGGAATACACCACCATCATCACCATCCTGATCAGCGCGGTGATTATGGTCATTCTCTATGAGTTTACCCAGAAGACCCGTCTGGGCCGGGCAATGCGCTGTGTGTCCGAGGACAAGGCGGCGGCCACATTGATGGGCATCAACGTCAACCACACCATTCTGCTGACCTTTGCCATCGGCTCCGGCCTTGCAGCGGTGGCGGCGCTGATGTATATGGCTCAGTACCCCAAGGTGTACACCACCATGGGCTCCCTGCTGGGTCTGAAGGCCTTTGTCTCCGCCGTTCTGGGCGGCATCGGCATTATCCCCGGCGCGGTGCTGGGCGGCATTGTGATCGGTCTGGTGGAGTCCTTTACCACAAGCTACATCTCCTCCAGTATGGCCGATACCTTCGTGTTTTTGATCCTCATCATTGTGCTGGTGCTCAAGCCTGCCGGCATTATGGGAAAGAATGTGGGTGAAAAGGTATGAAAAAGAACAAAACCGGCTTCGGCTACCTGCTGAACACCATTGTGATCATCCTGCTCTTTACCGCCTTCCAGATCATCACCGGCATTTTCGGCTCCCAGGGTTCCTTCAAGCTGGTGGTGGTGCCCTGCCTGTGGCAGTGCTGCTATCTGATTATCCTGGCCGCCTCCCTGAACCTGGTGCTGGGCTTTCTGGGCCAGCTCTCTCTGGGCCACTGCGGCTTTATGGCCATCGGCGCCTATACCGCCGCGCTGCTGAGCCTGGCCTGCGAGCGGGCCGGACTCTTTGAAGACAAAGAGGGCGCGGTATTTATCCTTATTCTCTTCGGCTGCATCATCGCCGCGGGCATCCTGGCGGCGCTGGTGGGCCTGCTGGTAGGCGTCCCCGCTCTGCGGCTCAAGGGCGACTATCTGGCCATCATCACGCTGGGCTTCGGCATGATTATCGTCAATATCATCAACAACCTGCCCTTCTGCGGCCAGGACGGCCTGGCCCAGGGCTCCGCCGCGGCCTCCCTGTATAAAAACGGGCTGGGCTTCGGCAGCAAGGACAAGGTGGCCTATATCTGGGTTGCCCTGCTGGTGACCATTCTGTGCCTGACGCTGATGTTCATGTTCATCCGCTCCAAGTACGGCCGGGCCATCAAGGCCATCCGGGACGACGAGATTGCCGCCTCCGCCTCCGGCATCAACACCTCCTATTACAAGGTGTTCACCTTCGCTTACTCCGCCTTTTTTGCGGGTATTGCCGGGGCGCTTTACGCCTGCGCCAATGCAACCTTGTCCACCTCGTCCTTCGCCTTTACCAACGGCGGCATCTTAAACTCCACCTTTGTGGTGGTCATGGTGGTGCTGGGCGGCATGGGCTCCATCACCGGCTCCGTAGTGGCGGCAGTGATCATGTTCCTGGTAAACTACCAGATCAAAAACGGCAGTTGGGTGACGGCCCTGCCGGCTTCCGTACAGGGCATTTTCGAGTACCCCATGCTGGTCTACGCCATTGTGCTCATCGTGGTGATTTTGTTCCGGCCCAAGGGCATTTTCGGCACCTATGAATTTTCGCTGATGAACCTGCGGCGGGACATGAAAGCCTCCCTTGCCAGAAAGAGCGCGGAGAGGGCAGAGCGAAAGGGGGCAAAGAGCCATGGCTGAAGAACAGAGAGTCCCTGTATTGGAGACAAAAAAGCTGGGCATCAGCTTCGGCGGCCTGAAAGCCGTCAACGATTTCAACATCAGGATCTATCAGGGCGAGCTGGTGGGCCTGATCGGCCCCAACGGCGCGGGCAAGACCACGGTGTTCAACCTGCTCACCGGCGTGTATGAGCCCACCGAGGGCACGGTACTGCTCAACGGCGTACCTCTCAACGGAAAGAAGACCCATCAGTTTGTGGCGGCGGGCGTGGCCCGTACCTTCCAGAACATCCGCCTGTTCAAGCAGATGAGCGTGATCGATAACGTCAGAACCGCCTTTACCAAGGACATCAAATACAACCTTTTCGACGCCACCTTCCGCACCAGAAAGTTCTGGCAGACGGAGAAGGCCATTACGGAAAAGGCCATGGAGCTTCTGGCTATCTGCCATCTGGAGGACAAGGCTGAGGTGCTGGCCTCCAGTCTGCCCTATGGTCAGCAGAGAAAGCTGGAGATCGCAAGAGCCCTGGCTACCGACATGAAGCTGCTGCTTCTGGATGAGCCTGCCGCCGGCATGAACCCCACCGAGACGGCGGAGCTGCTGGAGTGCATCAACACCATCCGGGACCGCTTCGGCATCGCCATCCTGCTCATTGAGCACGACATGTCCCTGGTGATGAACGTGTGCGAGCGTATCCAGGTCATCGACTACGGCCAGACCATCGCCTCCGGCCTGCCGGCGGAGATCGCGGCGAACCCCAAAGTCATCGCCGCCTACCTTGGACAGTGAGGAGGAAGAGACAGATGCTTGAAATCAAAGACCTGAACGTTTTCTACGGCGCCATCCACGCCCTGAAGGGCATATCCCTTACCGTGGACGAGGGCGAGCTGGTGTCCCTCATCGGCGCAAACGGCGCGGGCAAGACCACAACGCTGCACACCATCTCCGGCCTGCTCACCGCCGCCTCCGGCTCCATCACGCTGGATGGAAAGGACCTGCAGAAGGTGGCCCCCAACAAGATCATCAGCATGGGCCTTGCCCATGTGCCTGAAGGGCGGCATGTGTTTGCCCGGATGACCGTGGAGGAGAACCTGCGCATGGGCGCCTATATCATCAAGGACCAGAAAAAGATCAGCGAGAACCTGGAAAATGTGTATTCCCATTTTCCCAGACTGAAAGAGCGCAGCCGTCAGCTGGCAGGCACGCTCTCCGGCGGCGAGCAGCAGATGCTGGCCACAGGCCGTGCGCTGATGACCAATCCCAAGATTGTGCTGATGGATGAGCCGTCCATGGGCCTGTCGCCCCTGCTGGTCAAGGAGATTTTTTCCATCATTCAGGAACTGCATGAGAGCGGCATCACCATATTGCTGGTGGAGCAGAACGCGAAAATGGCATTGGCGGTTTCAGACAGAGCCTATGTGCTGGAGACCGGCTGCATCTCCATGTCCGGAAAGGCGTCGGAGCTGGCAGAGGACGACCGGGTGCGCAAGGCCTATCTGGGCGCATAAGGAGGAGACAGAATGGATAAATTCGTGATTACCGTGGCCCGGGAGACAGGCAGCGGCGGACACAACATCACCCGCAAGCTGTCCGAGGCCCTGGGCGTGCCCTACTATGACAGAGACCTGCTGAGAAAGGCCTCAGAGTTCAGCGGCATCCACGAGCGGCTGTTCGGCGCGGCTGACGAGCGCATCGGGTTGAAAGAGATGCTCTCCGCCGCGGAAAAGGTGTACACCGGGGAGGTGCTTCCCCCGGACAGCGACGACTTTACCTCCACCCGAAACCTGTTCAGCTTCCAGGCCAAGATCATCAAGGAGCTGGCGGAGACGGAGAGCTGCATCATCCTGGGCCGCTGCGCCAATTACCTGCTGGCGGACCGGAAGGACGTGCTGCGGGTGTTCATCCACGCGCCTCTGGAGGCCAGAGAGGAGCGGGTCGCCTCCTACTCCCTGACCTGGAGCCCCCGGGAGGTCACCAAATACATCCGGCTGGAGGACAAGCGCCGGGCCTCCTATTACCGCTACTACACCGGCGAGGAGTGGCGGGACACTGCAGGCTATGACCTGAGCCTGGACTCCTCCGTTCTGGGGGAGGAGGGCTGTGTACAGCGCATCCTGGACGTGCTTCCCTATATGCTGAAAAATGGATAAAAGAACACCCCCGGTTCACAACGAACCGGGGGTGTTCCCTGTTTACAGATCTTTTATTTCGCAGATGACGCCGCCGTTATCAAACACGGTTACCAGCGCCCAGGTCAGCTTGCGGCCTTTCCCGGCGGTGCCGGGGTTTAACAGCTGCACGCCGCCCACCTCCTCATAGGCAGCCCTGTGCGTGTGGCCGTACATGGCGATTTTCGCCCCCACCTCCTGGGCGGCATAGACCAGTGGGGACATGTCGTAGCTGTCCGCCCCAAGGGTATGGCCGTGACAGATGAGGGCCTTCACCGGGCCCAGCTGCACGGTGTCCACCAGCGGCGCGGAGGGGAACATGTCGCAGTTTCCGCATACGTTGAACAGGGGGATTTCGGGGAATTCCCGCCTCAGGGCTTCCGTGTCCCGCTCATAGTCGCCAAGATGGATGACGGCGTCGGGCCTGCAGCGGCGCACCGCCTCCAGCATAAGGGCGGTGTTGGAATGGGTGTCAGAAAAAACGGCAGCTTTCATTTTAAATCTCCTGATTGGTTATCAATATTACCCCTCCTGAATATACTGGAATGAACAGGAGTGTGGTATGGCTATGCAGAATTTTGAAACATTAAGCCGGGAGCTGGAACGCCGGGGCAAGACGGAGGAGATCAAAAAGATCGCCCAGTCCCGGGACGGACAGCGCATCAGCGGCATGCTTGACCCGCAGGCCATAGAAAAAGCGGCCCGGGGCGGCGACACAGAGAGTCTGAAAAACATGCTTGGCAAGATCCTGGAGACCCCGGAGGGCAAAAGACTTGCCGACAGCGTGAGAAAAATGATGGAGGACTGAAGAGGGAGGTGAGCCGCCGTGAGCGAATTTGAGGACAGGATCAACAGCGTACTTAACGACCCGGAACAGATGGATAAGATAGCAAGCCTGGCGAAGTCGCTCATGGGCGGCGGCGCGCAGAGTACGGACTCCGGCGACGGCGGCATGATGGGAAAGCTGGGGGAGCTGGCAAAGGGTCTTTCCGGCGGCGGCTCCGCCGGGCAGGAAAGCCCTGCCATTGACCCGGCCATGCTGGGGAAAATCGGCCGGCTGATGAAGGCCGGAAACGCCCAAAGCAGCAATGAGCGGGCGCTTCTGGAGGCCATGAAGCCCTATCTGACGGAAAAAAGGCGGCAGAAAATGGACCGGGCGCTGCAGCTGGCGAAGCTTGCCCGGATAGCCCGGATCGCCATGGGGGAAATGGGGGAAGGAGATGTATAACCGCTATCAGGGCAACACCGGCAAGGTAGTGCGGGTGGAAGAGCAGCGGGAGAACAGCCGGTCTGTCCGGGAACACGCGCAGTTTCCGACCCAGGCTCCGGCGCCTGTCCCCGCAAGAGGACAGCCCCGCCCCCAGACCGGGCGGCAGAGCATGCCCGATCCCTTTTCGTCCATCACCTCCCTGCTGCAAAACAGCCTGGGCGGATTGGAGACCGACGACATCATCCTTCTCCTGATCCTCTACCTGATGTACCGGGAGAGCGGGGACAGCGAACTGCTGATCATCATGGGGGCCATGTTCCTGCTGTAAATCTCCGTCAGGGGGGAGTTCAGCTGCGGTCTGTAAGATTGTAGATGAATTTCCCCTCCGCGTTTTCGCTCTGCGCAACAAGCCCCGCGTCCATCAGGTGATCCAGGTGGGCAAGCCCTTCACCCATGGCAAACCACTTCTGGTTGTCAGGAAACTTGCTCCAGCCGCCGGAACTGATGCGCCAGGCCATGCGGCCGGAGACCTCATAACCGGTCAGTCCCGGGCAGTCCCGGACAATCTGCAGTGCCTCGTTCAGGCGGGCGGTGTGGTGGTCGATGATCTCGTCGATGCGGTGGTGCATGTTCAGCTCGCCGTATCTGCGGTGCCCGGGCAGGACGAGCTCAGGCCGGTATTCCCTGATTTTCTCCAGACTGCTCAGGTAGATGCTCAGAATATCCCGCCGTTCGCAGCGGCAGGTGATGTTGGGGGTGATATCGAACAGCACATGGTCGCCGCAGAAGAAAATACGGTTATCCTCATCGTAAAGACACATGTGGCCCATGGAGTGGCCCGGGGTGTGGATGCATTTAAGCCGGTGCCCGCCGTAGCGCAGAACTTCGCCGTCCTCCACCAGCCGGGAGGGCACAAAGTCTGTGGGCATGTAGCGCATGGAGGGGTTGTCGTAAAAGGTGCTGACGATGCTGTCAGGCATTCCCTCGTGGCTGAAGCGGTTGGGCACTCTGGGCCAGACGCTGCGGTCAAATTCCACCAGCTCAATGCGGCCCAGGACGATGGGATAGCCCATGTCATACAGGGCGCCCACATTGCCGGAGTGGTCGGAGTGAAAATGGGTGATGAACACATCGGTGTTCTCGGGGCGCAGATCCAGACTCTTCATGCCCTCCAGCAGCATTTCCAGGCAGTCCGGGCGGTTGAAGCCGGTGTCAATCAGAAGGCTCCGCCCGCCGTCCTTGGCCTTGATCACGTAGCAGTTGACGTATTGCAGGGGGTTGTGGGGCAGCCTGACGGGAAAGGTGTAGATGTTGTCCGTAATGTTAATGGTCATGTTTTGCCTCTGTTCATTGTCTTTATTTTTACAATAATACCACAACTGTCAAAATCGTCAACACGAATTTTGCCTGATTTCCTTGCAATAACAGGCAAAAGATAAATAGTTGTTGCTTTTTATGTGCCCGTAGCGTAGAATAAGCCCGCTGACTGTTTCTTGAGAGGTGTAAAATGAATCTGAGAAGCCTTATCGGCGACCGGGCTTTTTACCGCAAGCTTTTCGCGGTGATGACGCCGGTGCTGATACAAAATGTGATCACAAATTTTGTCAGTCTGCTGGACAATGTGATGGTGGGGCAGGTGGGCACAGAGCCCATGTCCGGGGTGGCCATCGTCAACCAGCTCATTTTCGTTTTTAATCTCTGCATTTTCGGCGGACTTGCCGGCGCAGGGATTTTTACCGCCCAGTACTATGGAAAAAACGACCAGGAGGGCGTGCGAAACACCTTCCGGGCCAAGCTCTATATCGCCCTGGGCGCGGTGATTGTTTTCCTGTCCGTATTTCTGCTTTTCGGTGAGGAGCTCATCTCCCTTTTCCTCCATGAAGGTCAGGAGAACCTGAATCTGGAGGCTACGCTGAGATATGGCAGGGAATACCTGCTGGTCATGGTTATTCAGACGCTGCCCTTTGCCGTCATGCAGGTCTACGGCAGCACCCTGCGGGAGACGGGGGAGACCCTGCTCCCCATGAAAGCGGGCATCGTGGCCGTCTTTGTGAATCTGGTGCTGAACTATATCCTCATCTTCGGCAAGCTGGGCGCGCCGGCCCTGGGTGTGGTGGGCGCGGCCATCGCCACAGTTATTGCCCGGTTTGTGGAGTGCTTCATCGTCATCGGCTGGACTCACCGCCACAAAGAGCAGTGCCCCTTTATCTGTGGCGCATACCGCTCGCTGAAGGTGCCGCCCCAGCTGGTAAAGCAGATTGTGATTCTGGGCACGCCGCTGTTGATCAACGAGGTCCTCTGGGCTTCGGGCATGGCGGTGCTGAACCAGTGCTACTCCCTGCGGGGGCTTGAGGTGGTCTCTGCGGTGAATATCTCTACCACGGTCTCCAACCTGTTCTTCTGCGCCTTCTTGTCCATGGGTACCACGGTGTCCATCATCGTCGGTCAGCTTCTGGGCGCCGGGGAGCTGGAGAGAGCGGTGGAGGAGGACAGGCAGCTTATCGCCTTTGCCGTGGCGCTGTGCGCGGCGGTGGGCGTGGTTATGGCCCTTATTGCGCCGCTGGTGCCGGAGATTTATAACACCACCGCCATGGTCAAGGAACTGGCGGCCGATCTGCTGTTTGTCAGCGCGGCTATGATGCCGGTAAACGCCTTTACCAACTCCTGTTATTTTACCCTCCGCTCCGGAGGCAAGACCATCATCACCTTCATTTTTGACAGCGCTTTCGTCTGGGTAATCTGCGTGCCGGTAGCCTTCCTGCTGTCGCGGTACACTTCCCTGGCTATCTTGCCTATGTATATCGCGGTGCAGGCTCTGGATCTGATCAAGTGCGCCATTGGCTTCTATCTGGTGAAAAAGAGAAAATGGGTCAACAATCTTGTGGCCGCATAAAGAAATCCCGGCAGTCCGATGACTGCCGGGATAGTTTATATCATTTTCAGAGATGGTAGGCTTCGTTCTCCCGCTTTTTCATCCACTGCATCAGCCGGCGGATGGGCGCCTGACGGCGACGGCGGAAAAACCTGCCGGTTTTACTTTCCACAAAGCTGCGGAAAGCATTTTCCCGGTCGCCCAGCTTGTCCTTGGGGATCACATAGCCGCCGTACTGGTCGCGGAAAATGTAGAAATTTTGGTTGTCCTCCCCCAGCCCGCTGACTTTGGAATAGGGGAGCGGGTCCAGCTCTTCACCGCCGGGCAGACTGATTACCCGGATGGACTCCTTGCCGAAAAGGTAGCGGGAGTGGGGAAAGGGCAGGCCGGACGCCTTAAGCTGCGCTGCGATCTTGTGGGCGGTGTGGTTTGCGGAGGCATAGGTGCTGGTGGTCAGATAACAGCCGTATGCAATGGCCAGAACGCCCCACCAGTGCGAAAAATACACCACACCCAGGATCACAAAGCCCAGACTCAGCACACTGCGCACGACACGGTTTTTGGTGCAGAACAGATCATACTGCATGTGGGACAGGGCCTGAAGGCTCTCTTCGGTGTGCTGCATTTCCACTTCAAATTTATCCATCCCGACGCCTCCTTTTTTTCATGATAACACAAGTCCCGAAGAAAGGCAAATCAATTAAAAAAATACTTTTATTAACAAATAGTATTTCTTTGTGGTATTAAATGAATGTAAAAACTGTTAATTAAATATTTATAACAAAAAATCAGATTACAATTTGTTGATCTCTCCGAAATTGGGTTTTGCTGCAGGTCTCAGGATTGCTTTTACAAAGATTTGATAGTATTATTACATTGACTTAACAAACCGTTAATATTTTTCCCGAGAGCGAATAAGTGTTGGCGGCGCGTTGGATAAACGATTTATTCTTTTATGAGAAAAGGAGAAAAACGAATGAAAAAATTCCTTGCACTGCTCCTGGCACTGACCATGGTGTTTGCCCTCTGCGCCTGCGGCGAGAAGGCCCCTGCACCCGCAGAAAGCACTGCTCCTGCCGGCGACGCCCAGCCTGCTGAGGGTGAAGCCGATCCTGCCGATGATTTCTATCTGGACATCAAGTTCTCCAACGTCTTTAACCCCAAAGAGTGGAACTATAAGGCGTCTGAGAAGCTGGCAGAGATGATCACCGAACAGACGGACGGCCACATCACCGTCACCTACTACGGTACCAACGAGCTGGACTGCTATGCTGACTCCGTTACCCAGGCCGTCAACGGCGCAAACTGGATGGGTCTTGAGGAGCCCTCTCTGTTTGCGGACTATGTGGGCGACGCCGCAATGGTCATTGCTCCCATGCTCTATAGCAGCAACGAAGAGTACAACTATGTTATGGACTCCGATTTCGTCGCTGACCTGAAGGACAGGCTGGCAGAGCAGAACATCCACATCCTGGACACCCACTACTCCTTCGGCTTCCGCTCTGTCTGCACCAACCTGGACGTCTACACCCCCGAAGATCTGAAGGGCCACCAGCTGCGCGCCACTTCTTCCGCGCTGTTTGCCAAGACGCTGGAGTGCCTGGGTGCAACTCCCGTTGTCATGGGCTTTACCGACTGCCTTGCCGCTATCCAGCAGGGTGTTGTTGAAGGCTTTGAAGGCTCCACCTCCACGCTGGCCGGCGCAGGCGAGCCCTACGAGCTGGTCAAGAAGGTCGCTCTGACCAACCACCTGATCGCCACCCGCTGGCTGTTCATGCCCGAGGACGTATGGCAGACCATCCCCGAGAAGTACCAGAAGATCATTGAAGACTGCGCTTACGAGTGCGGCATGTGGGAGCAGACCTCCTGCCAGGAGGACGAGGCTGTCCAGATCGAGATGCTGAAAGAAAACGGCGTTACCTGGAACGAGGTTGACCTGGACGCCTTCTCCAAGGCCTGCGAGCCCGTTATCGACTGGATCGTTGAAGAGTACGGCTCCAGCTACGAGGCCTATGACCAGATCAAGGCTCTGGTTGCCGAGTACCGTGCCAACAACGGCTGAGTTTAACTGAGAACATACAAATCGTTTGCTTTCTTCAACAGGACTGCCCGCCACCGGGCAGTCCATGTTGAAGTTTTGCCCCTGTTAATTTGCTGTTAAGAACTGATGCTTGGTAGAGATTGCTTATGAAGATAAAGAAAACCTTTAAAAAAATAATTACCAATTTTGACGCGGTCATCACCGGCGCAACGCTTACACTGTGTGTTGTTATCGCAAACCTCAACGTCTTTATGCGGTACTTCCTCAATCATCCTCTCCAGTGGAACGACGAGGTCGTTACCGGCTTATTCGTATGGACTGTATTCATAGGCAGCGCATATGCATACCGCAAGCATGCCCATCTGGGTGTTGACATTGTCGTCAATCTGATGCATGGCAAGACAAAAGCCATCGTTCAGGATATTATCAGTATCCTTGAGCTGCTGGTTTTGGTTATGCTCACCGTGATCAGCGCCCAGTATGTGTATAACCTGATCTATGTCCGCGGTGTCTATAAGCCCTATGTTTCCGATATACTTCGTTTCCCCAAGTGGTGGATCGGCATTGCTGTGCCTATCGGCTTCGGCCTCTCCACAATCTATTCCGTCTATTTCCTGCTGACTGACAGGCTGCATATCATTAAAAGAAAACCCAAGCCGGAAGAGGATTCCGGATACCAGGTGGAAGGGGGCAATTTCTGATGACACTGACATTTATTGATCTGGTCCCCATTTTCCTGGTGTTTATCCTGTACTTCATGGGCATGCCCATCGTGTACTCTCTTTTCGGCGCCACCTTCTTTTACTTCCTGTTTATCGACGCCACCTCTCAGCCCTGGCTGATTTTGCAGAAGGTCATGAACTCCACCCAGTCCTTCTCCATGCTGGCTATTCCGTTCTTCATTATGGCCGGTTCGGTAATGAACTTCGGCGGCATAAGTGAAAAACTTATGGACTTCTGCGAATGTGTGACGGGCCACATGAAGGGCGGTCTGGCCCAGGTCAACGTGCTGCTCAGTATGCTGATGGGCGGCTGCTCCGGTTCCGCCAACGCCGACTGCGCCATGCAGTCCAAGATGCTTGTTCCCGAGATGGAGAGGCGCGGCTATTCCAAAGCTTTCTCCGCTGCCATCACCGCGGCCTCATCTGCGGCAACACCCGTTATTCCTCCCGGAGTCAATCTGATTATCTATTGCCTGCTGGCACAGGTGTCTCTGGGCAAGGTGTTCGCGGCAGGCTATGTGCCCGGCATCCTGATGGCCCTGTCCATGATGGTGGCTGTGGCCATTATCTCTCACAAGCGCAATTACCCCAAAACCAGGGAGAAGTTTCCCAAGGTCACCGAAATCCTCAAGCAGCTGTTCATCTCCTTCTGGGGTCTGGCCTTCCCCTTCGGCATCATCATCGGTATGCGTATGGGAATGTTCACTCCCTCTGAAGGCGGCGCCGTTGCCGTTATCTACTGCTTCATCGTTGGTGGCCTGTTCTACCGGAAGCTGAACTTGAAAAAGCATTTTATTCCCATCCTGATGGACACCATTGCCGGTACCTCCAGTGTGGTCCTGATCATGGTCTCCGCCAGCGTGTTCGGCCAGTATCTCAGCTGGGTCAACATCCCTAAGATCGTCGCTACCGCCATACTGAATCTGACCAGCAACAAATTTGTGTTCCTGATGCTGTGCAACCTGGTTCTGCTCATTATGGGCATGTTCCTGGAAGGCGGCGCCTGCCTGATGATCACCACGCCGCTGCTCCTGCCTGTGGCACAGAAGCTGGGCGTGGACACCATCCACTTCGGTCTTGTCATGATCGTCAATATCATGGTCGGCGGCATCACGCCCCCCTTTGGCTCCATGATGTTCACCACCTGCGGCATCACCGGCTGCCCCATCAGCGACTTTTTGAAGGAAGTCTGGCCATTTATCATCTGTTTGATCTTGGTTCTGATTCTGCTTACCTTCTGCCCCACGCTTATTACCATTGTGCCCGACCTTCTTTACGGCTAAGCGCCGGAGAAAAAGAAGAACAAAGTCAAAGCCCTTGCGCAAAACGCGCAAGGGCTTTCAAGGCGTCGATAAAGCTCGACGCCTTGAAAACTTATTCAGGAGTATTCAAAAATACTCCTGAATAAGCATGGATTGAACGCAGAAAGGGGACTTCCGTCCCCTCTCTGCACTCTCCCAGGCATTTCTATACACTGCCAATAGCTTTGTTTACAGTCTGAGCTCTTTAGACTTTCAATGCCGGAATATTTTCCTGTAAACCAGCCGGGAGAAGGGCCCTGCGGCGAACAGATTCCACAGCAGCGCCATGGGGAAATTTTTGATCAGCGTGCCCACCCATATGGCGGGCAGCTGGCTTACGGGATTTCCCGCAAGGATGACGTTAAAAAGAATCGCGGCCACCATGCTCATGGTGGGGCACATCACCAGCACCGTGCAGGAGGAAATCATCAGCGTGATGAAAAAGGGATTGTCCTGCTCCGGACGGATGAGCTTTGCCGCAAGCGCGTGGCCCAGGCGGTTGCCCCAGAGATGGGAGAAAAGGAATACGAAGATCCACATGTATGAAGCCTCCACCAGCGCGTCGGGAAAGACCTGATTGACCATATTGCTCAGGCCCCCGGGCATGGTGTTATAGCCCATCTTTATCGCCACATTGTAGACCTCCATGCCGATGGCCATGGTCACGGACATGAGCACGCCGAACACGAGCTTTTCACTTCTTGTTTTTATCATAATTGACCTCCCTGGCAAACAAAAAGTGCCGCCCCGGCAGCTGGAATTACGCCGGGGCGACACGCTGTTTACGCAAAATATGTTTTTCCGCTGGTGGATTATACACAATCAAAATCGGATTTGTCAAAGAGAAAAAAGATTTTCTTCATTTTTGACCAAATATACAGCGCATGTTTTTTGGTGAATCCGCCCTTTGAGAAGACCAATAAAAAGTGCTAAAATATTCACATAATCCGGGAAAAGCAGTATATTTAAAAGAAATCGGAGGGTAAAAATGAAGAGAGTGAAATCGGCCTGCCTTTGTCAGACCCTGCATTTTCTGCTGAAGGAGGACCTGGGACGGGACTACGCAGCGAAGCTCGTGCAGCAGGAGGTTCAGCACTACAAGGACGGTCTTGACCGGAGCGGTACCAAATATAAGATCCTTGAGGAGACCGTACAGCCTGACGGCTCCGTAATCATCAGGATAAAGAAGCAGTACAACAACACAAACGTCGGCGACTATTTTGACTGAAAGGACCCGGCCCGGAGAAAAACTCCGGGCCGGGTTCTTTCAATCAATCTATTTTTTGCCAAAGAACTTTTCGCGAAAGGCCACAGCGGAAGGACTTGCGGCGATGCCGCCCCGGCCGGTCTCCCGCAGGGAGGAGGGCAGGGCTTCGCCCACGGCGCGCATGGCGTCGATAACCTCATCCACGGGGACGCGGGAGACGATGCCCGCCAGGGCCAGCTCCGCTGCTGTCAGGGCGTTCATGGCCCCCGCCGCGTTTCGTTTGACGCAGGGGACCTCCACAAGGCCCGCCACCGGGTCGCAGACCAGTCCCATCATGTTTTTCAGGGCAATAGCCACCGCGTTTGCCATCTGCTCGTTGTCCCCGCCGTGGAGATACACCAGCGCGGCGGCGGCCATGGCGGAGGCGGAGCCGATCTCCGCCTGACAGCCGGCTTCCGCCCCGGAGATGGAGGCGCGCTGGGCAATCACCGCGCCAAAGCCCGCGGAGACGTACAGGGCACGGATCAGCGCGTCATCCTTCAGACCGTATTTTTCCCCGTAGGGCAGCAGCACCGCAGGCATCACCCCGCAGGCTCCCGCCGTGGGCGCGGCCACGATGCGGTGCATACAGGCGTTGCATTCCCCCATGCGCAGGGCGGCGGAGAGAACAGAGCCGACAAAATCCCCGCAGATGGAGCGGCCGCTCTCGTATTGAAGCCGCATTTTCTCCCCGTCCCCGCCGCTGAGGCCGCTCTTGGAGCGCTGGGCCGGGTCGTAGGAGCTGTCCGCCAGGCGCATGGCCTGAAGCCGCTGGGACATCATATCCCAGGACTGCTCCGGGCTGATGCCGCTCTCCTCGGCGGAGGCGTCCAGAATCAGCTGCCAAAGGGGCAGGGCACGGCTCTCCGCCTCCTGCAGAAGCTGCTTCACGGAATAAAAAACCATTCGTGTCCCTCCCTCAGTTGATGCAGACCGCGCCCAGAATCCCGGGCAGACTGCTGATCGTATTCACCACGTCCTGGCTGATGGGCGCGTCACACTCAATGACCATCACGGCACAGCCGCCGCGCCCATCCCGGTTCACCCGGAAGGTGCCGATGTTGATGCCCCGCTGGGCCAGCACCCGGGACACGTCAGCCACACTGCCGGGCTGGTCCTCGTTTTTGATGATGAGGGTGGGCTGCTCAGCGCTGAAACAGGTCTCCATACCGCCCAGACGGCGGATCTGTATCCGCCCGCCGCCTACGGAGGCGGCCACGATCTCCAGCTCCGCGCCGCTCTTGCCCCAAAGCTTCAGCAGTACGCTGTTGGGGTGGGCGGCGCGCAGCTCTGTCACGCCGAAGGAAAATTCCAGTCCGGCTTTTTCCGCGCAGGCAAAGCTGAGGGGGATGTGCTCGTCGTCCGGCTCCATGCCTAAAAGCCCCGCGATCAGGGCTTTGTCCGTGCCGTGGCCCACGCCGGTGTCGGCAAAGGAGCCGTGGAGATACAGCTCCGCGCGCCGCACCTCCTCGCCCAGCAGCTTTCGGGACACCAGTCCGATGCGCACGGCACCGGCGGTGTGGGAGCTGGAGGGGCCTACCATAATCGGGCCGATCAGGTCAAAAATATCCATCGCATTTCCTCCATGGGGAAGATGAACCCATTATACCCGCCTTTGGCCCCTTTGACAAGCCATTCTCAGCACTGCATCTGCCGCAGCATCTCCTTTCTCAGCCGGTCAATGATCCGCTTTTCCAGGCGGCTGATGTAGCTCTGGGATATGCCCATTTTGTCCGCCACCTCCTTTTGGGTGTACTCCTTTCCGCCGGGCAGACCGAAGCGCATCAGAATGATGCTGCGCTCCCGCTCGGAGAGGCTGTCTATGGCCTCCATCAGCATCTGTTTGTCCGCGTCGTCCTCCAGCGGACGGTACACCTCGTCGTCATCGGTGCCCAGAATGTCCGACAGCAGCAGCTCGTTTCCGTCCCAGTCGGTGTTCAGCGGCTCGTCAAAGCTGATCTCCGTGCGCTGGGAGCTGATCTTTCGCAGATACATCAAAATCTCGTTTTCAATGCAGCGGGAGGCATAGGTGGCAAGCTTGATGTTTTTGCCCGCCTTGAAGGTGTTTACCGCCTTAATCAGGCCGATGGTGCCGATGGAGATCAGGTCCTCGATATTGATGCCGGTGTTTTCAAAACGCTTGGAGATATACACCACCAGGCGCAGATTGTGCTCAATCAGCTCCTGCCGCGCCGACTCATCTCCTCTTTCCAGGGCGCTGATCGCCCGCTCCTCGTCCTCCCTTTCCAGCGGCGGCGGCAGGGTGTCGCTGCCGCCGATATAAAAAACCGGGGAGGGTTCTATACCCAGTATGTTCAGGATCCTGTCCTTGAGAAAAATGATTTGTGGTTTACATAACATTAAATAATCCCTTTCCATTCAGATAACGGCTTCAAAGCCGTCCCCCACGGCGGTTGGGGAGACGGCAACAAGCAGCTCTTTTTCCTCTTTCCCGTCGATGGTCAGCAGCTCCGGGGTGAAGACCGGCAGCATCCCCGCCACGCCCACGGCGGAGTAGGGGATGAGACGGAATTTTCCCGCGTATTCCGGCAGCCGGGACAGCAGCTCCAGCGCGTCCACCGGAGAGGCGGAGGAAAAGAGCTCCGCCGCCTGACCCAGCACCGGGCGCAGGGCATGAAGCCCCGCCACCATCACCGCCTTGCCGCTGACCGGGTCGGAGAGACTGTTCCCGGTGTCAAGCAGAGCCATAAAACGGCTCTCCCGGCCCAGAAAGACCAGCCGGACCTGGACCCGGCGCCGGTCCATGAGCTTTGCCCTGCGGCGAAACAGAAGGCTTATTCCGCCGTAGCACAAGGCGAAGGACAGCACCAGCACCCGCAGGTTGACGGGAAGATAGGCTCTGTCGGAAAAGACGCCTCCCCCTGCCATGGATATGGCCCACACCGCCCCGCCGAAGGCGGCGGATACCGACAAGAACACCGCGCAGCAGCGCAGCATTTTTGCCTCTCCCCCAAAGGCGGCAAGCCCCATCAGCAGCGCCGCCGCAAGCTTGCACAGCGGCCCGGCCAGAAAGTCCAGACCCGGCAGGAAAACAGCCACCGAATAGCCGGCGCCGATCAGCGCGGCGAGCAGGTATCTGCTCCTTTTCAGGACCAGACCGCAAACTCTGGCGGAGACAAGGCAGAGAAGATAGTCGATACAGAGGTTGAGGAAAAACAGACTGTCTACATAGATCACTTGCATAAGCAAATTATACGCTCTCCGACCCGCATATTTTGTCATTTGGGAATTGTCAAAAAGGCTGTGCTGTGGTAAAATCTTTTAGAATGAGTTATTCTGCTGTGATTTTCAGCTGCCGCGCCCGGGACTTTGACTGGGGCTGCGGCCATCATGGGTATACTGTATTTTCGAGGAGGTCCAGCCATGGAAAAGCCTGTTTACAAGCGTGTAGTCATCAAAATCAGCGGCGAGGCCCTTGCCGGGGAGAAAAAGACCGGCTTTGATTTTGACTTTGTCACAAAGGTATGTCAGACCGTGAAGCGCTGCGCGGAGATGGGGGTGGAGACGTCCATCGTCATCGGCGCGGGCAACTTCTGGCGCGGCGTAAAGGACGGCGCCGGGAAGGTGGAGCGGGTCAGCGCGGACCGCATGGGTATGCTGGGCACCGCCATGAACTGTCTGGCCGTGGCGGACGTGTTCAAGCAGATCGGCGCGGACGCCAGAGTGCAGACCGCTGTGGATATCCAGGGCGTGGGCGAGCGGTACAGCACCCAGAAGAGCATAGAATACATGGAAAAGGGCAGCATCGTCCTTTTCGCCTGCGGCACCGGCCAGCCCTTCTTCTCCACCGACACGGCGGCGGTCCTCCGGGCGGCGGAGATTCATGCCGACGCCATCCTCCTGGCCAAGAACATCGACGGCGTGTACAGCGACGACCCCCGCAAAAACCCCGACGCGGTAAAGTTTGACGAGATCAGTTATGACGAGGTTCTTGCCCGCCATCTGGCCGTGATGGACACCACCGCCACCAGTCTGGCCATGGATAACAGCATCCCCGTCATCGTATTCGGCCTGGCCGAGCCGGAGAACATCGTCCGCGTGCTTCAGGGCGAGAAGATCGGCACCACAGTCAGATAAAATATTTTTTACACTATAAACAACCGGAGGTATCATCATGTCAGATTACAAAGAATTTGAATCCAAAATGAAAAAGACCTGTGAGGCGCTGACCGCGCAGCTGGCCACCATCCGCGCAGGCCGCGCCAATGCCGCTGTGCTGGATCAGATCCAGGTGGATTACTACGGCGTACCCACCCCCATCCAGCAGGTGGCCTCTATCTCCACCCCCGACCCCCGCTCTCTGGTCATCCAGCCCTGGGACGGCTCTGTGCTCAAGGGCATTGAGAAGGCCATTCTGGCCTCCGAGCTGGGCATCAACCCCCAGAACGACGGCCGCATGATCCGCCTGGTGTTCCCCCCGCTCACCGAGGAGAGACGTAAGGAGCTGGCAAAGCAGACCAAGAAGTACGGCGAGGAGGCCAAGGTGGCCATCCGCAATATCCGCCGGGACGCCATCGAAAAGTTCAAGAAGCAGCAGAAGGCCTCTGAGATCACCGAGGACGACTACAAGATCGCCGAGAAGGACATCCAGAAGCTGACCGACGATTTCATCAAGGAGATCGACAAGATCGCGGAGAAAAAAGAAAAAGAGCTTACGGAAATATAATGGCTGAGGACAGAAAGAACAATAAGGCGGGGGAGCCGGAGCAGTCCGGCATTCCCCGCCATATTGCCATCATTCTGGATGGCAACGGGCGCTGGGCCAAGAAACGTGGCCTGCCCAGAACGGCGGGCCACGCCGCCGGGTCGGAAAATTTCCGGAGGATCGCCACCTACTGCAGGGATATCGGCGTGGAGTATCTGACGGTTTACGCCTTCTCCACCGAAAACTGGCAGCGGCCGGAGGATGAGGTCAAGACCATTATGAAGCTGCTGGAGCGCTATCTGAACGAGGCCATCAGCACCATGGAGCGGGACCACATCCGCATGAAGGTGTTCGGGGACGTCGGCGGTCTGTCACCCAAGCTGCAGAAGCTGGTGGCAAAGACAGATGAGATCTCCTCCCGCTATGAGGGCTTTCAGGCCAATATCTGCTTAAACTACGGCGGCAGGAACGAGATTGTCAGCGCCGCCCGGCGCTATGCTGAGGACTATGCCGAGGGCAGAGTCAGCGGCGAGCTTACGGAGGAACAGTTCGGCAATTACCTGTACTCCGCGGGCATCAGCGACCCGGATCTGCTCATCCGCCCCGGCGGGGAGCAGCGGATCTCCAATTTCCTGCTGTGGCAGTGCGCCTATTCGGAGTTTTATTTTACCGATGTACTGTGGCCGGACTTCACCAGCAAAGAGCTGGACAGGGCCATTGCCGAGTATCAACGCCGTGACCGGCGCTTTGGTAAGGTAAAATGAGCATCAGAGAGACGCTTTTTTCCCTCCGGGAGGAGAAATTTGCCGCCTTTCAGGCAAGACTCATCCCCAATGTGGCCCCGGAGCGCATTATCGGCGTGCGCACGCCGGCGCTGCGGAAGCTGGCAAAGACCCTTCGCGGCAGCGGCGAGGCGGAGGAATTTCTGAAAGCGCTGCCCCATGAATTTTTTGAAGAGAACAATCTCCACGCCTTCCTTCTCTGCGAGATGAAGGACTTTGACGCCTGTGTGCAGGCGGTGGAGGATTTCCTGCCCTATGTGGACAACTGGGCCACCTGCGACCAGATGAGCCCCGGGGTGTTTCGCAAAAATAAGCAGGCCCTTCTGCCTTATATCCGCTGCTGGATCGCCTCAGAGCGGTGTTATACCCGGCGCTTTGGCACAGGCATGCTGATGAGCCATTTTCTGGACGAAGATTTCCGGGAGGAATATCTGCGTCTGGTATCGGACAAACGCAGTGAGGAATACTATGTGAATATGATGATCGCCTGGTATTTCGCCACGGCCCTGGCAAAGCAATATGAGGCGGCGCTGCCTTATCTTGAAAACCGGCGGCTGGACCCCTGGGTACACAACAAGACCATTCAAAAGGCTGTGGAGAGCTTCCGGGTCAGCGATGAGCATAAGGCCTGTTTGAGGGCACTGAAGATAAGATAAAGAGGAAGAAAATATGGTTAAAGCCATTTCCATACTGGGCTGCACCGGCTCCATCGGCCGGCAGACCATCGCGGTGGCGGAGCACATCAAGATGCCCGTGGCCGCGCTGACAGCAAACAGGAAAATCGACCTGCTGGAGGAGCAGGCCCGGCGGCTGCACCCCAAATTTGTGGCGGTATACGACGAGGCGGCGGCAAAGCAGTTCAAAATCGCCGTGGCGGACACGGATATCCGTGTGGGCTCCGGCATGGAGGGACTGATGGAGGCCGCCACGCTGGAGGAGAGCGACTGCGTGGTAACGGCGGTGTCCGGCGCTGTGGGCCTGCGCCCCACCCTTGCCGCCATCGACGAAAAAAAGCGCATCGCCCTGGCCAACAAGGAGACTTTGGTCTGCGCCGGGGACATCGTTATGGCCCGGGCGGCGGAGAAGGGCGCGGAGATCGTGCCTGTGGACTCGGAGCACTCCGCCATTTTCCAGTGCCTGATGGGCCGGAAAAAGGGCGAGCTGAGAAAAATCCTGCTCACCGGCTCCGGCGGCCCCTTCCGGGGGAAAGAGCGCCGGGAGCTGGAAGACGTCACGCCCGAGCAGGCGGTAAAGCACCCCAACTGGAGCATGGGGGCCAAGATCTCCGTGGACAGTGCCACCATGATGAACAAGGGCCTGGAATTTATCGAGGCCATGCATCTCTTCTCCGTGACGCCGGACGACATTCAGGTGGTGATCCACCCCCAGAGC
Source organism: Clostridiales bacterium (assembly GCA_022782265.1). GTDB lineage: Bacteria > Bacillota > Clostridia > Oscillospirales > Oscillospiraceae > Limivicinus. The sequence continues at coordinate 14,619 of JALFOM010000081.1, read as the reverse complement.
GTCATACACTCTATGGTGGAGCTGGTCGACGGCACGGTGATCGCCCAGCTGGGCGTGCCCGACATGGGCCTGCCCATCCAGCTGGCCCTGACCTACCCGGAGCGGCAGGCGTCCATGTTTGAACGGCTGGACTTCACCAGACTGAAGGACCTGACGTTTGAAGCCCCCGACTTTGAAAAGACTCCCTGCCTGAAGCTGGCCATGGACGCCGCCCGCACCGGCGGCACCGCCCCCTGCGTGATGAGCGCGGCAAACGAGGTGGCTGTGGGCCTGTTTTTGCGCCATGCGCTGGGCTATAACCGGATCTATGACGCCGCCGCCGGGGCAATCGAGGCGGTGGGTGTGGTGCAAAACCCCGATTTGGAGACCATTCTGGAGGCGGACGCCGCCGCCAGAGCCTATGTTTTGGAGCAAGTTAAAAAATGACCGCACTATACATTCTCATCGCAATTTTACTGTTCGGCGTGCTGATCGCCGTGCATGAGCTGGGCCACTTTGCCGCCGCCAAAGCCTGCGGTGTGCGGGTGGAGGAGTTTGCCATCGGCATGGGCCCTGTCATCTTCAAAAGGAAAAAGGGCGAGACGGAATATTCCCTGCGCTGCGTCCCCTTCGGCGGCTTCTGCGCCATGGCCGGGGAGGACGAGAGCTCTGACGACCCCAGGGCCTTTACCAATCAGGCGGCCTGGAAGCGGGTCATCATCCTGGCGGCAGGCTCCTTTATGAACTTCCTGCTGGGCCTTGTGATCGTCCTGATCCTCTATTCCAACGCCGCGGCCTTCCGCGCCCCGGTGCTGACGGACTTCATGGAGGGCTGCCCCTATGAGAGCGAGCAGGGCCTGCATGAAGGGGACCGCTTCTACAGCATCGACGGCAAGCGGGTTTACCAGTATTACAACGTGTCGGACTTTCTCTCCAAGGGCGACGGAACTTACGATATCGTCGTCATCCGGGACGGGAAAAAGGTGAAGCTGGAAAACTTTGAAATGGTCCCCCTCCAGTACGAGGGCCAGCAGACCAGGATGTACGGCTTCTACTTCGGCTATGACCAGGCCACCTTCGGCGTGAAGCTGAAAAACGCCTGGTATAGCTGCATGGAATTTGCCCGCATGGTCTGGATGAGCCTGCGGGAGCTGGTCAGCGGCAATGTGGGCGTGAAGGATCTGTCCGGCCCGGTGGGCATTGTGGATATGATGGCGGAGACCGGCCAGCAGGCGGCCTCTGTGGCCGACGCCTTGTACAGCATCTTCTATTTCGGCGCCTTTATCGCGGTGAACCTGGCGGTGATGAACATGCTGCCCATCCCCGCGCTGGACGGCGGCCGGGTGTTTTTGCTGCTGGTCACCTGGGTGATCGAGACAGTGACAGGAAAAAAGCTGAACCCCAAGTACGAGGGCTATATCCACGCGGCGGGCATGGTGCTGCTGCTGGCGCTGATGGCCTTCGTGATGCTCAATGATATTATCAGGATTGTGACGGGATAATGGAAAGAAAAAGTACAAAAAAAATAAACGTGGGCGGAATTGAGATCGGCGGCGGCAGCGCCGTCACGGTCCAGTCCATGTGCAATACAAAGACCTGGGATGTGGAGGCCACCGTTGCCCAGATCAAGCGCCTTCAGGCCGCGGGCTGTGAGATCGTGCGCCTTGCGGTGCCGGATCAGCGCGCCGCTGAGGCCATCTCCCAAATCAAGGAGCAGGTGGATGTTCCTCTGGTGGCGGATATCCACTTTGACTACCGGCTTGCCCTGATCTGCGCTGAGCGGGGCATTGACAAGATCCGCATCAACCCCGGCAACATCGGCGGGGAGGAGAACGTGAAGGCCGTGGCAGAGGCCTGCCGGGCCAGAAACATCCCCATCCGCATCGGTGTCAACGCGGGCAGTCTGGAGCAGCGGCTGCTGGAAAAGTACGGCCACCCCTGCCCGGAAGCCATGGTGGAGAGCGCCAGGGGGCATGTGGAGCTGCTGAATAAATTCGGCTTTGACGATATCTGCCTGTCCATGAAGGCCTCCTCCGTGCCCCTGACCATCGCAAGCTACCGTATGGCCTCCGAATGCTTTGCTTATCCCCTGCACCTGGGTGTGACCGAGACGGGCACCGCCTGGAACGGCACCATCCAGTCCGCCGTGGGCATCGGCACCCTTCTCAGCGAGGGGATCGGGGACACCATCCGCGTCTCCCTCACCGCGGACCCGGTGGAGGAGGTCAGGGCCGGCATTGCCATTCTAAAGGCGGCTGGTCTGCGGACCGGCGGCGTGAAATTTGTCTCCTGCCCCACCTGCGGCAGAACAGAGATCGATTTGATCGGCCTGGCAAAGCAGGTGGAGAGCCTTGTTTCCGGCATGGACAGAGACATCACCGTGGCGGTGATGGGCTGCGTGGTCAACGGCCCCGGCGAGGCCCGGGAGGCGGACTACGGCATTGCCGGCGGCAAGGATAAGGGACTGATCTTCAAAAAGGGACAGGTTGTGGGCACCTATCCCTATGAGCGCCTGTGCCAGGCGCTGATGGAACTGATCGAGAACGACGAGGACAGACAATGAGCGAACAGCATACCCCGTTTTTAACCATTTTTCCCGGCTGCGGCGACCTTGGCGCAAGCTGCGGCGGGCTGGATAAGGCCTATGTGACCCAGGTGCAGGTGGACATGTCCGCAAGGACCATGTCCGTCTGTGCCTGGTTTGCTGCCATGCCCTCCCCGGCGGAGGAGAGCATTCTGATCGACCGGCTCCGGGAGGATTACGGCCTGAGCAGCGCGGAGCTGATCGCCGACTACCCCAGGCAGAAGGCTCCGGCCCAGGCACCCACATACACGCCCACAGCCTCCGCCGCCTCCGGCGCGCCCAAGGGCGACGTGCTCATGGGCAGGACCATCAAGCAAAAGCCCATCCCCATGGAGCTGCTGACCCTGGAATCCGGCAAGGTGACCGTGGAGGGCGATGTGGTGGCTGTCACCAGCCGAACGGTGAAAAAGGGCGGCGCGGTGCTGTGCTTTGACATCACCGACCGGACCAACTCCGTGCGGGTCTCCCGTTTTTTACGCTCGGACGACGACCAGTCCATCATCAGCAAAATCGCCGAGGGCGACCATCTGGTGATCCAGGGCGAGATCATTTACAGCAAGTACGACGAGGACATGGTGCTGGACCCCCGGAATATTATGAAGGGCAAGCGGCACATCCGCCCGGACAACGCCCCGGAAAAGCGGGTGGAGCTGCACATGCACACCCGTTTCTCCGCCCTGGACGCGCTGACGGACCCGGCGGCTATCGTCAAGCGGGCGGCCTACTGGGGGATGCCCGCCATCGCCGTCACCGACCACGGCGTGGCCCAGGCCTTCCCGGACATGTGGAAGGCGGGGAAAAAGCACGGCGTCAAGATCATTTACGGCCTGGAAGGTTACTATGTGAACGACATGGACGGCAACAGCGCCGTCATGGGCAAGAGCAAGCTGCCCCTGGACACGGAATTTGTGGCCTTCGATATTGAGACCACCGGCCTGAACGCCATGAACGACCGCATGACCGAGATCGGCGCGGTCATCTTCTCGGGCAACGAGATCAAACAGGTGTTCAACACCTTCGTGGATCCTCAGACGCACATTCCCCCCGATATTACGGAGCTGACCGGCATCAAGGACAGCGACGTGGCGGGAGCGCCTCTTGAGGACGAGGCCATGCGCATGTTCATCGACTTTGCCGGGGACAGACCCATTATCGCCCACAACGCCCATTTTGACGTGGGCTTCATGTCCGCCGCCTCCCGGCGGCACGGAATCAAATTCAGCCCTGTGTTTCTGGACACCCTGGCCCTGTCCCAGGCCCTGCTGCCGGAGCTGAAGCGCTTCAAGCTGGACACCGTCTCCAATCACCTGGGCCTGCCCAAGTTCAATCACCACCGGGCCTCAGACGACGCCATGGTGGTGGCCCGGATGATGGGCAAGTTCCTGCCCATGCTGACGGCCCAGGGCGCCCGCACCGTGGACGATATTGAGACCGTCTACCACTCCCTGCGCCGCACGGACGTGGCCAAGACCTACCACATGGTCATGCTGGCAAAAAACAGGACGGGACTGAAAAACCTGTACGAGATGATCTCCCAGTCCTACCTGAAATATTTCCACCGCAGCCCCACCATCCCCAAGAGCCTGCTTTTGCAGCACCGGGAGGGACTGCTCATCGGCTCCGCCTGCGGCATGGGCGAGCTGTACGGCGCGGTGATGAACGGCGCGGAGGAAAAAGAGCTGGAAAAGATCGCAGAGCTTTACGACTATCTGGAGATCCAGCCCATCTGCAACAACGGTTTTCTGGTGGAAAACGGCCGGGTCAAGGACGAGACGGTATTGCAGGATTATAACCGCACCATCCTGGAGCTGGGCCGGAAGCTGAATAAGCCCGTTATCGCCGCCAGCGACGTCCATTTCCTGGACGCGGAGGACGAGCAATTCCGCAAGATCCTTCAGGCGGCCAAAAAATTCTCCGACGCGGACCGGGACTGCCCCATCTTCTTCAGAAACACCGAGGAGATGCTGGCGGAGTTCATGTATCTGGGGGAGGAGACGGCAAAAGAGGTGGTCATCACCAACACCCGGGCCATTGCGGACCAGGTGGAGGAGATCGAGCTGCTGCCCAAGGACCTGTTCCCGCCCAAGATCGAGCACTCGGCGGAGGATCTGAAGGATCTGGTCTACAGCAAGATGCACCGCATCTACGGCGAAAACCCGCCCGCTATCGTGCAGGAGCGTGTGGACGTGGAGCTGAACACCATTCTGGACCACAACTACGACGTGATCTACATGAGCGCCCAGAAGCTGGTGCAGAATTCCTTGGAAAACGGCTATCTGGTGGGCAGCCGCGGCAGCGTAGGTTCCTCCATCGTGGCCTACATGTCCGGCATCACGGAGGTCAACTCCCTGCCGCCCCACTATGTCTGCCCCAAGTGCTGCCACAGCGAGTTCATTACCGACGGCAGCTTCGGCTGCGGCGCGGACATGCCCCCGAAGAACTGCCCCGACTGCGGCACATTGATGAACCAGGACGGCTTCGACATCCCCTTTGAGACCTTCCTGGGCTTCCCGGGAAATGAAAAGACCCCGGATATCGACCTGAATTTCTCCGGCGAGTACCAGGCCAAGGCCCATAAGTATACCGAGACGCTGTTCGGATCGGACCATGTATTCCGCGCCGGCACCATCGGCACCCTGGCGGAAAAAACGGCCTACGGCTATGTAAAGAAATATCTGGAGGAGCGGAACAGAAAGGTCACCAAGGCGGAGGAAAACCGGCTGACTCTGGGCCTGGTGGGCATCAAGCGCACCACGGGCCAGCACCCCGGCGGCCTGGTGGTCATTCCCCAGGACATGGACGTGACGGACTTCTGCCCGGTACAGCACCCGGCGGACGACCCCAACAGCGACATCATCACCACTCATTTTGAATATCACTGCATGGAGGCAAACCTCCTGAAGCTGGACGAGCTGGGCCATGATGACCCAACCATGATCCGCATGATGGAGGACGCCACCGGCATAGACGCGAAAAAGATTTTGCTCTCTGACCCGGACACCATGTCCATCTTCACAAGCCCCGCCGTGCTGGGCCTGCCTGAGGACGACCCCATCATCGGCAAGACCGGCACCATCGGCATCCCGGAGTTTGGCACCGGCTTTACCCGCCAGATGCTGGTGGAGACCCAGCCCAGGCAGTTTGACACCCTGGTGCGCCTGTCCGGCTTCTCCCACGGCACCGACGTTTGGGCGGGCAATATCCGGGACCTGATCGTCAACGGCATTGCCACCGTCAACGAGACGGTGGGCTGCCGCGACGATATTATGCTCTACCTGATCGCCAAGGGCATGGAGCCCTCCCTGGCCTTCAAAACCATGGAGGCCGTGCGTAAGGGCAAGGTGAAAAAGAGCGGCGAGTTCCCCGGAGACGCGGAGAAACAGATGCGGGATCTGGGCGTGCCGGACTGGTATATCGAGTCCTGCCGCAAGATCGCCTACCTGTTCCCCAAGGCCCACGCGGTGGCCTATGTGATGATGGCCTTCCGCATCGCCTGGTTTAAAGTACATGAGCCGTTGGCCTTTTACAGCGCCTATTTCTACCGCCGCAGCCAGAAGGGCGGCTTTGACGCGGCGCTGATGACCGGCGGCGCCGACGCGGTGCGCCGAAAGATCAACGAAATGCGCCGCAAGGCCGACCTGACCGCCAACGAGGAGGATCTGCTGGTGACCATGGAGGCGGTATACGAGTTTAATATGCGGGGCTTCTCCTTTGCCCCCATCGACCTGTACCAGTCCGAGGCCACCAAGTTTCTCATCGTGGACGACAAGCAGCTGCGCCCGCCCTTCGTGTCCATCTCCGGCCTGGGCGAGACGGCGGCGCTGGATCTTGCCCGCTGCAAGGAGACGGGGGAGAAATTCATCTCCATGGAGGAGCTGGGCCGGGCCTGCCCCAAGGTCAGCCAGACCCACCTGGAGCAGCTCAAGGCCCTGGGCGCTCTGGGCGATATGCCCGAGAGCAGCCAGATCAGCCTGTTTGGAATGTAGTCCCCTGTACTTCTTCCCATAAATCAATGTCAGCCCCCGGTTCGGAATGTGAACCGGGGGCTGACAATATTTTTATGTATTTTTTTATTTTACGTTGCCGAAATATTCCTGCTTTTCCGCGTCGGTGAGGCTGATCTGATTATAGAGAGAGTTTACCATCAGCTTGGCCCGGCCGCCTGCGTGGGTCACATAGTCCCGCAGATCCTGCACCATGGACTCCCAGCGCTCCAGGCTGCCACCCCATTTTTCCCTGTCGCGGGCGATCTCCGGGCGCAGCTCGTCGGCAAGCTGGTCGATGAGGGCCAGCACGTTTTCATCGGACATGGCGCCGGTCAATGCTTCGCCCAGCTGCCGCGCCAGCTCCTTCTGAAAGATGGGGCTTTGCAGCAGCTTGTAGGCCAGCTGGTTATAGGCATAGCCAAAGTGGAAGGGCCCGTCGAACATCTCATACCGGAAGAAGCCCAGGTCCAGGTCCACCAGGGCAAAGGTGAGCATATCGTCCTCCGTGGAGTAGTAAAAACGCATGTTGGGGCTGTGCATATCAAAGTTGCCGCAGTAGGCCTGAAGAATGACCCAGCCGATGACGCTGTCGATATTCAGGTGCTCGGCCACATAGTTGTAGTTTTCCTCAACGGACAGACTGTTGTCCTGAATGAAGCGGTAAACTTCCCCAAAGCCGGAACTGGAGTCCCAGGCCTCCTTCCATTGGGTGACGGTATCCGCGTTGTAGCCGTAATGGTTGGCGTAATGCTCAGCGGAGTGGGCCTCCCGGATGTTGTAGGTGCCCCAGTACTCGCCGTTGATGTACAAAACGGCGTATTTATAGTCCTGCGCGGGCAGCTCCGGGAAGCACTGGATGGCAAGCTGGTGCATGATGTTGTCGCGCATCTGGGTGGAGTAATAGTCCTCCTGGGCGGCGCGGAGCAGAATGGAGGAAAAGTCGGTGACGCCGTTATCAAACAGGTTGTAGTTCAGCTCACCGTCATAGCGGGAGCGGAAGCAGAGCTTGAAGGATTTCTTGCTCTGGGCCACCTTGGAGGTGGCACCGTGGAGCTTGATGCCGCAGTCGATGGTGAAGCTGCCGCCGTCCTCGTACAGCATGGCCGCGCCCTCCGCCTCTTTGTCCAGACTGGGGTTGGAATAGATGCCGCTGCCGCCGCCGAACAGATCGGCGGGGTTGGCGACGATGCTGACCACGGGCAGGGTGTGGTTTTCATTGATGATGAAGCTCAGGTTCAGAATGTCGCTGTCAAGCTGACCCTCTGCCGCATTGATTGCTCTGACCACCGTAGTGGAGGTGAGGGTGATGGGCCCGGTGTAGACCGGAGAGGCAGTACTGGGAGCGCTGCCATCCAGGGTGTAATAGATGGTGCCTGTTCCGCTCAGCTCCACGGTCACGCTGTCCACGTTGTTGTATACGCCGTCGCTGCCCAGAAGCACGGGCATATCCGCCCGGGTTCTGGCCCCGCCGGTGTTGCCGCTGCCGGGACTGGGGGAGGTGAAGAGGAAGAAGCCGCTCTGGCCATCCAGGCGGCCAAAGCTGCAGCCGGTGGGAATGTCGTGGAGATGGGCGTAGTCGATGAGGCTGCCGTCCTTATAGCTGAGGAAGAGCTGATCGTCCCCCGCGTTCAGGCCGAAGGCGGCGCAGGCGGCGTTCACGTTTTCCACTTCATCGGAACAGAGGATCACCGTGCTCTCGCCGGGCTGAAGGGTGTATGCCGGAAGCTGATAAAAAGCCCGGTCGCTGCCGCTGTCGGACAGGTAGTAGTCGCTGAGCTCCAAAGGGCTGCCGGAGATGTTTTTGAGCTCCACCCAGTCGGTATATTCCCCGTTCTGGGGCAGATACCACTGGTTATAGACCATAACCTCGCTGATGACCAGGGGCCCGTCCGAAACGCGGCTTTCCAGATACTGCGCGTACCCGGCGGGGGAATTTTCAAAGCCGGGCGTGGCGGAGAGGGTGGTGATAATCTCGCCCGTCTCACTGCGGTACACGCTCTCGTCCCCGCCGGAGGCGGGCAGGTCGAAGCGCTCGATCACCGTGCCGCCTGCGCTCTCCAGGGTCAGGATAGCACCCTCCTTGGCAATGGTAAAGCTGCTGTGGCGGTTATCCCGACTGTCGCCGCTGCAGAAGATCACGGTGTAAGCGCCCGGCTCAAGGCTGATGCCGGAGATTTCCCAGCGCTCTCCGCCGCAGCAGAGATAATAGCCGGAGAGATCCACGGACGCGGTGCCGTAGTTATAAAGCTCCACCCAGTCGGGGAAAAGCCCGTCGTCATCGGCCAGGGTACTCTTGTTGGAGGCCATCACCTCGTTGATGCTCACCGGGATGAACACCGCCTCCGGCGACTCCGTGACTTCCGGGGAAGGCTCCGCTGCCTCATCCGCGGGGGCAGAGGGATCCTGAACAGGGTCCGGCTGCTCCGCCTTCCCGGGCAGGACAGAACAGGCCCCGAGGCTCAGCAGCAGGGATATAATCAAAAACAGGGATAAGGTTCGGATAAAATACTTGTTCATAGAGGCGTCTCCGTTTCGCTCAATTCTCCACCCTGTATCTTAACATATTTCTTTTGCTAAATCTATCCTTAAACGACAAATTAAGAATAATTAATAGTAAAGCGGAAATGACAGGACGCTGCAATTGTTAAACTTTTGAGACAGGCATTGATAAGCAAAAAAGTCTGGTGTAAAATAAAACAAAATGATACAAAAGGAGCGATACGCATGAAAGTCACGTTTTTAGGCGCGGCCCATGAGGTCACGGGAAGCTGCACGCTTATTGAAGCAGGCGACAAAATGGGTCTTGTGGACTGCGGCATGGAGCAGGGCAAGGACATTTTTGAAAATCAGAAGCTGCCTGTGGATCCCTCCCGGCTGGATTTTGTCCTGCTGACCCACGCCCATATCGACCACGCGGGCAATCTGCCGCTGCTGTACAAAAACGGCTTTCGGGGCGGGGTCTATGCCAGCGCCGCCACCTGCTCCCTCTGCGATATCATGCTGCGCGACAGCGCTCACATACAGATGTCCGAAGCGGAGTGGAAAAGCCGCAAATCCCTCAGAAACGGCGGGCCGGAAATCCAGCCGCTGTATGATCTGGACGACGTGGCCGGGCTGATGGGCTGTATGCGCCCCTGCTCCTACAACACGCCGGTGCAGGTCAACGACTGCGTCACCGTCCGCTTTACCGACGTGGGGCACCTTCTGGGCTCCGCCGCCATCGAGGTCTGGCTGACGGAGAAGGGAGAGCACCGGAAAATCACCTTCAGCGGCGACATCGGCAACACCGACCAGCCCATTCTCCAAGACCCCCAGCAGGTGGAGGAAACGGACTATCTGGTGATCGAGTCCACATACGGCGACAGGCTCCACTGCACGGAGCGCCCGGACTATGTGTCGGCTCTGGCGGATAAAATACAGTCGACTCTGGACCGGGGCGGCAATATGGTGATCCCCTCCTTTGCCGTGGGCAGGACCCAGGAGATGCTGTACTTCATCCGGGAGATCAAGGAAAAGGGCCTGGTCACCGGCCACGGGGATTTCCCCGTCTATGTGGACAGCCCCCTGGCTATCGAGGCCACCAACGTCTTTTTGCAGTGCGATACGGAATTTGTGGACGAGGAGATGCGCCGGGTGATCCGTTCCGGCGTGAACCCCATTGTGTTCCCGGGGCTGAAGATCGCTGTGTCCCAGCAGGAGTCCATTGCCATCAATGAGGACAAGACCCCCAAGGTCATCATCTCCGCCAGCGGCATGTGCGATGCGGGCCGTGTGCGCCACCATCTGAAGCATAACCTGTGGCGGCCGGAGTGCACAGTGCTGTTCGTGGGCTATCAGGCGGTGGGCACCCTGGGCCGGCTGCTGGTGGACGGGGTGAAGGACGTCAAGCTCTTCAACGAGGATATCCATGTGAACGCGGAGATCACGGCCCTCCCCGGCGTCAGCGGCCACGCGGACAAAAACGGACTGATTGCCTGGCTGGGCGGATTTACGCGGAAGCCCAAAATGGTGTTCGTTAACCACGGCGACCCGGACGCGGCGGACAGCTTCACCGCCTGTTTGAACGATGAGCTGGGCTATAAAGCCTTCGCGCCGTACAGCGGCACCAGCTTTGACCTGCTGGAGGGCAGCTTTGTGCGCATTACCCAGGGCAAGCCTGTGGAGAAAACCGCTCCGTCCGGCGGCAGGAAGATCAGCACTGCCTTTACCCGCTTGTTGGCCGCGGCGGAGCGCCTGCTGAAAGCGGCAAAAAAATGCGAGGGCAGACCCAATAAGGAACTGGCAAAATACGCGGACAAGATCAGCGCGATCGCAGATGAACTGGAAAAATAAGGTTTTTAAACCTTCCTGATTGACGAAGAGAACAGCCTGTGATACGATAAGATAAGCATCCTGACAGGGAGGAAACCCCATGGAAAAAAAGAGTAAATTTGACCCGCAGCAGGCGCTGGGAGATAAGATAACGAAATTCAGCCGCAGGGAGCTCTGTGCCTTTGGTTCAAAGCTCTGCGCGCAGATTTTAGAGGACGCCGGGCCGGGCAATTACCGGGGCGGCGTGTATCCGGAGAATATCAGCCGGGATGAAGAGGGCAATATTGCCATCGGCCCGGCAAAGACCGGGGACTGGGAGGGCCAGGAGGCGGAATTTATCGCCCCTGAGCTGTTCTGGCACGGTCAGGCCACACCGGCGGCGGATGTGTATGCCGTGGGTATGCTGCTCTGCTATGCCGTCAGCGGCGGTACGCTTCCCTTTGCGGAACAGGGGCCGGAAAAGGCCCGGGCCATCCGCATGAGCGGGGAGGGCTTCAAGGCACCCCAGAGCGCGGGACGCCGCCTGGGAGAGATCATTGCCAAGGCCACCGCCTTCAAGACTGCCGACCGGTATAAGAGCGTGGGCGAGATCAGGGCCATGCTGGACAGCTGTGTGGAAAACCGTTATCTGGACGGAGCTCCCAGCTCGGAGCTGCTGTTTAATAAGGATGAGGAACAGCTTAGCGACGTGGAGCGCCTGATGGTGTCCATCATTGAAAAGAGCGGCCAGGAGGATGAGCCTGCCCCGGCGGAAGAGACCGTTCCGGCAGAGGAGAGGGCAGCTTCCGCTGAAGAGCCTGCCGCACCGGAGGAAACCGCAGCGGCGGAGGAGTCTGCTGCTGAGAGCGAAGCGGAACCGGCGGAAGAGGAGTCTGTCCCGGAGATTGCCGAAGAAGCGGAGCCCGAGACTGCCGAACCGCCCGTGATCGACATCCCCGAGGCCTTCCTGCCTTCGGAGGAAACGGAACCGGCGGAGGCGGAAGAACCGGCCGAAGAGAGCGGAGAAGCGCCGGAAGAAGAACCGGCCGAAGAGCCTGCCGCCCCGGAAGAGGAGCCAGAGCCGGAGCTTCCTGTGGTACAGCTCCGTGAGGAGAAAAACCCCGAACTGGAGCCGGTGGTGCCCAAGCGGCCCATAACCCCCGCCGTACAGTACGGAAAGAGCATGGAGCGGGAGCGGAAGATCGCCGAAAAGGTGAAGCGCCGCAGGAGGCGGCCGGTGGTGTTTGCCATGATGCTCTGTGCTCTGCTCATCATCGCGGCCATCACCGTAAACGCCATCAATAACGACAAAGAGCAGGCCCAGAATCCCCCCACCGAGCCAAGTCAGGCGCCTGAAGTGGTGGTCGTCCCGCCGGAGCAGCTCCCATCGGAGGAGAGCCAGGCCCCTGCGGAGAGCGAAGCCCCGGCAGAGCCGGAGCAGCCCAAAGAGTCCACTTATCAGCTCTTTATCGAGGATGTGAGCTGGACCGGGGCCCGGGACCGCTGCCTGGAAAAGGGCGGACACCTGGTGGTCATCAGCGATGATGAGGAGCTGCAGAAGGTCATCGACCTGGCCAAGAGCTACGGCGTGAAAATGCTCTGGATCGGCTGCCACCGTGTGGACGGCACCCTGGTCTGGGAGACGGACGATCAGGTCAGCATCTATCCCTGGGGCGCCGGCGAGCCCTCCTATATGGACAGCTACGACGGCGTGTACGAGGACTATGTGATGCTGTGGAACAACAACGGTTGGGTCTATAACGACAGCCGCAACGATCCTGTGGCCGATTACCCCGGCGCGTACAGCGGCAAGATCGCCTACGTCTGCGAATTTGAAGGATAAAAACGATGGGCCGCCCCGGTGGCGGCCCTGTTATTACAGGGGAGAGATAATATGAGCAAAGTCCTTTTCATCAACGGCAGCCCCAACGCTCAGGGCTGCACTTACACCGCCCTGCGGGAAGTGGAAAAAAGTCTGAATAAAAACGGCGTGGAGACGGAGGTTTTCCAGATCGGCAGAGACCCCGTCCATGGCTGTACCGGCTGCGGGGGCTGCGGCAGAAACGGCAAATGCGTCTTTGACGACGGCGTGAACCGGCTGATCGAGCGGCTGGACGAGTTTGACGGTCTGGTGATCGGCTCTCCGGTATATTACGCCTCTCCCAACGGCGCGCTGCTGGCCTTCCTGGACAGGCTGTTTTTCGCCGCCGGGAAGAGATTCGCGGGCAAGCCGGGCGCGGCGGTGGTGTCCTGCCGCCGGGGCGGGGCCACAGCGGCCTTCGATGTGCTGAACAAATATTTTTCCATCAGCAACATGCCCATCGTTACCTCCCAGTACTGGAACCAGATCCACGGCAACACCCCGGAGGAGGCCCTTCAGGACGCGGAGGGGCTGCAGACCATGCGCACCCTGGGCGAGAATATGGCCTGGCTCATCAAATGCATCCAGGCCGGCCGCGCCGCCGGCGTCCCCGAGCCGGTGTACGAGAAGAAGCAGAGCACCAATTTCATCCGGTAAAAATTCAGCGCAGCCATACCGGCCGCCCTTGAGGATGTGCCTGGCCGGCATAATGCGGCTTATCCCGGAGCGTTCACCATTGCCTGTCTGGCAGAGAGCCGGACTGTTGATAAAGGGGAACCGGACAGTGTATCCTGTTCCCGTGGAGGACAGAGACATGAACGACAGAGAAAGAGCAAAAAAGCTCCTGGCAGAGGGCGCTTATACCTGCGCCATCTGCAGCGGAGAAAAAGTCTATACAAGCCATGAGCGGGGCGTGAAGCCCCTGCTGGACCTGCTGGAGCAGGGGGCGGCGCTGAAGGGCTTTTCCGCCGCCGATCGGGTTGTGGGCAAGGCTGCGGCCTTCCTGTATGTTCTGCTGGGCGTCAGCGCGGTATACGCCGGGGTGATGAGCCGGCCTGCCGCCGGGGTGTTCCGGCGCTTCGGCATTGAAGCGGAAGCGGACGAGCAGGTGGAGGCCATTGCCAACCGCAGCAATACCGGCTTATGCCCCATGGAGAGCGCCGTTTGGAACATTGACCGGCCGGAGGAAGCGCTGGAGGCGGTAAAGAAAAAGCTCCGGGAGCTTCGGGGCTGAGCGTTGCACAAACCGGGAAATTGTGCTAATATTGTGGCATTATAAAAAACGGAGCTGATCGCTGTGACGGATAATGACCTGAAAAAACTGAATCGGGCTGAGCTGTTGGAACTGCTGGTGGAGCAGAGCAAGAAAATTGACCAGCTCCAGGCCCAGCTGGACGAGGCAAACCGGAAGCTTGCCGACCGGCAGATTGAGATCGACAAGGCCGGCTCCATTGCCGAGGCGTCTCTGCGTCTCAGCGGCGTGTTTCAGGCGGCTGAGGAGGCTGCGGCACAGTATCTGGAGAACATTCAGCGCCTCAGCGGCGAGCAGGAGAAGGTCTGCGCCCGCATGGAGGAGGAGAGCAAAAAGAAGGCTCGTGCCCTGCTGCTGAAAACCGAGGAGCGCTGCCGCGCCCGGGAGCGGGAGGCCGACGCCTATTGGGACAGCATCTCCGATAAGCTGCAGAAGTTTTACGACGACCACGAGGGCCTGTACCAGCTGCTTCAGCACAGCATGAGAAAGCCGGAAGAAAACAAAAGCGAATAATCGCCTTGAATCGCCGCGGATCCTCCGCGGCGATTATTGTATAGGTAAAACCACTCGCTAGGCGAGTGGTTCCAAAAAGCTTAAGCGAAGAGGAAGAAATAAAAACTCCTTTTGCTATAATGGAAGTGCGGTCTGCCAACTGCACAACGAAAGC
>JALFOM010000078.1 GCA_022782265.1 Clostridiales bacterium | reverse complement strand
CGGCGGCATTTTCACCCCCACCGAGGCGGCGGCCGTCTCCGCCATTTACGGCTTTATCGTGGGCATCTTCTTCTATAAGACTCTGCGCTGGAAGGAGATCATGAAGATCCTCCGCCAGTCCGTCTCCCAGACTGCGGTGGTCATGTTCATTATCGGCTGCGCTGCGGTGTTCGGCAACACGCTGACCTTCACCGGCATTGCGGCCAAGGCCAGCTCCGCGCTGATCTCCATTGCCTCCGGCAACAAGTACATCTTCCTGCTGATGGTCAACATTATCCTGATCATCGCGGGCTGCTTTATTGACGCCAACTCCGCCCTGTACATTCTCTGCCCCATCCTCTTCCCCATTGCCCAGAGTCTGGGTATCGACGCTGTACACCTGGGCGCTGTGATGGTGGTCAACCTGGCCCTGGGACTGATTACTCCTCCTGTGGGCGTGAACCTGTTCACCGGCTGCGGCGTGGCGGGCATCTCCCTCAACGATATGATCAGGAAGATCTGGCCCTTTGTTATCGCCATGCTTTTGGTGCTGCTGCTGATTACCTATGTACCGGCGGTTTCCACCTTCCTGCCCGGGCTGATGAAATAATTTGATCTGGAGGTTAACATGAGAGGCGGATATATGGAGGCCATCGGCGTTGCCGCGTTCCGCGACGATCTGCCGGAGCCTCAGATAATCAATGAACATGATGTAAAGATCCATGTGCGCAAGTGCGGCATCTGCGGTTCGGAGGTACACGCCCTGCACGGGCTGCACCCCTTCCGCATCCCCCCCGTGCTGTCCGGTCATGAGTTTTCCGGCGACGTGATCGAGGTGGGCTCTGCCGTGACGCGCTGCGCCCCCGGCGACAGAGTCACTGCCGAGCCCCAGTATGGCTGCGGCGAGTGCTATTACTGCCGCCACGGCATGTACAACATCTGCACCAACAAGCGGGTGCTGGGCGCTTCCTACGATGTGCCTGAGCTGGGCGGCGGGAAATGGACCGGCTCTCTGGGCGAATACATCGTGGTTCCCGAAAAAACCATTGTGAAGCTGGCCGAGGGCGTGAGCTATGAGGAAGGCGCCCTGATCGAGCCCATCGCCAACGGCATTTACGCTGTGCGCCGGGCGAACATCACCCCGGAGAGCACCATTGCCATCATCGGCTGCGGTCCCATCGGGCTGGGCGATCTGATCGGCGCAAGGCTCTATGACCCGAAGCTCATCATCATGGCGGACATCTCCGAAATTAACCTGCGCATGGCGAGAGAGTTTGGCTGCGAGCATGTGATCAACAGCAGGGAACAGGATCTGGAAGAGACTGTCATGGAGCTGACCGGCGGCGTGGGCGTGGACATGGTTTTCCTGGGCTTCGGCGACGCACCTACCCTGGAGCAGGCCTGCCGCATCGTAAGGCGCGGCGGTACCGTCCACCAGCACGCGCTGATGAAAGACGGCATCGGCTTCCCCTACCAGATCCACCAGCAGCATGAGCTGTCCTTCATCGCTTATAACATGTATAAGTATGAGGAGTTTGAGTTCATCTGCGATGAGATCGCCAAGGGCAGGATCCAGGGCCTTGACAGAATGGTCACCCAGCGTTATCCTATTGAAAAATTCAAGGAAGCAATGGAGATGGCCGACAAGCGCCCCGAACCGGTGGTCAAGGTCATGATGGAATTCTGACATGAAATTCAAGACCCTTAAAATTGTCAGCAAAAGCATACTGATTCTGGCCCTGGCGGGATATCTGGGGGCGGCAGCCTGCCAGAGATTCCTGGGGGGACAGTATGCGCAGTTGTGTGCCTATGCGGCCACGGTGCTGCTGATCGCCGGAGTGGGGATCCGGTTCATCTGGGCCAAATGTCCCCACTGCGGCAGGTATATTTCCCGCCAGCACTTCAATGACAAGCAGTGCTGCTACTGCGGAAAAAATCTGTTGGAATAAAAAATGTCCTCTCCGTTTCCGGAGAGGACATTTTTTTACGTCAGGGGAGTATCAGCCGCCGAAGACGCTGAGCAGGAAGCCCGCGGCGATGGCGGAGCCGATGACGCCGGCCACGTTGGGGCCCATGGCGTGCATCAGCAGGAAGTTGGTCTTGTTGTATTTCCGTCCCACATCCTGCGCCACGCGGGCAGCCATGGGCACGGCGGAGACGCCGGCAGAGCCGATCAGCGGATTGATCCTGCCGCCGGAGGTCCTGTACATCACCAGACCGCCCACCAGACCGCCCACGGTGGAGATAGCGAAGGCGCACAGACCCAGAACGATGATCTTGATGGTGTTGAAGTTCAGGAAGTTCTGGGCCACCATGGTGGCGCCCACAGAGGTGGCCAGGAAGATGGTGACGATGTTCATCAGGGCGTTCTGAGATGTGTCGGAGAGACGGTCGGTAACGCCGCATTCACGGAACAGGTTGCCCAGCATCAGGCAGCCCACCAGAGGCGCGGTGGAGGGCAGAAGCAGGATAACGAAGGTGGCAACCACGATAGGGAAGATGATCTTCTCGGTCTTGCTGACCTCGCGGGTCTGCTCCATCTTCACCTTGCGCATTTTGTCGGTGGTGAAAAGCTTCATAATGGGCGGCTGGATCAGCGGGATCAGGGCCATGTAGGAATAGGCCGCGATGGCGATGGGGCCAAGAAGCTGGGGTGCCAGCTTTGTGGTCAGGTAGATGGCCGTGGGGCCGTCTGCGCCGCCGATGATGCCGATGGAGGCGGCCTCCGGGCCGGTAAAGCCCAGCAGCACCGCGCCGAAGAAGGCAACGAACACGCCCAGCTGTGCCGCCGCGCCCAGCAGAAGGCTCTTGGGGTTGGAGAGCAGGGGGCCGAAGTCGGTCATGGCGCCCACGCCAAGGAAAATCAGCGAGGGGTAAATGCCCGCTTTCACGCCGATGTAGAAAAAGTCCAGCAGACCGGCGTTGCTCATAATGTGGCCGTAGCTGTGAAAATAGGGGCTGGTCTCGTCCAGAAAAGCCTCCCACAGCTCCGGGTGGTACAGGGCGTTGGCGCCCATGCCCACAAAGTAGCTCAGGTTGGAGAGCAGGCAGCCGAAAGCGATGCCGCACAGCAGCAGAGGCTCAAACTTCTTTACAATGCCCAGATAGAGCAGGCCGAAAGAGATGAGGATCATAATCAGATTTTTCCAGCCGCCGTCTGTGAGGAAGAAGGCCGCAAAGCCGGATTCCATCCCCAGCTTTTGCAGCGTACCCAGTATATCCATGGTTTACCTCCTCAGGCGATGACCGCAAGGACAGCGCCGGTCTCCACCACCGCGCCCTTGGACACGGCGATCTGGGCGATGGTGCCGCTCTTGGTGGCGACGATCTCATTCTCCATCTTCATGGCTTCCAGGACCATGAGCACATCGCCCTCCTTGACCTGCTGGCCCTGGCTGACCTCAATTCTGAGGATGTTGCCGGGCATGGGGCTTTTCACCGGCTCGCCGGCTGCCACGGAGACCGGGGCTGCCGCGGCAGCGGGAGCGGCGGCAGGGGCGGCTGCCGCGGGAGCAGCCGGAGCGGCAGGGGCGGCGGGAGCGCTCAGCTCGTACTCATCGATGAGCATGGCCTGGCCCTGCTCCACCTCCACCTCGTATACACGGTTATTTAAAGTTACCTTATATTTCATCGTCCTTGACCTCCCTGATGGATTTGAAGCGCAGTTCGTTGAGGGGCTTGCCCAGGGTGTCGGCCACGATTGCCATAATCATGGCGGCGTCTCTGGGGTCGGTGTCATAGAGCTTCAGCTCTCCGGCGGAGCCGGGGGCGGGCTCTTTGGGTGCGGGGGCCGGGGCCGCAGGAGCCTCTGCCGCGGCGGCAGCCTGGGCTTTTTTGGCCTTTGCCACCATGATCTTTCCCATAATCATGATAACCACCATCAGCAGCACCAGACCGAGGAACACCACCAGGTAGCCCAGAACGGCGATAAGACCCGCGTTCCCTATGGAAATATTCACCAGATCATCCATGATGCAGCCTCCTTAAAGCGCCTGGATGGAGTAGCGCACAACCTTCTCCTCGTCCGCTCTGCGCTTTTCAAAGAACTTCTCCGCCACCTCGGGGAAGGCCACATAGCTGAGTACGTCCTCCTCGCAGCGGGCGGTGCCGCCCAGCTTCTCCTGGGCCTTTTCAAAGGTGTCCGTGGGCATGGTGTCGGCATAGCGGCCCTGAATGGGCTTCTCGTTCCCCAGAATCTTGGCCTGAACCTCCGGGTCGATGGGGGCGGGGGTCTTGCCGTATTCGCCGCGGCAGTAGGCCCGCATCTCGGCGCCTACGTTCTTGTAGCGCTCACCGGCCAGCACGTTCTGCACGGCCTGGGTGCCTACCAGCTGGCTGGTGGGCGTGACCAGGGGAGGATAGCCCATATCCTTTCGCACTCTGGGGGTCTCCAGCAGGGTCTCCTCGTATCTGTCCAGAGCGTTCATCATCTTCAGCTGGCTCAGCAGGTTGGAGAGCATACCGCCGGGGATCTGATAGGTCAGGCAGCGGGTGTCGGTGGCCATGGAGATGGGGTTCAGGGTGCCGTCGGCCAGGAAGTCGGCCCGGATGGGCTTGAAGAAGTCGGCCATCTTGTTCAGGGCGTCCTCGTTCAGATCAGTGTCATAGCCCAGTTCACGCAGGGTGTAGAACAGGGTCTCGGTGGCGGGCTGGGAGGTGCCGCCGGAGAAGGGGGAGATGGCGGTGTCGATCACGTCGGCACCGGCCTCCACGGCCTTCAGGTAGGTCATAAAGGCAAGACCGGTGGTGCTGTGGGTGTGTACCACCAGAGGCAGGTCCACCGCGTCCTTGATGGCGGAGACCAGGTCATAGGCGGCCTTGGGGGTCAGAATACCGGCCATATCCTTGATGCAGATGGAGCCCACGCCCATGCGGGCCATTTCCCTGACCATGCTCACATACTTGTCCAGCGTGTGGACCGGGCTGGTGGTGTAGGAGATGGCGCCGGAAGCCAGAGCGCCGCAGTTTACTGTCTCCTCAATGGCGACCTTCAGGTTGTCAATATCGTTGAGGGCGTCAAAAATGCGCACAATGTCGATGCCGTTTTTCACGGCAGCGCGGACAAAGCGGCGCACAATGTCGTCCGGGTAGTGCTTGTAGCCCAGAATGTTCTGGCCCCGCAGCAGCATCTGCAGCTTGGTGTTGGGCATCTTGGCGCGGATCTTTCTCAGCCGCTCCCAGGGGTCCTCGTTCAGGTAGCGCAGGCACACGTCAAAGGTGGCTCCGCCCCAGCATTCCACAGAGTAGAATCCGGCCTTGTCCATGGTCTCCAGTATGGGCTCAAACTGGTCGTAGCCCAGGCGGGTGGCCACCAGGGACTGGTTCGCGTCGCGCAGCACGGTTTCGGTAAATTGTACTTTCATGGCTCCTCCTGTATCCTGTATTTTCTATCTGTAAAATCAGAAAAAATCATGTTTTAAGCATCTCCGATTTTTCATCACTTTATTATATCATTTCCCCCGGCGCAATGCCAAGCAGAATATTTTTTTCTGTCAAATCAATAACATACGGCGCGAAAAAGGGGCCGGAAAAAGGGGGGAATTGTGGACATTGACGATTAAGATTTTAACATTTCCAAGGCACAAGAACACGCCGGGAGCTGAAAGAACAGCTCCCGGCGATGAGGGTCGGGGGTCATAAGAAAGTAATATCGTATTTTCTCAGGAACGGCGTGGCTTCGGTCACGCCGTTTCCTGTTTCAGCAGTTCTTCCACAGGAATAAAGCCCACAAGGTCATAGGAAATGCGGATGCCCTGATACCGCTTGCCGCTGGACTTATCCGGGGCTTCAATGTAGATCGCCTTGACAAGCTCCCGCAGCGCATACGGGGTAAGCTCATCCAAGTCCTCATATTTGCGTACCCGCTGGATAAACTGCTCCAAATTTTCAATCTGTCGTTCCTGTACTTCGATTTCCTGCTGCAAAGTCTGAATTTCCTCTTTAAGCTGTGCCTGTTCGTCCTCGTAGGTCTTGCTCATCATAGAAAACTTTTCATCTGTGATGCGCCCCGCCACATTATCCTCGTAAATGCGGATAAACAGACGGTCAAGCTCTCCCAGCCGCTTTTCAGCCTGTGCTAATCGCTTCTTGTGTCCGCGGATCGCGGCTTCGCTGGACAGCCGGAGCTTCTGCTCCATGACGGCACGGAAATGATCCTCATACCGGCTGACATAGGAAATTACAGTTCTCATGTGCATCCAGACCAATTCCTCCAGAACAACCGCGCGGATAAAGTGTGCCGAACAGCTTCCCGTATTGCTGCGGTAGTTGGCACATACAAAATGATCCTGCCGCTTTTCAAAGTAGTTGGTGGTGCAGTAGCGCATTTTTGCGCCACAATCAGCGCAATAGACCATGCCGGAAAACAGGCTGCTCTTGCCCGTCTTTGTCCTGCGGTGACGCTGTTGGCGAATCTCCTGCACCTTGTCAAAGACCTCCTGCTCAATGATCGACGGGTGGGTGTTGTAGAAAACCGCCTGTTTTTCAATAGGCGTTTCCCGCTGCTTCTTGTCCCAGATGGAGTTGGTGTAGGTCTTGAAATTGACGGTGCATCCCGTGTATTCCCGCCGTTCCAGAATGTGAACGACCGTGTTGGTGTTCCAATGGTACGGATCAGCGGTTTCCGGGCTGGGTGTCTTGATGCCCTCACGCTTCTTGTAGGCGGTGGGGTTAAGTACCTTTTCCTCCTGCAAGAGCTTTGCAATCTGCATCGGGCCTCGCCCTTCCATGCACAGCTTGAAAATGCGCTTGACTACCAATGCCGCCGCTTCATCCACGACCCACTTTGTCTTGTCCTCCGGGTCTTTACGGTAGCCGAATGGAACATTGACGGTCAGAGGAACGCCGCGTTCGCCCTTTGCCTTATTGACAGCACGGATCTTGCGGCTGGTGTCTTTGGCGAAAAACTCGTTGAACCAGTTCTTGATGCCCGCAATATCGCTGTCGGTACTGTTGGGGTCGATGGTGTCAAAATGGTCGTTGATGGCAATATAGCGCACATTGTACTTTGGGAATGTGAAGTTGATATACAGCCCTGTCAGCGAGGAATTACGCCCCAGTCGTGATAGGTCTTTCGTACAGCAGACTGCCACTCTGCCCGCTTCGATTTCCGCAAGCATAGCTTGAAAGCCGGGACGGTCAAAGTTCGTACCGCTATATCCATCGTCCACGAAAAAGGTCGGATTCGGGAAACGGTGCTCCTTTGCGTATTGGAGCAGGATCATTTTCTGATTCTGGATGCTGTTGGATTCGTCCTCTTTGCCGCCTTTCTTATCCTCTTTCAAATCTTCCACGGATAAGCGGCAGTAAAGCGCGGTGATTTTATCAGTTGCCCGTAACATTTCTGTTTCCTCCTTCAAAGGGGCAACTGCCAGTACAGGATTGGTAACAAGGGCGCACTTATACACCCTTGCGGGTGTTGTGCGCTCTGCCGAGGGCTTGTGGGCGCATGGAAGTTCCCACGCACCCACATTGGCGGCTTGCGCCGCACAGGGAAAACTGCATTTTCCCTGCGACAGCTTGTGCTGTCTACCCTTTTGCGTCCCCCACGAAACAGAACACCTTGCTGCGGCAAGCTGTTCCGTTTCATGGGGCTGAATCACGAAGATCGGAGGTAAACCGTTATCGCAATCTATCATTGCAGCATCAAGATCATCAGCCGGGGGAATGGCAAGTCAGCCGTTGCCGCTGCTGCCTACCGAAGCGGCGAGAAAATCACAAACGAATGGGACGGCATGATCCATGACTACACCCGAAAGCGCGGCATCGTCCATTCGGAAATCCTGCTGCCGCCCAACGCTCCCCCGGACTTTCAAGACCGGGGATCACTGTGGAACAGCGTGGAGCAAATTGAAAAGGCGTGCAACTCCCAACTGGCGCGGGAATTGGAGGTTGCCCTGCCTATAGAGTTATCCAGAGAGGAACAGGTACGGCTTGCGTTTCTCAACGGACAACTTGCGGTTGAGTATCTTGTTTCGGTTTTCGTACTGCTGCAACTGTTTCTCTGTGCGTTCCAGTTCAGCATTACATTCCTCAATGGTCTGTGGTAGTTTTTTCTTTGGCATGGGTAATCGTTCCTTTCTTGATTTGAGGTAAAAAAGAACAACTCGTTCCTGACCGAAAAACCACTCTCAGTTAATTTTATTTTATTTCTATCTGGATATCACTAAGAGTGTTGTGCTATTTCCTATAAATAACTTCTTGGCGCATAGGTGGAGTGGTATTCTATTACCTTCTCTACAAATATGGAAGACAGGCAAAGGGATCTTGACAATATCACGGTGCGATATTATAATGGCAATGCAGAAATATCGCGGCACGATATTTGAGGTCTAATGAAGGGAGGGCTGATATGAAAGACCGCAGCGTACTGACTGAGTCAATGTTCTATGTGCTGATGTCTTTTCTGCACAACGAAATGTGCGGGATCGAAATCACGGAATTTGTAGAGCGCAAAACGCACGGCCGGGTACGACTTGGGCCCGGAACGCTCTACACCCTTCTGGGAAAATTTCAAGACGAGCATCTAATCGAAGAAACACAAACCGATGGACGCAAGCGCAGCTATCGTATCACCGAAAAGGGACGGGAAGTCTTTCGGGACGAACTGACACGGCTGAAAGCTTGTGTCCTTGACGGAGAGGAGGAAAGTGTATGAGCAAGAATGTAATCCGAGTAACACCAGTTGGTGGTTTTGACATTCCTGAATTAGAAAACTGGCTGGCTGCTATGTCAAAGAAAGGGCTGCGCTTTTCTATGACCGCTGGAATACTTACGATTTTCGAGCGTACTGAGCAACGGATAGTTCAAATCCATTTAGAGCCTATTCGAGGAACGGCAGAAGACGATCCAGAATTGAATGCGCTTTATGAGGATGCAGGGTGGCAATATTGGGGGATATTCCGGGGAAGCTTCTATGTCTTTGCCTCTGATGATCTGACTGCACAGGCGTATACAGATATAGAAACGCACGAGTATGCGTTGAAGCGTTTTTTTAAGGAGAAAGCAATTGGCGGTGTACTGCTTGTGGTCGCAAATGTGCTTTTACTTGGCCTTTATCAAAACGGCGCTCCATGGAAAATCGGTTGGACATGGCTCAAATACTTCCCTATAGAGATCTTTTCAATTAAACCCGTGTTCCCATTTCTGCTGTCGGCATTGGGGCTACTGCTGATTGACCTATCGTATTTGTTTGGACTTTGTTACCTACTACGATATCGAAAGGCCGTTAGAAATGGGAAAGTACCCAATAGACATAGAAAGGTCGGTTGGTTGTCAGCGGTAGGATTAGTAATTTTGATTCCGGTCTTTATCAATACCATACAGTTGTTTTCGGGGACAGATTACCGCCCCTATGATTTAGAAGGTTCCGGTTTTATCACGCTGACGGATATTGAGGGATCAGATTTGCAGCTCTCTCAGAACAGACTTTACAACATGGATTATATCGCTCATGAAGGAACCCTGCTCGATCCGGAATCTTGGTACTTTCAACAGTATGCTACATTTGGAGAGAATGACAGTCCCAGTGATGTACCTAATCTGGAAATCACCATCACCCGTTACACATTGAATATGCTTGCCGAAATGCGAGTAGCGGAATTGAGTAGGCAGAAATTCGACAACTCTGGTGATTATCAGAAGATTGATGTTCTTGATGAATGTCTATATGCTAAACGGGAAGGATGGACTCACACCAGCGAGATAACCGGAGAAACCCGCACCTTTTTACCCGGCGGTATCCTTGTACTGCGTAGAGGCAATACCGTTTTGTTTGCGAATTACTATGGGAGCCAAGACCTTTCTGAGCATATTGAACATTTTGCACAAATGTTAGTCAATCTGTAAAGTACTACTGTGTTGATAAACAAAGCAAATTAGTATTTATCAAGAGGTGTCGGTCGACTTGCGACTGGCACCTCTTGACGCTAATTTACTTTCTTGCGTATTGACAGGCTTTATGCTTAAATTCCGATTTGCCCATTCACTCGCCGCCCTGCGGCGTTCTTCACTATACGGGGCGGTCAGCCGAAAACTTAACCGTCTTTTCTCAATCTCAAAGGTCAGCCCGCCTTGCTCATCATCGTCGGTCTGACGGCAGCATTGCGGGTGCTTTGCCGCAAATGCCGTCAGACGCTTTTTGAGATCGGTGTTGTGTGTCTGCACCTCAATCATGCGGCTATGCTCGTCAAAATAAATCACGGTTGTCTTTTGCTTTTTGGTAAGCCCTGTTCTCATAAAACCTCCTGATTTTCACGATTTTTTCTCAGCTCTTGAATTGGAAAAGTGCTGCGATTTTTTGATAGAAACGCCCCAAACGATGCGGAGTATATTTCACCTTGCCTTATCGACTGATTTGCCACTTTTCCAGCTCTTGACTGCATTTTCATGGTGTTCTGTTTGTGCGGCTTTTCAGCCACTCCACCAACTCATTTTTCATCACCAATTTGCGCCCGCCGATCCGCAAGGTCGGAAAATCCGGGCTGCTCAAAAGGTTGTATGCGCCCGCTTTGGAAATCTGCAATGCTTCGGCAAGCTGCTTTGCGTCCATCACATCGGGCATGGCTTCAAACGGTTCTCTGCTCATAAACTCTCCTTTCCTGCATGAAAAGGCAGCAGCTACCATTTCGGTAACTGCTGCCGCTTCTGCGTCTGTTTACTTGTCCAAATACTTCTGATACTCCGCTGTCACATAGTCCTCATAGGCTTCGGCAATTTTGGTAATCCGCTTATGGACTGCGCTGGCGGTCTTGTAGCCAACCTTGTCTGCAATCTCCTGCTCGGTCAAGCCGTCCATGCGCAGCTTCAATATCTCCTGGTCTTTCCCGCTGATGCGCTGCTCGGCAAAGGTGGCAATCTGCATTTCGGAGATAACCTTCTGTTCAAATTCGCCGCGCGGATCAGCTACCTCGAAAATATCGCCGTCCTCGTTCTCCATCATCTCGTCAAGAGAAATCGGCTTGCCGGAACGGTTGTGATGCCACTTCCGCATGAAATCCGTCTTGACGGTACTGCCGGTGGTTTCGTAGTCCTCCACGGTGCGGTTTTCCCAGATTGCGTCGATCATCGGCTGCCAATTCTGCTCTGTAATCACCATGTCGGTGACATTACCGACCAGATTTCCGAACTGCTGATAGCTCAGCCACGGCACCTCCACGCCCTGCGGGATGTTGTAGAGGTTCTGGAAGCCCAGCCCGTTCTGCTCGAACTTCATTCGGATGTAAGGGATGATGCTGTACGACAGCCGCCACAAAGGGAAATATCCTGCGTACTGGTTCCAGCTACCGGGAATGTCGCGGTAGTTGCCCTTGCGGTCTTTCACTTGAAAGAATTGCCATGCACACCATGCGTAGCAATCCCACACAAGCAGCTTGAACATATCGTCACATACGATGTGGTTATATTTGTCCGTCCACAAAACCTCATACGGACAGCGAGGCAGCTCATAGGCTGGTTTCCATTTCTCCGCAAGCTCTCGCGGCAAGCTGTAAAACAGCGTCAGCCATGATTTGTCGCTGTCCTGTGGTATCTCGATGATCTCACCGGGCAGCACCACAAGAAAACCTTTTGGGCCTGTCTGCTTGTCCATCAGCGTCACCTCCAATCACTTCTGTATTCAGCCCTCTACTATATATGGCATGAGAACGGCTGAATTGTTCCAATGCTTCTAAACTTTTTTGAGATTTTTTGAAAAAATCTCGGAATGGATGGGATAGGATTGATTTAAGGTAATTATACCTGAAAGCTGTGAATAAATCTATTGCTTTTCGTGACGGCAAAAAAATAACGGGTATCCGGCTTTCACCAGATACCCGTTATTCCGTTCCCAACCCTGCCTGACAGATGCCATAATCGTCATTTTTAGAATTACTGTCTTATGAGCACCCATGCGAGGGAAATTTGTTTTTTATTTAAAGGCTTTTCTCCTGTATTCCGCCGACATCTCGTTGGTGATCTCATAGTCCACGCACTGCATGACAAACTGGGCCACGGCGGCAAGCGCGCCGTTTCCGTCAGTGATGTCCATGGTGTAAAACAGCAGCTGCTTTCCGGCGCGGACAAGCTTTGTCTCCGCCCGGACAGGGCCCTGGGTGATGCTGCGCAGATAGTGGATGCTGCTGGACACGGTGACGGGCTTTTTCTCCAGCAGGAAGGCCGCCGAGCCGCCGGCGGCGCTGTCGCAGACGGTGTAGATCATGCCCGGGTGGGCAGCGCCGAAAGCGTCCACGGTCTCGGGGAAGAGGTCCGCTCCGTAAATCATGCCCTTTTCGCCCCGGCCCAGCACGTGGGTGTGGCACACGGCGGAGAAAAACACGGAGAGGCGGGGATAGAAAATGCCGGTCACCGGGTCCACCGGGGAGTTTTCGTCGCCGTGGATGATGGTGACGGGAAATTCGGCGGGACTGCATACCGGCAGGTCAGCGTCTTTCAGCGTGACGATCTGGGTCAGGCACAGCTTGCCCTTGCTGTCTGTCACTCTCACCCGGAACACCATCAGCTCCCCTGCGCTGACCAGCTTTGTGCGGATGCGGGCGTAGGGGCCGGTGAGGGAACACTCATACTCATTGGACACGTCCACCGTCACGGCCCGGCGGTCCAGGCACAGTCCGGCGGATAAAAGGGCCGCCGCGTGGCCCACAGAATAGACATAGCCGCCGTGGGCGCTGGAATAGGTATTGCAGAATTCCCGCTTCAGCCTGGCCTTAGCTGTCAGACCGTCCGGCCGCAGCTCCTCCACCTCCAGCCCGATCATTCGGGTAAAGGGGTCAAAATATTTGCTCTGGTTTATCTCTTCTTTTGTCATGGCTCATTCCCTGTTTCTTAAATAGATCCTATCGGTTTTCGTCAGGCCCAGTTGGGAAACTGGGAGGGGGCGTCGGTAAAAGTGAAGGTCAGACTGTCGCCCGGATCGTCAAAAAGGATTTCAAGCTCAATATCGTTCATCTGCGCGTAGGTGATCTCTATGCCGCTTGGGCTTCTCACACTGTCCAGTGCCGGCACATCAGCGGCGGTATACTTTACGATCAGTCCGGGGGGATCGATGAATGTTGCCTGAATGTAGTCCGCGTAGGCTTCCATGGACCTGGTCTTATGGATGTTCCCCAGTATGGGGTCGCTTCTGTGATAACTGTCCAGAGTGCCGTCTTCCGTGGCTGTGGCGATCCAGTCGGTGCGGTAATGGGTCAGGTCGATCATATAGTACCAGCCGTCCTGGAGAATATAGTTAAACACATGGCCGTTGCCGTCCCGCTGGGAGGTGGCGATATAGCCGATCTCGTCATAATCACCGTCCAGAATGTAGTGCAGCCAGTTGGAGTCGGTGGCGCAGCAGCCGCTGTTGGTCAGCACGGCGTAATAGCCGGGCTTGTGGTGCTCCCAGGCAATGCCGTTTTCTCCCATGCGGATGTTGTCATCGGCAGAGATAAAGCCGCTCACCTGATAGAGCTGCAGCGCCTCATACAGGGTGGAGACGGCGGCCTGTTTGTTCTCAGGGGAATGATCAACCATCTGGAAAATGTCCGCGTTGCTGTACCGGCTGTCGCCCAGGGAGCGGGCAGGCACCCAGTAGACGCCCGGGTATACTTCCTCCTCAAAATCCGCGTCATATCGCAGTGTCACAAGGTCCTTGCCCTGGTCCTGAGAATAGTCAAGGCCAGACGCATCGGAACCGCCATTGTTGACATCAACTTCCGGGGCTCCCGCTAAATGAAAAGTAAAGGTGACCCGGTATTCGTTCTTGTCCTCATCCTGATAAACAAAGGAATAATCCCTCGCGTCAAAGGGGGCGGGATTGGGATGCCAGTCGTCAAAACCATTGCCTGTACCCGGCGCCAGAGTATAAAAGGCCCAACCCTGGAACTGACTGATGTCAAGAGGATAATCCTCCCCTTTATTGCCGTTTTCATAGTCCGTGATGATCAGCTCCAGAAGCGTCAGCTCCCGGTCGGTGCCGTTGAACAGATCCATAGGGAAATGATAGTCAGTGCCGTTTTCCAGAATCACCTGGGCGTCAATGGTGGCTTCGCCGGGGCCGGTAAAGGTATATTCACCGCGGGCAATGTCGGCGCCAGTCTCCGTCTGCACTTCCGGCGCGCTGTCGGGTACCTCTGCCGGGCCCTCTGCCTGGGGCGGAACAGCGGAAGAGCCGGTGCGAAGCATCTCGATCACCTGAATGGCCATGTCATATTCGCCCCTGTCCAGCAGGGAAATGATATAGTCGTAATCCACGTTCCCCGTGCCGCTGCTGCCGCAGGCGGCAAGCATGAAGCACAGAACCAGAGCCAAAAGCAGGCTGATGGCTTTTTTCATCTTTCTTTACCTCCAGTGCCGGGCAGACCGGAAATGTGTATGTATAATGATATCATTATACAGGATTCGCCGCCGATTTTCAACGCAATATGGCAGAATTACGCAAAATGTGCCAGGCCGATCTTTACAGAGGAAAAAGTCAGTCCTCTGCAAGTTCCCCGTGAATGCGCACCCGGCCTTCGTCCGGGCATTGCGCGTCAAACATTTTTGCGCGCACATTGCCGTAATCCAGCTCGGCCCCGTTCTGCAAGGCATAGACAAGCGGATAGATGGTATTCCACAGCTCGTGACATAAGGGCGGACACAGATCTTCAACAATGAACTCCTGCCCCTTCTTGAAATAAGCGCAGCGGCAATGGCTGTCCGTAATGGTGAGTCTGACTTTTGACATGAATATTCCTCCGCAATATGGCGTGATGAACTGTCATGCAGTTTTGTAAAGATTCCTCCAAAATACGCTGTCATTCTGAACAAAGTGAGATCCCGTGGTTAGAAGAAAGCGCTTCTGTTTACGGGATTCTTCGCCGCTTCCGCGGCTCAGAATGACAGGGGGATTGTAGTGAAATATTTGCCTTTCGGCAAATGTGAAATAATGTCCTTCGGTCATTGTGAAATGTTCCGGATTCGCGGAACGTGAAATGAAATAAATCCCTCACGCGCGAGCCGCGCATTTCACACGCCGAAGGCGTATTTCACTTGCGAAGCAAATTTCACAAATCCCGAAGGGATTTATTTCGTTGAAGAAAGCACGCCTAGGCGCGCTTTCTTCTGGTGCCGCTGACGGGACTCGAACCCGTACAGTATCGCGACCGGGTGATTTTAAGTCCCCTGTGTCTACCGATTCCACCACAGCGGCGTTTATAACGCATATAATTTACCACCGGCAAGGGAAAGTGTCAAGCGGGCAGAGAAAACTGCCCGCTTGTGCTGCTTGATGATGTTTTTCTCATTCCACGGTGACCACGCCGTCTTCGCCGACGGTGACGGTCATGCCGGTCTTGACGTAATCCAGAAACGCCTCGCCCAGCTGGTCAATGACAGGCATTTTGCAGTCTGTCCAAACACTGCCCAGAATGGCGCCGGAGGCGGCCAGAGAGTCGATAGGCATGGAGAAAAGCATACAGGCCGGCTGCTTTTTCAAGGAGCATACGGTATACAGCACCATGCCGCCGGTGGTGGAGCCGATGGTCATGGGCAGACACAGCGCCTTGCCGATCATGGGCTTTTTGTACAGGTCGGTATTATTCTGGTCGCCGCATTTCACCTGCTTGTCGCCGAACATCATGGCCATCTGGTAGCTGGCAAGGGTGTTGAAGCCACCGTGGCTTACCAGAGCCTCCGCCGTGCAGGTGCCGGGAACGATCACGCGTCCTTTAAACTGCTTCATCTCTTTCCCTCCTTGCCGGTGATAAAGCTGAGAATTTCAGCCTCCGTGTAATATCTGGCGCTGGTGTATGTACGCAGCTTGTTGGAGCAGGTGATAACCGCCTTCTTCTTGCACAGGGGGTTATTCATGTACATCAGCGGGCAGATGGAGCTGAGCACCACGCCGAAGCTCCTGAGCTTGGCGGCGTCCGGGCTTTTTTCAAATTCCTTGACCACAGCGGGGGCGGCGGTGAACACGGTGGGGATTGTCACTTTGCTCAGGCCGTTTTCCCGCAGACCCTGCTCCAGCGCCGCCGTCCAGTCCTGAAGCTGGCGCAGAGACATATGGGGACAGCCCACGAAGCACAGCTGGGGCTTCGCGTCCGGGTTCTTCCACACCACGGGGTAATTGGCCTTGACCCGCTCCAGCTCCGCGTCGTCAATGACGTAGACCTTTGCGCCCTCGCGGATCAGTGCTTCGCCCTGCTCCTTGGCCTCGGGGGTCAGGTTTTCAATGTGGTACAGGCCCACCGCACCGTTGGAGGCGGTGGCCGCGCCGAAGTCTTTCAGATAGGCGCAGGCTTCCTCCGTGAGCTCGGTGCCCAGCCATTTGTCCAGGCCCTTCACATAGGGTACGTCCTCCATGACCCTCATGCCGATGGCGGAGCCCAAAAGCTGGGCCTCCGGCTTGTGCGCACACTTGACCTCCACGATCCAGCTGGCCTTGCGCCCCTCGTCGGTGAGAAGGCCGAACTCGGGCACAAAGCCCGCGATGGAGCCCATCATCTCGATAATGCCGGAGTTGCGGTTGCAGCGGGCGCCCAGAACGGAGTTGGCGTAGACCACGGCGGAGGATTCCGCCCAGGACAGCACCTCTCCCTTTTCCGGCTTGTTGCCCACCTGGTCCATGTAGCAGGTGCAGGTGTAGCCGTCGTCGTCAACAATGCCCAGCTTGCGCAGCTGCTCTTCAAAGTTGTCCTGCTCGGTGTACATGAATTTTTTGAACACCAGCTTTTCCAGGAGAGAGCAGGGGACCTCAGCGCCCATGGGGCGGGGGTCGGCGGTGAACTTCTGGGTTACCGGCAATCCCGCTTGAATGAGCTGGTCGTAAATTTCGTACACCGGCTTCATGATCTTCAGACCGAAGCTGATGACCGTGTGGCCGTATTTTCCGGTGACGGGGACCATGCGCTCGGCGCCGAAGGTGTCGCCGTACATGACCAGGGTCTTCACGATCTTTGCCATGACCTCGCCTTTTTCGCCGTTGAGCAGCGCCTGCTGCTCGTCTGTCAGATGCATAGGATCACTCCTTTATATTTACTATTTAATAATATTTTAACAGTCTCACCTGTAAAAGTCAACAGAAGGCAAATGTAAACCAAAAATTAATAATTATCAAGATTTACGCCATCTGTTGAAATTACGGATATTTGTGTTATAATTTATCAAAATAATTTTTTATGTGGAGGCTTCAACAAGCAATGTCAAAGAAACAGTTCAAAGCGGAATCCAAGCGTCTGCTTGACCTGATGATCAATTCCATCTACACCAACAAGGAAATCTTCCTCAGAGAGATCATTTCCAACGCATCCGACGCCATCGACAAGCTGTGCTACCTGTCCCTGACGGACGACAAGGTAGGGCTTGACCGGTCAGATTACAAAATCGACATCATCATCGACAAAGAAGCGCGCACCATCACCGTCCGGGATAACGGCATCGGCATGACCATGGAGGAGGCCGAAAACAACCTGGGCGTCATCGCCAAAAGCGGTTCTTACAAGTTCAAGGACGAGATGGACAAGGAGCAGGCCGGCGAGGATATCTCCATCATCGGCCAGTTCGGTGTGGGCTTCTACTCCGCCTTCATGGTGGCGGACAAGGTCACGGTCATCAGCCGCAAATACGGCTGCGACGAGGGTGTGAAGTGGGAGAGCAGCGGCGCCGACGGCTACACCGTCACCCCCTGCGAGAGAGAAAACCCCGGCACCGACGTGATTATGCACATCAAGGCCGACACCGAGGAGGAGATCTACGGCTCCTATCTGGAGGTCTGGAAGCTGAAGGCCCTGGTGAAGAAATACTCCGACTATGTGCGCTGGCCCATCAAAATGGACATTGAGCATCAGGAGCGCTTCGAGACCGGCGAGACCGACGACGAGGGAAAGCCCAAATACGACTACCGCATGGTCACGGAAAACGAGACCATCAACAGCATGGTCCCCATCTGGCAGCGCAGCAAGAACGAGGTCACGGACGACGACTGCATCGCATTCTATAAAGAAAAGAACCACGACCGCAAGGACCCCTGCGCCCTGATCCGGGTCAACGCGGAGGGCACCGTCTCCTACAAGGCCATGTTATTCGTCCCCGGCGAGGAAAATGAGTCCGCCTTCATGGGCGACAATAAGGGCGGCATCACCCTGTACTCCAACGGCGTGATGATTATGGAAAAGTGCGACAAGCTGGTTCACAGCTATTTTGACTTCGTCAAGGGCGTGGTGGACTCCCCCGACCTGTCCCTGAACATTTCCAGGGAAATTCTCCAGCATGACCGGCAGCTGAAGATCATCGGCCAGAACCTGGAGAAGAAGATCAAGGGCGAGCTGGAAAAGCTGATGCGGGACGACAAGCCCAAGTACGAGGAATTTTTCAAAAACTTCGGTGTCCATCTGAAATGCGGCGTCTGCGACGAATACGGCAGATACAAGGACTTTTTGCGGGACCTGCTGATTTTCTACACCTCCGAGGACAGCCAGATCACCCTGAAGGAGTATGTGGAGAACATGCCTGAGAGCCAGAAGTGCATCTACTATGCCGGCTCCGACTCTCTCAAGCACGCCATGAGCCTGCCCCAGTGCGACCAGGTGCGCTCCAGAGGCTATGAGATCCTCTATCTCACCAGCCCCCTGGACGAGATGGTGCTGGAGTGTCTGCACGACCAGGACGGCAAAACCTTCTGCAACATTGTCACTGACGATCTGGGCTTTGAGACCGAGGAGGAAAAAAAGGCCGCCGAGGAAAGAGACCTGGAAAATAAGGACATACTTGATTTTGTGAAGGCGTCTCTGGGCGACAGCGTGACCAAGGTCAGGCTGTCCCGCAAGCTCTCCGGCCTGCCCTGCTGCCTGACCACCGAGGGCGGCGTGACGCTGGAGATGGAGAAATACTTCCGCCACGGCCCCAGCGAGGAGATGCGCAGCATCCGCGCAAACCGTGTTCTGGAGCTGAACCCGGAGCACAAGGCCTACGCCGCGCTGAAGGCGGCCTATGAAAGCGATCAGGAAAAGGCCAAAACCCTCTCCTGCATCCTGGAGACCATGGCCGAGATGATGGCAGGCTGCGATATCGAGGACCCCGCCGCCTTTGTGGCGCAGGTCAGCGAACTTTTCTGAGACAATAACTAAACTTTCTGGAGATAAACCATGGGAAAACGGCTGGGAATCTACATCCATATACCGTTCTGTGCAAGCAAGTGCAGCTACTGCGATTTCTACTCCCTGTCCGGCTGCGACTACCTGATGCCGGAGTATCACGAGGCGCTGCTGGACCATCTGGAGGAGTCCGCTCCTTCCATCAAGCAGTACGAGGTGGACAGCATCTATTTCGGCGGCGGCACTCCCAGCTTTTACGGGGCGGACCGGATCGTGGACATTTTCAACACCCTGAAGCTCAACGGCAACGTCCGCACCGACGCGGAGGTGACAGTGGAGTGCAACCCAGACAGCATCAGTCTCAACGCGCTGAAGCTGCTGCGGGAGGAGGGCGTGAACCGGATCTCCCTGGGGGTGCAGGCGTCTGACAACAATCTGCTGAAGCTGATCGGACGCCGGCACAATTTCCAGCAGGCCCAGAGGGCGGTATTCAATGCCAGAAGGGCCGGCTTTGACAACGTGAGCGTGGATCTGATCTACGGCCTGCCCAGCCAGACCAAGGGCGACTGGGCAGACACCCTGGCCAAGGTGGTGGAGCTGCACCCCGAGCATATCTCCTGCTACGGGCTGAAGCTGGAGCCGGGGACGGAGATGTACCGGAACTATAACGGCTCTCCCATCCTGCCGGACGACGACGAGCAGGCGGATATGTACTGCTACGCCGCCGAGATGCTGGACCGCTACGGCTACAAGCAGTATGAGATCTCCAATTTCTGCGCCCCCGGCTTTGAATCAAAGCACAATCTGAAATACTGGAACCTGGACGACTATATGGGCTTCGGCCCCGGCGCCCACTCCTGCGTGGGCAACCTGCGCTACAGCTTCATCAAGGATCTGAAGCAATATATTTCCGGCATAGACCGGCAGGTGAGCATCATCGACGAGTATGAAAACATCGACCCGCTGGAGCGGGCGGTGGAGTACATAATGCTGGGTATGCGCACATCCAGAGGCATCTCTGAGCGGGATTACCGGCTCCGCTGCCAGTGCGACTGGCGGCCGGTCTACCAGGCCCTGCTGGCCTTCCGGCAGAAGGGCTGGGCGGTAGAGGAGGAAGGCCGCTGGCATTTCACCGTGCCCGGCTTCCTGATATCCAACACACTTATCGGCATCCTGCTGGAGGCCCAGGCCAGCGGCAGGATCGAGGGCACGCCCTGGCTGGGCGAGGCCTTCCGGGCAGAAGAGAAGATCAGCGTTCCCAAGAGCGAAGAAGAGCTTTTCGCGGAGCTGTACAAGCAACAGGTAAATGAGGACAAGTAAGTGAAAGAGAAAAAGGAAAAAGAGAAGATCGTCAAAGAGAAAAAGCCCAGGGAGCCCAAAGCGCCCAAGCCCCCGAAGGAGCCCAAAGCACCGAAGGATCCTAAACAAAGAAGGAAAGCGCTGATCATCCTGTCCGTTGTACTGGCTGTGCTGGTTCTTCTGGCGGGCGGAGCGGTTTTTGCCGGACGGCAGATCACGCTGAGTGAAACCAACCTGCCCAATGTCTATGTGGGCGGGATCTGTGTGGGCGGCATGACCAGGGAGGAGACCCGCGCCGAGCTTGACCGGCAGCTGTGGGACCAGTCCGTCAGCGGCACGCTTGCCGTCGCTCTGCCCATGGACGTGCACTTCAGCCTGGACTACACCAAGGCGGGGGCCAACATCACCGCCGAGCGGGCCACCGAGGCCGCCTTCCGCTACGGGCACGACGGAAACTGGCTGGAAAATCTGTTTACTTACATCGGCGGACTGCTCAAGCCCGAGGATGTGAGCCTGATCCAGCCCACGCTCAACGAGAGCTATATCGCCAAGCTGGTCAACTTCGGCGTGGCAAGATACAATAAAAACATGGCCGCGTATGCCGGCTATGAGATCGACAAGGATAATTCGCTGCTGGTGCTGGTTAAGGGCGCCGGTCAGCTGCAGATAGACGCCGGGGAGCTGTATAAGCAGGTGGCTCAGGCTTTGCTGAACAAACAGACCGAGCTGAGCTACGTCATGCCGGAGACCGAGGTGGATATGCCCGACTTCCAGGCTCTGTATGAGCAGCTGTCCGCCAGCCCGGAGGACGCCTACTACGACAAGGAGACGGACAGCATCGTCCCCGAGGTAGACGGCGTGGAATTTGCTGTGGAGGAAGCCGAGCAGCTCTGGAAGGCTGCAAAGCTGAATGAAAAGGTGGAGATCCCGGTGGAACTGACCATCCCGGAGATCACGGAGGAGAGCCTGAAGGAGCTGCTGTTCCGGGATAAGCTGGGCTCTACTACCACCTATTTCTACGGCAGCACGGAAAACCGCATCAACAATATCGACCTGGTGGTGAGCAAGCTCAACGGCCTGGTGCTCATGCCGGGAGAGGAGTTCTCCTATAACGGCTATGTGGGCCAGCGCACGGAGGAGGCGGGCTTCAAGGCCGCCGCGGCCTACAACGATGGCCAGGTGGTCCAGGAGGTCGGCGGCGGTATCTGCCAGGTGTCCTCCACCCTGTACTGCGCCACCCTGGCGGCAAATCTGGAGACTGTGGAGCGCAGCTGCCACATGTTCGCCGTGGGCTATATGGACAAGGGCCTGGACGCCACAGTCAGCTGGCCCGGCCCGGACTTCAAGTTCAAAAATAACCGGGATTACCCGGTGAAGCTGGTGGCCTATACCGACCACGAGACCAAGGCCCTGACCATAGAAATCTGGGGCAGCAACATCGACGGCACCTATGTGGTGCCCAAGTCCTCCTGGTGGCCGGTCTATGACACCACCTACACCGACGTGCAGGTGGGCTGGGGAGCCTTCTCCTACCGGTATGTTTACGATAAGGACGGCAACCTGCTGGGCACCATCGACGAGGCGGTCAGCCACTACGATCTCCATGCGGAGGACATCAAGTGGCCTGAAAATATCACGCCTCCCGGTGAGGGCGGCGACACCGGCACCGGCGGTGATACCGGTGCCGGCGGCGACAGCGGTACCGGCGGCGACAGTGGTACCGGCGGCGACAGCGGCAGCGGCGGCGACAGCGGTAGCGGCGGTGACAGTGGCGGCAGCGGTTCCGGCGGTGAAGGCGGCGGAGGCGATGTCATCATCGTCGACGGTTAAATTCAGTCTTTTATTTTAAGAGTTTTAGGAGAGAAGAGCATGGAAGAGAAAAAAACCTTTTATATCACGACGCCGATCTATTATCCGTCGGATAAGCTGCACATCGGCCATACCTATTGCACTGTGGCCACCGACGCTATCGCCAGATACAAGCGCCTCTGCGGCTACGATGTGATGTTTTTGACCGGTACTGACGAGCACGGCCAGAAGATCGAGGAAAAGGCCAAGGCCGCCGGCGTCACCCCCCAGGCGTTTGTGGACCATATCGTTACCGGCGAGGGCGGCATTCTGGATCTGTGGAAGCTGATGAACATCTCCAACGACCGCTTCATCCGCACCACCGACGACTACCATGTGGAGGCCGTCCAGCGCATCTTCAAAAAGATGTACGACAAGGGCGATATCTACAAGGGCGCATACAAGGGCAAATACTGCACGCCCTGCGAGAGCTTCTGGACCGAGAGCCAGCTGAAGGACGGCAAATGCCCCGACTGCGGCCGCGAGGTCCACGACGCGGAGGAGGAGGCCTATTTCTTCCGCCTGTCCAAGTACGCAAAGCCCGTGCAGGAGCTGCTGGAGAGCGGCACCTTCCTGGAGCCGGCCAGCCGCGTCAACGAGATGGTGAACAACTTCATCAAGCCCGGCTTGGAGGATCTGTGCGTCTCCCGCACCAGCTTCACCTGGGGTATTCCCGTGGACTTTGACCCGGGCCATGTGGTCTATGTGTGGGTGGACGCCCTGTTCAACTACTGCACCGCCCTGGGCTTCCTCAACGACAAGTACGACGATTATGAGAAATACTGGCCCGCCGACGTGCACATTGTGGGCAAGGAGATCGTCCGCTTCCACTCCATTATCTGGCCCGCCATGCTCATGAGCATGAAGATGCCCCTGCCCAAGAAGGTCTACGGCCACGGCTGGCTGGTCATCGACGGCGGCAAAATGTCCAAGTCCAAGGGCAATGTGGTGGACCCCTATGTGCTGGCGGATATGTTCGGCGTGGATGCCCTGCGCTTCTTCCTGCTGCGCACCTTCCCCTTCGGCTCTGACGGCAACTTCTCCAACGAACTGCTGATCAGCACCATCAACACCGATCTTGCCAACGACCTGGGCAACCTGGTCTCCCGCACCACCGCCATGGTGGAGAAATACTTCGGCGGCACCCTGATCGCTGAGAGAGAGGCCGATCCCATCGACGACGAGCTGGTGGAGATGATCCGCTCTACCAAGGGAAAATATGCAAAGCAGATGGATGCTCTGCAGCTCCATCTGGCTCTGGAAGAGGTGTTCAGGCTCATCCAGCGGGCCAACAAGTACATCGACGAGTGCGCCCCCTGGGTGCTGGCCAAGGACGAGAGCAAAAAGCCCCGTCTGGCCTCCGTCATGTACAATCTGCTGGAGGCCCTGCGGGTCGCTCTCGTGATGCTGACGCCCTTCATCCCCCAGAGCTGCGAAAAAGCCTTTGCCCAGATCGGAGCTGACCGCGAGGCGGTCACCTGGGAAAAGACCGGCGAATACGGCGTTCTGCCCGCGGACGTCACCGTCCATAAGGGCGAGACTCTCTTCCCCCGCATCGACATGGCCAAGGCCCTGGAGGAGCTGGAGAAGCGGGAGCACGCCAACGACGCGCCCAAGGCCAAGCCCGTCCTGCCCGATGTGAGCATCGACGAGTTTGCCAAGTGCGACATGCGCGTGTGCAAGGTTTTGACCTGCGAGGCGGTGAAAAAGTCCGAAAAGCTGCTGAAATTCACCCTGGACGACGGCAGCGGCACCCCCAGGCAGATTCTCTCCGGCATCCACAAGTTCTATGAGCCGGAGGAGCTGGTGGGCAAGACCGTGGTGGCCATTCTGAACCTGCCCCCCAGAAAGATGATGGGCCAGATGTCCAACGGTATGCTGCTCTCCGCCGTCCGCGAGGTAAACGGCCAGGAGGAGCTGCACCTCGTCATGCTGGACGACAGCGTTCCCGCCGGCAGCCAGCTCTGCTGAAAACAGAATGATCCAATGATATAGTTCAAGGCGGCGCGTTCGCGCCGCCTTGAACCTTTATATTTTGCCGGGACAGGCTAAATCACGCTGCCGGTGGTGAGGTCGATCATCAGCAGGGCGTGTTCGCCGCTGTTGTCCCCCATCATCAGGTTTATGGGGGATGTGCTGCCACTCTCAAGGGTACCCGCCACCTGCAGCTTGCCCCGGAAGCTGATGACAGGGACCAGAAGATAATCTGTGCCCTCGGTTTTCTTCCGGGCAAAGCCCACGGTGATGGCGTTGATATCCGCGCCGCATTGGCTGATCTCCACTTTCAGGTCCCCAAAGCAGCTCATTGTCCCGTCTGCCGTGTAATCAAACAGATCGCTGTACTCCCAGCCGTGCATGGTGTCAGACACAAGCTGCCGCAGCTCCACCGCACCGGTCAGCGAAGCGGCCTCTTCCACAACTTCCACCACCTGGGCGGCACCCTGATAGCTCATTTCCAGCAGTTTGCCGTCGTTGGTGAAAACCAGGCGCACGCTCTCAAAATAATCATCCTGACAGTAAAAGGGGGAGTCTCTCACATCCTTGATAGCGTCCTGCCTGACCACCGGGTAACCGGCGTAAATGGGCTGCCCCTCCACAGCGATCTGCCAGCTGTTGTTGTAGTTGTAGCCAATGCAGCTCTCCGCCCGGAGCTGCCAGTCGCCCAGCCCCATATTACGGAGCAGTTGGTCGGCTTTGTTCAAGACTGCGTCCAGCTCCTGCTCTGTGGCCGCCTCCTGAGTGCAGATGCCCAGACCTTCAACCCAGCTTTTGTACTGCTCACTGTTGGGGTCGGCCATCCCCTGGGGCGTATTGAGAAAGATGCTGACACTGTGGTTGCAAAAGTCCTCCCGCTCAACGTTGCTGGCCCAAAGCTGATAGGGGATGCCGTCCACCGTGGCGGTAGCCCGCAGATCGGCCTGAACGCCGTAGGGGATGTCATCGGTGTAGGAAGGGTCGGTACCGGCGTAGTCATGGAAAGCGTAGTGCTCCATGGGCCAGAATTTCCACTGACAGGGGGTGGGGGAAGGGGCGTCTGAGGCATTGGCGTAGGCGTTGCGGTAATACTCCAGCATCTCCAGCCGGGCCTGGCGCACGCTCTCCAAAACCGCGTCGCTGATGTCCTCGCCGTAGCTGGCTTTGATTTCCTCGTCCGTGACCCCTTTTTCCATGGCGGCAATGCACGCGAGAAGCTCCTCACGGCTCATTTCCCCGCTGTATTCGTACAGCTGCGCGTCGCCGAAAACCGCCCGGGCGATCTGCTGCAGGGCCTCTATGGTGATGGTTTTGGGCTTTATGCGGAGAACGGGCATGGTCTCCGGCACGGAGACCGCTTCCTGGGTATGGATGCGCACCTGAATCAGGCCGTCGTCGGTGGAAAATTCGGAGCTTACCGGCTCTTCCCCGACGCTGACGCTGCCGGGAGGCGCTTCCGCGCTCTGCCCGGTGGGAAGCGCCTCCGGAGTCGTGCTGCCGCAGGCACAGAAGCTCAGGATCAGGATCAGAAGCATTAAAATGGATAAAATGCGTTTCATGTCTTATCTCCTCTCAGCATGGTCAGAATCTCCTCCGGGTCAGAAAGGGAGGCCACGGCTCCAAAATTGATCCTGTCCGCGTAGCTTTCCAGCAGGGAGTGATCCTCCCCGCCGCCGTACCACACCCGCAGCGTAATGGTGGCGGATTCCCCGGTGTAGAACACAAGGGCCCAATCATCGTCCGCGCACCGGGCAATGCTGAGCTCATCACCCCAGGCGTTACTATAGGCCCACTCTTCATATTCTTCCGTGCCGGCGGCCAGATCGTCCGCGGGGAGGCTGCCCGGACGTTCCAGATAAATGGTGTAGGAAAAACCGATCCGGGCTGTGGCTTCAATGGCAGCGGAGAAGGAGCCGTCCTCATAGATGCCGTAGTCCCGGGGAACGCCGGGGAAGGCAGTGCGGCCGGTGTGCAGCGCCAGGCCGTATTTTCCCGCGATTTCCTGAAGCTTGTCCCACATGGCTTCATCCCAGACCTGGTAGAGACGGCAGATCTCCTTCGTCTCCTCGTCGGGGGCAAAGCTGCGTTCCAGGTCCCGCCATTCGTAGTAGGCCTTGCCCTGCTCCAGCTGCTCCGCAGCCATCTGGTCGGCATGGCTGCCTTTATA
The DNA here is from genome assembly GCA_022782265.1 of Clostridiales bacterium. GTDB lineage: Bacteria > Bacillota > Clostridia > Oscillospirales > Oscillospiraceae > Limivicinus. The sequence continues at coordinate 5,437 of JALFOM010000078.1, read as the reverse complement.
GGCCAGCCACTCGGCGGCAGCACGGTATTCGGGGGAACCGTTGACGCCGCTGAGAGAGAGGTAATCCCGGTGGTGGACTGATTGCAGCTCATCAAGTGTTTTTCCCGTTTCCACGGAAATCCCGGCGCTCTGCCCGGTGGGGGCCGGATCCCGGATCAGCCGCTCCTGCAGCCCGAAAAGCCCGGCGGCATAGGCGGTGACGGTGAGCAGTCCCGCGATTACCGCCGCGATCAGCGCCGCCCGGATCAGCTTTCGGCGGGAAAAGGCGGCGGACTTTGCCCCTGAACCGGCCAGAATCTCATCCACGGCGAAAACATAGGCCGGGTCGATCTGCCCGAAGGCGTCAAAAAAATGATCTTTGTTCACTGTAGTCCCTCCTGTTCAAGATAGGCGGAAAGACGGAGGCGGGTGCGGCGCAGCTTGGTCAGCACCGTGTTCTGCCTGAAGCTGAATTTCCGGGCAATCTCCGCCACCGGCAGGCCGTACCAATACCGGGCCACGAATAAGTTCCGCTCTGTCTCCGGCAGACCGGCCAGAAAGCGGTTGAAAGCGCGGATCAATTCCCGGTCTTCCACGGCCTTTTCCACGCTCCAGGAGGAGGGGATACATTCGGCCAGCTCGTCGATGGCCAGAAGCGCCCCGTCTCCGCCCCGTTTTTCTGCCCGCCTGGCCCGCAGGCGGTCAATGGAGATACGCCGGGTGAGTGTGCTCAGATAGGCCCGGAGACTCTGGGGGAGCGTGGGCGGTATGCTGTCCCAGGCGGCAAGCCAGGTGTCGTTAACGCTCTCTTCCGAATCGGAGGCGTCGTTTAATATCCCCTCCGCCACGCGGTAGCAGTAGCGGCCGTAGGCATTCTGGCTCTCCGCTATGGCCTGCTCCGAGCGCTTCAGATACAGCGCAATAATTGAGGCGTCTGTCATGCTTCAACCTCCTTCCCTTATCCATTTAGTCGTATTTTCCAAGGAAATATTTCACTTTGCAGAGAAATTTTATTTCGGGATACGTCCTGTGTCAACCGGCGGGGAGGATTCACAGATTGTTTACGGGTGAAAAGTCTTTTTCCCTTGTGACAGAGCTGAAAAAGTGATATAATATGACTTTAGAGAAAAAATAAACCATGGAGGGATTAGCCATGACAAAAATAGACATTTTCTCAGGATTTCTCGGCGCGGGCAAGACGACCCTGATCCGCAAGCTTATCGCAGAGGGCTATAAGGGCGAAAAGCTGGTTCTGATCGAAAACGAATTCGGCGAGATCGCCATAGACGGCGGCTTTTTGAAGGACGCCGGCGTGGAGATCACCGAGATGAACTCCGGCTGCATCTGCTGCACCCTGGTGGGCGACTTTACCAAGGCCCTGAAAAAGGTGATGGAGGACTTTGCCCCCGACCGCATCATCATCGAGCCTTCCGGCGTGGGCAAGCTGTCCGACGTGGCCAAGGCCGTGGAAAAGGTGGAGGGCGCCCATATCGGCGCTAAAGTCACCGTGGTGGACGCAGGCAAGTGCCGCATGTATATGCGCAACTTCGGCGAGTTTTTCAACGACCAGGTGGAAAACGCCGACCTGATCGTTCTCAGCCGCACCGACACGGCGGGCGAGGCCAAAACCACCGCCGCTGTGGAGCTGCTGAAGGGCCTGAACGACCATGCCGGCCTGATCACCACGCCCTGGGCCCAGCTCAGCGGGGAACAGATCCGTGAGGCCATGGACCACAATGCCCTGCACGAGGAGCTGGAGCACATGGAGCATGAGCATCATCACCACGATGACGATGATGACCATGACGAGCATGAGCACCATCATCACCACCACGATCATGACCACGACGAGGGCTGTACCTGCGGCTGCCATGACCACGACGATGATGACGATGACGACCATGAGCACCACCATCATGACCACGATCACGAGCACGGCGAGGACTGCAGCTGCGGCTGCCACGACCATGACCACGACCACGATGAGCACGACCACGAGCATCATCACCATCACCACGCTGACGAGGTGTTTGTCAGCTGGGGTATCGAGACGCCCCGCAAGTTCAGCGAGACGGAGCTCCGTGCCATTCTGGACGCTCTGCAGGATGAGGCGAAATACGGCATCGTTCTCCGGGCCAAGGGCATTGTGGACGCCAGCGACGGGGAGTGGATCTATTTTGACTATGTCCCCGGCGAGACCGATATCCGCCGCGGCGGCGCGGCCGTGACCGGGCGCTTCTGCGTCATCGGGTCCAAGCTGAACGAACAGGCGCTGAAGGAGCTGTTTAAGGTTGAGTAAAACAAAAGATGTCCCCGTATACCTGTTCACAGGTTTTCTTGAAGCGGGCAAAACCAAGTTCATCCAGGAGACCCTGGAGGACCGCCGCTTCTGCAACGGCGAGCGCACCCTTCTTCTGGTGTGCGAGGAGGGGGAGGAGGAATACGCCCCCGACCAGTTTGCGGACAAGAGCGTGTTTATCCGCGTTGTGGAGAGCCAGGATCAGCTGACGGGCGAAAATCTCAGCCGCTGGCTCCGGGAGACCAGGGCTGAGCGGGTGGTCATCGAGTATAACGGCATGTGGATGCTGGACCTGCTGTACAGCGCCATGCCCGAGGGCTGGATGGTGTATCAGGAGTTTATGTTTGCCGACGCCACCACCTTCCTCAGCTACAACAGCAATATGCGCCAGCTGGTGTACGACAAGCTGAAAAGCTGCGAGCTGGTGGTGTTCAACCGCTTCAACGGCAGCATGGACAAGATGGACTACCACAAGATCGTCCGGGCCGTCTCCCGCCGCTGCGATATCGCCTATGAATATGTGGGCGGCAAGGTGGAGTATGACGACATTCAGGACCCCCTGCCCTTTGACCTGAACGCCCCCATTGTGGAGATCGGGGACGACGACTATGCCGAGTGGTACAGGGACATGTCTGAGGAGCCCAAGAAGTACGAGGGCAAGACCGTGCGCTTCAAGTGCCGGGCCCTGGTGCGGAAAAAGCTGCCGGAAAAGACCTTTATCGTGGGCCGCCATGTGATGACCTGCTGTGTGGAGGACATCCAGTTTGCCGGCCTTGTGTGCCAGTGGGAGGGGGCCGACACCGTGCAGGACGACTCCTGGATGATCCTGACGGCCAAAATCAACTTCAAGTTCAACCGGGCCTACGGCAAGAAAGGCCCCGTGCTGACCTATGTGGATTCCGTCCTCTGCCAGGCGCCCGAGCAGGCCGTCGCGACCTTCTATTAAAAAAACAAAACGAGAGGCCAGAATGAGATATAAATGCCTTGTCTTTGACCACGATGACACCGTGGTCAACAGCACCGCGACCATACATCACCCCAGCTTTTTAAAATACCTGGCACAGTACCGCCCGGGAAGGACATGCAGTCTGGAGAAGTATTTCCTGCGCAATTTTGAACCGGGCTTCATCCCCATGTGCCGGGAGGATTACGACATGACCGACGCCGATCTGGACATTGAGGTCCGTTTCTGGCAGGAATATGTGGAGGAGCACATCCCCGCGGCCTATGCAGGCATCCGGGAGATCATGCTCCGCCAGAAGGCGGAGGGCGGGCTGATCTGCGTGGCGTCCCACTCCCTGGAGAAGAATATCCGCCGGGACTACGCGGCAAACGATCTGCCCCAGCCGGATCTGGTGTTTGGCTGGGATCTGCCTATGGAGCAGCGCAAGCCCAACCCCTTTGCCCTGGAGGAGATCATGCGCATATACCGCCTGGGGCCGGAAGAGCTGCTGATGATCGACGACTTAAAGCCCGGTTATGATATGGCGGTGTGCTGCGGCGTGGACTTTGCCGCGGCGGGCTGGGCAAACGACATTGATGAGATCGAACGCTTTATGCGCCGAAATTCCCGCTATTACTTCAAGACTGTGGAAGAGCTGGACAAATTTCTTCGCTGAGCTGTGAGGGAGGTCAGAAAATGCCTGCTGTGCTATATATCGTGGTGCCCTGCTACAACGAGCAGGAGGTACTGCCCATCACCGCGCCCATGTTTCTTCAGAAGATCAGGGACCTGGCCGCCGCCGGGAAGATCAGCGACGAAAGCCGCGTGCTTTTTGTCAACGACGGCAGCAAGGACAAGACCTGGGAGATCATCTCCGGCCTTGCCCGGGAGGATGAGCACTATCTCGGTATCAGCCAGAGCCGGAACCGGGGCCATCAGAACGCGGTGCTGGCGGGACTGATGGAGGCCAAGGACCGCTGCGACATCACCATCTCCATCGACTGCGACGGCCAGGACGATATCAACGCCATGGACAAGATGGTGGACGAATATTTGAACGGCTGCGAGGTGGTCTACGGCGTCCGGGAGAGCCGGGATACCGACACCTTCTTCAAGCGCTTTACAGCCCAGAGCTTTTACAAATTTCTCTCCGCCATGGGGGCGGAGGTGGTCTACAACCACGCGGACTACCGCCTGGTCAGCTCCCGGGTCTTGCAGGAGTTTGCCAACTTTAAGGAAGTGAACCTGTTTCTCCGGGGCATGATCCCGCTGGTGGGCTTTAAGAGCACCTGCGTGGGCTATTCCCGGGCCGAGCGCATCGCCGGGAAGAGCCACTACCCCCTGAAAAAAATGCTGGCCCTTGCCGTGGACGGCATCACCAGCCTTTCCGTCAAGCCCCTGCATATGATCACCGGCTTCGGCGTACTGGTGGCCTTTGCCAGCTTTATCGGCGTGCTCTGGGCCATCGTCACTGCCCTTCTGGGCAGGGCCGTGGCCGGCTGGGCCAGCACCACCTGCATTGTCTGCTTTGTCAGCGGCGTACAGCTCATTTGCCTTGGCATCATCGGCGAGTATGTGGGGAAGATCTACATGGAGACCAAGCAGCGCCCCAGATACATCATCAGTGAGCGCACATGGAATGAGGAAAAGTGAATTGAAGTAAAAAAGCAAACGCTCAGGTCAATTCCTGAGCGTTTTTATGTCCGGTAGGGGCAGCCCTTGCGGCCGCCCGTTCTTTCGTCAGAGAACTTGCGTTTTTGCAAGCTGCCGGTTTTTGTAATCCGCGTTGTCGGTGACATCTTTGATGATCTCAATCTCCGGCGGCAGCTTGGCGCTTTCCGAGCCGTCGCCGTAGACGAACATCACGGCCCGGTCGGCAGAGAAGGGGTAAACGTCGATCTCAAAGCGTTTGCCCTCAAAGTTAAAGCGGTACTTGGTCTTACGCACGGGGTGCAGGCTCATGTCGCACTCCATCAGATAGGAGACGTAATCCTTTTCGGATATGGGCCGCTCGATGACCCAGCGCTTTCCGTCCTCGCTCAGGCGCTTCTCGGTGTAAAAATAGAGGTAGTCCTTGCCGCTCTTCTGCTGGCGGATGCGCCGTTCCACCCCGGATTTGGTCTGGACAAGATAGGTCTGCATCATGTCTGCGGCTGCGGCGTCATAATCTGCCTCCAGCTTTTCCACATCCGGCATGCGGATCAGATACTTCCGCT